>JAFLDX010000260.1 GCA_017302215.1 Lysobacterales bacterium
CGGCCGCATCCTCGTCGGCGGCCAGTTCGCCAGCGCCGGCGGGCAGTCGCGGCCGAACCTCGCGCGCGTCACCGCGAGCGGCGCGATCGACGTCGCCCCCGCCGTACCGAACGACCGCGTCAACGCGATCGCGCTGCAGGCCGACGGGCGCATCGTGATCGGCGGCGAGTTCGACAGCGTCGGCGGCAGCGCGCGCGTCTCGGTCGCGCGCCTGCTCGCGAACGGCACGCTCGATCCGGCGTTCGTCGCGCAGGTCGGTCCCTCGGCGCTCGGCATCACCGCACTCGGCGTGCAGGCCGACGGCCGCATCGTCGTTACCGGCGGCTTCACCACGGTCGCCGGCCAGCCGCGCGACGGCATCGCGCGCCTGCTCGCCGACGGTTCGCTCGATGCGACGTTCGTCCCGCCCGTGCTCGGCGGCGCGGTCGACGCGCTGCTCGTGCAGCCCGACGGCCGCGTCGTCATCGCCGGCTTCCTCGACGACGCAAGCAGCGAATGCGGCGGCTACTGCGTGCTCCGGCTCGGCACGAGCGGTGCCGTCGACACCGGCTTCGCCGTCACCGAAGTGGTCGGCACGGTCGAGCACCTCGCCCGCCCGGCCGACGGCAAGGTGCTCGTCGCCGGCTCGTTCGGCGCGCTCGGCACGCATGCAACCTACTTCGTCGGCCGCCTCGGCACGAACGGCGCCCCCGACACCGGCTTTGCCAACACCGCGCTGCGCTCGAGCACGATCACGCGCATCGTTCCGCTCGCCGACGGCCGCATCGCGATCGCCGGCGAGATGCGCTGGGGCACGGCCGGCACGAGCGCCGATCGCATCGCGCGCCTCGAGGCGAACGGCGCGCGCGACACGAGCTTCGCCGAACCGGTGCTCGACTCGTTGATCATCACCGCCGCGCTGCAGCCCGACCAGCGCCTGCTCGTCGGCGGCATGTTCGCCCAGGTCGCCGGCCAGCCGCGTGCGCGCATCGCGCGCCTGACCGTCGGCGCCCTGCCCGACGATGTGTTCGAGAACGGATTCGATTGAGCTGGCGTCGATCGAGGACGCGTGTCGCGGCCGTCGCTGAGTAGAATGGTGGGCGTTGCCTCTCCGTCCAGGGTATGAGCAGTGACGAGAAACGCTCAGCTCGAAAGCATCCTGCGCCCGATCGCCCGGTTGCTGCCCTCGGCCCTCAAGGTTCCGATCGGGCGCTGGTGGTATTCCCTATCGCCCGTCGATCTTCCGGACTCCACTTACGAAGGACGTGTACGGCAGGAAGTGTCCCGCTTTTCCGGGGAAGAGCGCGTCAACGACCTTCCTCCGATCTACAGCTATTGGTCGAATACCTTTCTTCGTCCGTTGCTCGAATCGTTCGGCTTTTCCTACCCGGAAGACTTCTTTGCGCGCCAGATCGAACAGCAGTACCGCACTCTGGGACGGCCGCTGCGCATCGTCAGCATCGGCGCAGGCAACTGCGAATGCGAACTGGTGGTCGTGCGCCTGCTGCGCGAGCGCGGCATCACCGATCTCCGCATCGAATGCCTGGACATCACCCCGGCCATGCTGGAGCGTGGCCGCGTGCTGGCCGCGGAGGCCGGCCTGAGCGAACATTTCGCCTTCGTCAACGGCGACTTCAACCGCTGGCAGCCCGACGGCCGCTACGACGTGGTCATCGCCAACCAGAGCCTGCACCACGTGGTGGAACTGGAGGCGCTGTTCGATGCCGTGCTCGAAGCGATCGGCGAAAACGGCATCTTCATCACCTCCGACATGATCGGCCGCAACGGCCATAGGCGCTGGCCCGAGGCGCTGGAGATCGTGCAGCAGTACTGGCAGGAACTGCCCAAGTCCCATCGATACAACATCCAGCTGCGCCGGCACGAAGCCGAGTTCGGCAACTGGGATTGCTCGGTCGTGGGCTTCGAGGGCATACGCGCCCAGGACATCCTGCCACTCGCCGTGCAACGTTTCGGCTTCGACCTCTTCATCGGCTACGGCAATCTGGTCGACCCCTTCATCGACCGCGGCTTCGGCCCGCATTTCGACCCGCAGCGCGACTGGGACCGCGACTTCATCGACCGCGTACACGCCCGCGACGAAGCGGAGATGCTCGCCGGCCGCATCACGCCCACCCATGTGATCGCGGTGATGCGGCGCGACCGCAGTGCCGTGCCGGCGGTGTGGAAACACCTGACCCCATCGTTTTGCCTGCGCCAACCCGATCCCGCATGACCACTGCGGTCCGTTGAGCGGCCTCGCGACGTGATGAGCAGTGGGCGTCCCGGTTGTTGTCCCGAACGCGCCCAGTTCACGGCATCGGAAACACCGCTTCGTCGACGAACACGGCCGGCACTTCCCACGGGTGGTGGGCGTGGATGCCGTCGACGATCACGCGGCGCAGGCGTTCGGCATCGCGCGGGATCGAGAATTCGAGGCGGATGCTTTCCGCCGAGGTCAGCTCGCCAGGAGCGCCGAGGGCGGGATGCGCGCCGGCTTCGGGGCGGAACTGCTCGAGGCCCGGCGCGGCCGTCCACAGGACCTCGCGGTAGTCGCCGATCGCGAGCGCATCGACGGCGAGGATGCCGGCCTTGAGTGCCTCGAGGTGCGCCGGTGGCACGAACACGGTGATGCGGTAGACCGGGATCAGTTGCATGGCGCGCTCAGCGTCGTGCGGAGGCGCGCGTGCGCATGACGGCGTGCATCAACCCTTGCCGCCCTGCGCCGCCGCCGGCGCGACGCGCCGCTGCAGGGCCATCGCCTTCAGCGCATTGAGCGCTTCGCTGAGCGCGTAGTCGCGCGGGGCGCTGCTCTGCACGGTCGGCAGGGGTGTGGCCGGTCCGCCCGCGGGGGCTTCGTTGTCGCCGCGCAGGTGGCCGCGCAGGTCGCGCTCGCTCGTGGCCGGATACGGCGACGGCTCGTTCTCGGTCAGGGCGAGGTTGCCGAGCTCGATGTCGGGCACGATGCCGGCGGCCTGGATCGAGACGCCGCTCGGCGTGTAATAGCGCGCGGTGGTCAGCTTGAGCGCGTGCTTCTCGTCGAGCGAGAGCACGGTCTGCACCGAGCCCTTGCCGAAACTGCGCCGTCCCATCAGCAACGCGCGATGGTTGTCCTTCAGCGCACCGGCGACGATCTCGGCGGCCGAGGCGCTGCCGTTGTCGATCAGGACCACGACCGGTGCGCCGGCGAGCATGTCGCCGGGCGTCGCGCGGAACTCCATGCCGGCTTCCTTGATGCGTCCGCGCGTGGTCACGATCGTGCCGCTGTCGAGCAGGCTGTCGCTGACCTCGACCGCCGCGGTGAGCAGGCCGCCGGGATTCGCGCGCAGGTCGAGCACGGCGCCGGCGAGCGGCCTGGCGTTCTCCTTCGCCAGGCGGTCGATGCGCTTGCGCAGCTCGCTGCCGGTCTCGCTCTGGAACTGGCTGACGCGCAGGTAGGCATAGCCGGGTTCGAGCAGGCGTCCGCGCACGCTGGCGACGCGGATCGTCTCGCGCTTGAGCTTGAACTCGAGCGGAGCGCTCGTGCCCTCGCGCAGGATCGACAGCGTGACCTCGGTGCCGGGCTTGCCGCGCAGCAGTTCGACCGCGTCGGCGACATTGTCGGACTGCACGACGACGTTGTCGATGCGCAGGATCGTGTCGCCGGGCCGGACGCCGGCGCGTGCGGCCGGGGTGTCGTCGATCGGCGAGATGACGCGCAAGGTTCCGTCGACCGTCGTGACCTCGATGCCGAGGCCCTGGTAGCTGCCGCTGGTGTCCTCGCTGAGCTGGTCGATCGCGCTTTCCTCGAGGTACTCGCTGTGCGGATCGAGCCCGGCCAGCAGGCCGCGGATCGCCGCCTGCATGAGCCTCTGGTCGTCGATCTCCTCGACGTAGGCCTGCTTGACGAGGCTCAACACGGCGGTGAATGCACGCACGTCCTCGAGCCGAATCGAACTCCCGGCCGGTGCCGGCGGCACGCTCGCGGCCTGCGCAGGCGCGGCCACTGCCGGCGCTGCCGGTGGCTCGGCGGCCGGCAGC
>JAFLDX010000027.1 GCA_017302215.1 Lysobacterales bacterium
GGTGGCACTCGATCGCTGGTGGCCGACCGCCGGCACGCGCCGCACCGGCGAGCGCAACCGGCACGCGCGTCGGGTCGTCGCGGACGGCGTGCTCGTTCCGATGGCGCTGCCCGCTGCGCGCCGCGACTGGGACTTCGGCGGCGAGCACGGTGTCGAAGCGGTCGAGGCGATGCCGTTCAGCGAGATCGTCACGTTGAACCACCATCTCGACGTGCGCCGGATGGATTCATGGCTCGGCGCGACGGCATTGCGCGACATCCGCGACACGGCGACGCCGGAACCACCCGTTGTGGATGCGCGGGGCCGCTCCGCGCAGACATTCGTGATGCAGGTTGCCCTCCTCGACGCGCGCGGCGAACGTCGCGCGACGGCGCGCGGTCGCGACATCTACGCGGTTTCGGCGCCACTCGTGGTCGAGGCCGCCCAGCGCTTGCTGGACGGCGGCGCCGGGGTGGCCGGTGCGACTACGCTCGGCGCCGCGTTCGACGCCCGCGCCATGCGGCGGGCCCTCGCGCCCACGCACTTCGAATGGCACTCTGCGGAAGGTTGAACCGCACTCGATCCGCCCGGTTGCGCCGGACGCCCGAGGGATGCTCTGATCGAACTGCGCCGTGGACGAAGCCGCGCCCGCAACGCGCGGACTTCGTTCGAGCGAATCCGACCGAGACGCACGATCAGGGTATCCCGCGATGTCAGCACGTCTGTTTCAGCCACTCGGTCTCGGGCCGCTCGTGTCCGGCCCTTGCAGCGGCGTGAATCGCCGCGACACGACATCGCACGAGGATCCCCGCACATGAAAGCCATCGGTTACCACGCACCGGGCGCGATCGAACGCGACGATGCGCTGCTCGATCTGGTCCTGCCCGATCCCGTGCCCGGTCCGCGCGACCTGCTGGTCGAGGTGCGTGCGATCTCGGTCAATCCGGTCGATACCAAGGTTCGCCGCAGTGCGGCGCCGGCCGAGGGCGAGGTGAAGGTGCTCGGCTGGGATGTGGCCGGCGTGGTCGTCGCGGTCGGCGGTGAGGTCGCCCTGTTCGAGGTCGGCGATGCCGTGTTCTACGCCGGTTCGATCGCGCGCCAGGGCGCCAACAGCGAACGCCACGTCGTCGACGAGCGCATCGTCGGACGCAAGCCGGCCTCGCTCGGCTTCGCGCAGTCGGCGGCGTTGCCGCTGACCGCGATCACGGCATGGGAGCTGCTGTTCGACCGGCTTGGCGTGCCGCGCGACGGCGGTAAGGGCGAGGCGCTGCTGATCGTCGGTGCAGCCGGCGGCGTCGGCTCGATGCTCGTGCAGCTCGCGCGCCGGCTGACCCGGCTCGACGTGATCGGCACGGCATCGCGCGCGGAAACGGCCGAGTGGGTGAGAGCGCTCGGCGCGCACGAGGTGATCGACCATGCGCAGCCGATCGCTGCGGAGCTGAAGCGCATCGGCGTGCCGCTGGTGCCGATGATCGCGAGCCTGACGCATACCGGGACGCATTATCCCCAGCTCGTCGAGGCGCTCGCGCCGCAGGGCAGGCTCGGCCTGATCGACGATCCGGCGTCGCTCGATGCCAGCGCGCTCAAGCGCAAATCGGCCTCGCTGCACTGGGAGTTCATGTTCACGCGAGCGCTGTTCGAGACGCCGGACATGATCACCCAGCACGAACTGCTCGACGAAGTCGCGCAGCTCGTCGATGCCGGCGTCTTGCGCACGACCCTCGGCGAGCACTTCGGCACGATCAACGCGGCCAACCTCAGGCGCGCGCACGCGTACATCGAGAGCGGTCGCGCGAAGGGCAAGATCGTGCTGGAGGGATTCGCCGGCTGAATCGACCAGAGTGGAAAAACCCGCGTATCCGCGACGTCCGCCGCGGTCTGCGTACAGGAAGCGTGCATGCGTTCGGCCTACATCACTCATCCCGATTGTTCCCGCCATTCGATGGGTGTCGACCACCCCGAATGCCCGGCACGCCTGGGTGCAATCAATGACCAGTTGCTGATCAAGGGGCTGCTCGACCACATGACCGAGTTCGACGCGCCACTCGCCAGCGTCGAGCAGCTCGGCCGCGCGCACAGCCTCCTGTACGTCAACGAGATCCTGGCGATGGCACCGAGCGAAGGCTACGTCCACGTCGATCCCGACACGAGCATGGGACCGCACACCGTGCCGGCGGCCCTGCGCGCGGCAGGTGCGGCGATCGAGGCGACCGATCTCGTGCTCGGTGGCCGCGTCGAGACGGCATTCTGCAGCGTGCGGCCGCCCGGGCATCACGCCGAGCGCGCGGCTGCGATGGGCTTCTGCTTCTTCAACAACGTCGCCGTGGGCATCCATCACGCGCTCGACGTGCACGGACTCGAACGTGTTGCCCTGATCGATTTCGACGTCCACCACGGCAACGGCAGCGCCGACATCTTCCGCGACGACGAGCGCGTGCTGATGTGCTCGATCTTCGAGAAGAACCTGTATCCGTTCAACGGCGAGGAGGCGAACGGCACGAACATGGTCAACGTCGGCCTCGCACCCGGCACGGGCGGCGAAGCGCTGCGCGCCGCGGTGACGGATCGGTGGCTGCCGGCACTCGACGCGTTCAGGCCGCAGCTCGTCTACGTCTCGGCCGGCTTCGATGCGCACCGCGAGGACGACATGAGCCATCTAGGTTTCGTCGAGTCCGACTATGCCTGGGTCACGCGGCGCATCATGGAAGTCGCCGCGCGCCATTGCGGCGGGCGCGTGATCTCGTGCCTCGAGGGCGGCTATGTGCTGAGTCCGCTTGCACGCAGCGCGGCGGCGCACATCCGCGTCCTGATCGGCGCGGACTGAGCGGGCGCGCGATCGTCGGCCCGCCGCGACGGTGATCCACGCTCGGCTCTTGCGAATCGCCGGTGCCCCACCCATGTCCCGACCCATGAACGATGCTGCACGTTTGCTGCCCTGTCCGCATTGCGCGGCGATGAATCGCGTGCCGGAAGCGCGCCTGGCCGAGGCGCCCGCTTGCGGACGCTGCCACACGCGGCTTTTCCCGGCAGTGCCGTTCGCGCTGACCGCGGCGAACTTCGACATCCACGCCCTGCGCAGCGGCGTGCCGCTGCTGGTCGATTTCTGGGCGCCGTGGTGTGGACCTTGCCTCCAGATGGCGCCGGCGTTCGCGCGCGCGGCCCCGGCGCTGGAACCGGCTTTCAGGCTCGGCAAGGTCGATACCGAAGCCGAGCCTGCGCTCGGCGCGCGTTTCGCGATCCGCAGCATTCCGACCCTCGTGCTGTTCGCCGGTGGCCGCGAGGTCGCGCGCCACGCCGGTGCCATCGGCACGGCGCAGGTCGTGCAATGGGCGCGCGCCCAAATGTCCGCGCGCTGATTCCTGAAGCCTGGCGGTCGATCGACCGCCAGGCGCCGGGCAACCTGCACGCCCGCTGCGCGCGTGCGACACTCGGCCATTGTTCGTTCCCGCCTGATCTGCTCGCCTCTCGCGCGCCCCGGAGGATTCGTGATGGCAGTTTCTTTCCGCTGCCGCTGTGGCGGCCTGCGCGGTGAAGTCGACATCGAACGCGCGTACGCCCGGGCAACGTGCTACTGCACGGATTGCCGCGCATTCGCCCGCGTGCTCGGCGCCGAGGCCGTGCTCGATGCCGCCGGAGGCACCGACATCGTGCCGATCGTGCCGGCGGCCCTGCACATCCGGAGTGGACTCGGGCATCTGGCGTGTCTTTCGCTGACCGAGGCCGGCCTGTTGCGCTGGTACGCGGACTGCTGCCGGATGCCGCTCGCCAACACGCCGCGCAGCGCGTCGGTGGCCTATGCGGGCGTGCTCAGCGACGCACTCGACGTCGCGCCAGGCGCGCTGGAAGCACGGCTCGGCGCGCGCGGACGCACCGTCATCAACGCGAAGTCGGCGACTTCACCGGTCAAGTCGACACCGCTGACCCTGGCCATCGGCGGTTTGCGCATCGCCCTCGGCGTCACGCGCGCACGCCTGCGCGGCGAGCGCGATTCGGTATTCTTCGATGCGCAGGGACAACCGGTTCGCGAGCCGCGGGTCCTGTCGAAAGACGAACGCGCGGCGCTGGACTGACGGCGCGATCGCACCGGCGCGCAGTTTTCTGGCGATCCGCGACGAGCGGCGCCACACTGGGGTTCTTCGTCGATACGGGATTCCAGTGGAACATCGCTCCGGTCCATTGCTGACGCTGCCCTTGCTCGAGCACCTGCGCGCCTGCCGCGAGCGCGGCGACCCTGCGTGCACCGCATCGTTCGATCTCGGCCGCACGATGGATTCCGTCGTGGTCGACGCCGACGGCTGGGCCTGGCATGGCCGCCGCTACGCCTGGCCCGGGAGAATCCGCGAGCGCACGATCTACCACCACGATGGCCATGGCTTCGTGCCGGCCGCGCGCTACTCGGGATCGCTGATCAAGCTCGTGCCGACCTCGTGGGGCGCGCCGACGTTCGAGATCGACGGCATCAAGATGCTGCCGACCGCGCAGGTCTCGCCGTTCGAGGACGCGCGGCGCAAGGTCGCCCTCGTCGGCGTCCACGGCAAGCACGTGCTCGACACGTGCGGGGGACTCGGTTACTTCGCGGCGTGCTGCCTCGAGGCCGGCGCCGCACGCATCCGCTCGTTCGAGAAGAACGCCGACGTGCTGTGGCTGCGCACGCTCAATCCGTGGTCGCCCGATGCGGATGACGCGGCGCACGGTGGGCGCCTCGAACTCGAGCACGCCGATGTCGCCGTCGCGATCGGTGCGCTTGCGGATGCCTCGTTCGATGCGATCCTGCACGACCCGCCGCGCTTCGGCATCGCCGGCGAGCTCTACTCGCAGGCGTTCTACGACGAACTCGCGCGCGTGATCCGGCGTGGTGGCAAGCTGTTCCACTACACGGGCATGCCGAACCGCCTGACCAGCGGACGCGACCTGCCGCGCGAAGTCGCGCGTCGGCTCGGCGAGTCCGGCTTCCGCGCCGAGCCGGCACTCGATGGCGTGCTCGCCGTGCGCATGCGCTGAGCGCGCGCGCTCAGGTCGCCATGCGGTCGCGTCCGGCCGCCTTGGCCCGGTACAGTGCTTCGTCGGCGCGGTGCAGGAGCTCGTCCGCGCTGCGCGCGCGCGTCGTGTCCGTGCTGGCGATGCCGATGCTCAGCGTGACGCACGCAGCCACGTCGGAAGCGGCATGCTCGATCGCCAGTCCACGCACGCCCGCGCGCAGGCGCCCGGCAACGACTTCGGCCGCGGCCGTCGTGTGGTCGGGCAGCAGGATGGCGAACTCCTCGCCGCCGTAGCGCGCCGCGAGGCCGACGTCGTCGCGCAGGTTCGCGGCGAGTGCGCCGGCGACCGCGGTCAGGGCGAGGTCGCCGGCGAGGTGGCCGTAGCGGTCGTTGTAGGCCTTGAACGCGTCGATGTCGGCGAGCAGGACCGCGAGCGGCGCACCGCTGCGCGCATGCGCCGACCAGGCCTCGGCAAGACGGTCGTTGAAGGCGCTGCGATTGGCGATGCGGGTGAGCCCATCGAGGGCCGCGAGGCGCCTCAGTTCGTCGTTGGCTGCGCGCAGGGCCTCGGTGCGCTGGGCGACCTCGCGCGTCAACGCGCGCTCGCGTTCGTGCAGCTGCCAGACGCGCAGGCGGTAGAGCAGGGCGAGCACGCCGAGCATGGCCACGGCGACCAGCGCGCGGAACCACCACGTCGCCGGCCAGTCGGGCAGGATCGTGAAGCGCAGGCTCGCGCCATCGGTGTTCCAGACGCCGTCGTTGTTGCTGGCGATCGCGCGGAACAGGTAGTCGCCGGGGGGCAGGTTGGTGTATGCGGCGACGCGGCTGGCGCCGCCGTCGATCCAGCCACGGTCGTAGCCTTCCATGCGGTAGCGGTAGCGAACGGCCGTCGGCGCGACGTAGCTCATGCCCGCGTAGTGCAGCTCGATGCGTTCGACGCCGGGACCGATCGTGGCCAGCGTCAGTGGATCGACCGTTCTGCCGTCGACCAGCACGCGTTCGATCGCCACCGGCGGCGCCAGCGTGTTCAGCAACAGGTGGCGCGGATCGACGATGACGACACCATTGGCGGTGCCGAACCACAGGCGCCCGTCGTGCGTGCGCGTGGCCGGAGTCTGCGATGCGCCGTTCGCCTGCGAGTTCAGCATGCCGTCGTTCTTGCCGTACCAGACCGGCTCGATCCGTTCGACATCGCCGCGGTCGAGTGACGCGAGGTCGGCATGGGCGAGGCGGGCCAGGCCGCGGTTCGAGCTCATCCAGAAATGGCCTGCCGCGTCATCGAGGATCGCGAACACGGCGTCGCCGAAGAAGCCGGCTCGGCGCGTGAACTCGTCGAGCCGGCTGCCGCGGATGCGCATGAGGCCGACGCTCGTGCCGAGCCAGAGATCGCCGCCGTCGTCGCGGTGGAAGGCGAACACGCTGACTCCGGTCAGGCCGTCGATACCGCAGCGGTCGATGTTGCCGTCGCGCAGGCAACGCAGGCCGCTGCGCTCGCCGATCCACAGGCGGCCTTCGTCGTCCTCGTGCAACGAGCGCACGTCGTCGCCGCGGGTCCCGTCGACGACCTCGACGCGGTCGCCGACGATGCGTGCCACGCCCTGCAGCGTACCGACCCACAGACCGCCGGTGCGGGCGTGGGCGAAGGCGAACACGATCGTGCCGGGAAGGCCGTCGGCGATGCCGTAGTTGCGCAGCGTGCCATCGCTGCCGATGCGACTGACGCCTTCGGTCCCGGCGATCCAGAGGTTGCCGTCGGCATCGGTCTCGATCGCGCGCACGAGCTGGCTCGGCAGCTTCGCGTTGATCGCGGCGGCGGGCACGAGGGCCTGGCCCTCGTAGCGCGCGAGCCCGGCCCCGTCGGTGCCGACCCAAAGGGTGCCATCACGATCCTCGTGCACCGCGCGCACTGCATTCGATGCCATCGCGCCGGTCACGGTGACGAGTTTGGAGTCGCTGAAGCGGTGCAGTCCGCTCGACGTCGTGCCCATCCACAGGTTGCCTTCGCGGTCCTCGAACATCGAGCGCACCGTTTCGCCGTGCATGCCGGCCAGGCTGTCGTCACAGTCGAAGCGCACGGGGCTGAGGCGGCAGATGCCGACGCCGAGTGGCGCGAACCAGAGGTTGCCGTCGCGGTCGCCGTGCAGCGAGTAGATGCGTTTGTCGTCGAGCGCGGCGAGGCGCGGGTCGCGTTCGAAGCGGCCGTCCCCGAATCGCGCCGGACCGGCCTGGGTGCCGGCCCAGACCACGCCATCGCGGTCGATGGCCAGGCTGTAGACCGCATTGGTCGGCAGGCCGCGCGTGTCGTCGTAGGTTTCGACCCGGCCATCGTGCCAGTGCACGACACCATAGCCGTCGGCTGCGATCCAGACCCCGCCGGCCGCATCGGCGACGACCGCGCGGTAGAAGCCGCGCGGCGGGAAGCCGCTGTCCGTGTCGAGCAGGTGCAGGCCCGAGCGATCCATGCGCGCGACGCCGGCGTTGGTGGTCAGCCACAGCGAGCCGGCGCGGTCCTCGACGATGCCGAACACGCTCTCGATGGCGGCGGGCAGGGCGACCGGTTCGAGCGCATGCAGGCCGCCGCGGTAGAGGCCGCCGTTGAGCGTGCCGACCCAGAGGGTTCCGGCGCGGTCGGCGTGCACGGCCGTGATCGCCGAACTGCGCAGGGCCGGTGCGACGCGCGGATCGATGGTGTCGAACTGCGCGCCGCTGTGATGGACGAGGCCGCCGTAGGTGGCCAGCCAGATCGCGCCATCGACGCGTTGCGTGATCGACAGCACCGTGCCCTGCGGCAGCTGGTTTTCGTACCAGACGTGGGTGAGCTGACCGATGGCCCGACCCGCGTCGAGCGCGCGCGCAGGCGCGGCCGCCAGCAGGCCGGCGAGGATGGCAGACAGCGCGAACCCGACTCCCGACTTCCAGCTCACGCGCGATTCCGACCTGCCGATCCGGGATGACCGCGGCGAAGCATGCATCGTACCAGCCGCGTCAAGCACCCCGCGCCACCGGCGCGCCGGCCGGTCGGCTACTTCGACAGTTCCTGCAGGTAGTCGACGAACGACATCACGGCGCCGTCGTAGCCTCGCACCTTCGGGTTGCTCGACTCGATCAGGTAGTACTCGTCCGGCGCATGCGCGCCGCCGCCGTGGCCGAGCCCGAAATGACCCGAAGCGAGGTTCAGCGGCGGCCCGGTGAAGACGAAGCCCGGGTACGAGCCCGCGTTGCGCGGCCACAGGGCCGGATCGAGGCCGCTGCGCTCGAGCACGGCCATCTGGGCACGGATCAGGCGCGCGTCGGCGCGCGTCGAGGTCGGGTCGTAGCCGCCACTGACGTTGACCTCGATGTCGCCGTAGCCGCGTCGCGCGAGATGCGCTTTCAGGGCGGCCACGGCATCGTCCTTCTTCATGCCGGGCACGAGGCGCAGGTCGAGCTTGGCCACTGCGCGGTGCGGCAGCACGGTCTTCCCGCCCGGGCCGGTGTAGCCGCCGACCAGGCCTTCGATGTTGACCGTCGGCTGCGAAACCAGCCGCTCGAGCGCGGCCGGGTAGGCGAGGTCGTCGATCCAGTGCTGCACGCCGAGCTGCTGCTTGACCTTGGCCTCGTCGCGCCTGGCGGCCGCCGCGGCGATCATCGCGCGCTCGTCCGCGCTGATCGCCGGCGGCTGCGGGTAGCCCTCGATCGTGATCGTGTTGCCGTCGTCGCCGACCAGCGTGTCGAGTGCCTTGACGAGGCGCCAGGCCGGACTGTCGAGCATGGCCTTCAGCGACGAATGCACGTCCTTGGCCGGCCCGCGCCCCCACTTCTCGCCGCTGGCGACGAGTTCGAGTTCGACCACGCCCTTGGCGCCGAGGCTGACGGTCACGCCGCCGTCGGCGTCCTGCGAGGCGGATGGCATGAACACGCCGACCGTCTTGGCCAGCGCGGCCTGCACCTCGGGTCGCAGCACGAGCTGACCGATGTGCGGCGATCCGATCTCTTCCTCACCCTCGGCAACGAGGACGAGATTGACCGGAGGCTTGCCGCCGGCGGCGCGGATCGCATGCAGGGCGGCGAGCAGGGCCGATTGCGGACCCTTCTGGTTCACCGCACCGCGCCCGATCATGACCTTGCCGAGCCCGGGGCGGTCGACGATGCGCGCCTCGAGCGGCGGCGAGGTCCATTCGGCCGGATCGTACTGTTTCACGTCGAGCATGAAGTAGAGGCCGACCGTCTTCTTCGCGCCGGCATCGAGCGTGGCGAACACGCCGGGCTTGCCGTCGGTGTCGAGTATTTCGACGTGCTGGAAACCGGCATCGCGCGCGAGCGCCGCCATCGTCTCGGCACCTTCGCGGCCGGCCCGGTCCTCGGCGGCGATCGAGGCTTGCGCGATCCAGTCCTGCAGGCGCTTGATCGAGGCGGGATGCTGACGCGCGACTTCGCGTTCGATCGCCGCGCGATCGGGTTTCGCGGCGATGGCGGCGAAGGGCAAGGCGAGCCCGAGTGCGGCGGCGGCGAGGACGATGCGGTGGCCGCGGCGCGCGGTCGGCGTGGCGATGCTGGACATGGGAGGCCCCCGGCAGGCGTCGGCGTGACGTGGCGCGATGGTAGTCCATCGCGATGCCGGACGCCGCCGCCGGGCGCGCCGGCCGGATGGTCGTTGCAGGAGCGAGCGCGGCATCCCTATAGTCCTTGCCCTCTGCACTCGACAGGCGAACGCGGCAATGACGACGAGCACCGTCCCTCCGATCGGTACGCCCGGACAGCCATGGGGCGATGCCGAGCGCGCGCTGTGGCGCAGCGGACAGCGCCTCCGGCGCAGCTACGCGGACGAGGTGCTCGCCGCGATCGAGTGCCTGCGCGGGCGGTTCGATGTCGTCCGCTACGGCGAACTCGACTACGCGCCGGAGCGCTATCCGCTGGTCGCGTTGCGCAGCACGGGCTGGGACGAGCGCTTGCCATGCGCGCTCGTCACCGGCGGCGTGCACGGTTACGAGACCAGCGGCGTGCATGGCGCGCTGCAGTTCCTCGAAGGCCACGCGGGCGACTATGCCGGGCGCATCAACCTGCTCGTCGCGCCCTGCGTGAGCCCTTGGGCCTACGAGCGGATCCAGCGCTGGAATGCCGACGCCGTCGATCCGAACCGCTCGTTTCGCGCCGACGGTGCCGCCGCCGAATCGGCCGCGTTGATGGCCCTCGTCGCACCGTTGCGAGGGCGTTTCCTCGTGCACGTCGACCTGCACGAGACGACCGACAGCGACGAAACCGAATTCCGCCCGGCGCTCGCCGCGCGCGACGGCAAGGCGTTCGAACCCGGCGAAATTCCCGACGGTTTCTACCTGGTCGACGACAGTGCGAACCTGCAGCCGGCCTTCCAGCAGGCCATCATCGAGGCCGTTGCGAAGGTCACCCACATTGCGCCGGCCGACGCGAACGGCCAGATCATCGGCTCGCCCGTGATTGCGCCCGGGGTGATCGCCTATCCGCTCCGCGCGCTCGGCCTGTGCGCCGGCATCACCGGTGCGCGCTACACGACGACCACGGAGGTGTATCCGGACAGCCCGCGCGCGACCGCACGGCAATGCAATGCGGCGCAGGTCGCCGCCGTCTGCGCTGCCCTCGACTTCGCGCTGTCGCAAGCGCGCGGGTAGCACGAGCGCTCGGGGGCCGTGCGCGGACGCAACGTCCTGCGCATCGCGCGATCCACGCGCGAGGGTCCGACCCGCCAGCGGTCCGCGGACGCGTCGTGCCTTCCACGGCGCGCGTCCGGCGCCGGGCGCGGATCGACGACGCTTGCTGCGCGTTGTTGCGTCGCAGCATAATGCTGGCATGTCCGACGCAACACCCGATGCCGGGAGCGCCAAGGCGCTGCCGTCGCGCCATCGTGCGCTGATCATCGCGGCCCTGAGCCTCGGCGGCTTCGCGATCGGCACGAGCGAGTTCGCGGCGATGGGACTCATGCCCGACATCGCGCGCGATCTTGCGGTCGACGAACCGCGGGTCGGGCACCTGATCAGCCTGTACGCGCTCGGCGTCGTCGTCGGCGCACCGCTGCTCGCGATCCTCGGCGGCCGCCTGCCGCGGCGCACGCTGCTGATCGCGCTGATGGCGTTCTACGCGCTCGGCAATCTCGCCACCGCGCTCGCGCCCGGCTACGCAGGCGCGCTGCTCGCGCGCTTCGTCGCGGGCTTGCCGCACGGTGCGTATTTCGGCGTCGCCGCGCTGAGCGCGGTCGCGATCAGCCCGCCGGGGCAGCGCGGCCGCGCGATCAGCCTCGTCATGCTCGGCCTGACCGTGGCGATCCTCGTCGGCAATCCGCTCGCCACGCGCATCGGCCAACTGGCGGGGTGGCGCTGGGCGTTCGTGGGGGTGGCTGCGGTGGCCGCCACCACCGCGGTGCTCGTGGCGGCCTCCATGCCGCGCGATCGACCGACGCCGACGCGCGCGCTCGACGAGTTGCGCGCATTCAACCGATTGCCTGTGTGGCAGGCGCTCGCGATCGGCGCGATCGGCTTCGCCGGCATGTTCTGCGTGTTCAGCTACCTCGCGCCGACGATGCTTCAGGTCACGCGCGTGACCTCGGGCTGGATCGCGGTCGGTCTCGCCGGCTTCGGTGTCGGCGCCGTGCTCGGCAACGGCCTCGGCGGCTGGCTGTTCGATCGCTTCGGCCTGCGCGCGGTATCGATCGTCCTGGCATGGGCCGCCGCCATGCTCGCGCTGTACCCGTTCGCGGCGTCCTCGCTGATCGGTATCGTCGTCGCCACGATCGCGATCGGCCTGATGGGTGCGCTCGGCCCGATCCTGCAGTCTCACCTGATGGATGTCGCAGGGGACGCACAGACACTGGCCGCAGCCTCGCACCACGCCGCCTTCAATGCGGCGAATGCGCTCGGACCGTGGCTCGGTGGCCTCGCCATCGCGGCCGGCTGGGGCTGGACTTCGACCGGCCCGGTCGGTGCGGCGATGGCCGTGTCGGGACTGGGCGTCCATGCGTGGGCGCGACGCACGCTCGATGCACGGCGGGCCGTTGCGCGAGTGTCACGCGCTGCCTGATCGCCCGGCCGCGCCCGCGCCGCGATCCGGACGCTCATCGCGCCGCAGCGGCTGCGATCATCAGATCGATGTTGACCGAGGTCATCGCCACGATCGCGATCGTGCCGTCGGCGGCGATCGCGAGGTTCGGCCCGTTTCCGCCGGGCGTCGGTGCGCCGACGACGGCGACCGGTTCGCCGTCGGGCAGCGTAAGCAGCCGGACGGCTCCGCCATCGGCATAGGCGAGCACGTCGCCGGCCAGGGCCAGCGATTCACCGGCGCCCGCCACGGTGAGCGCGATCTCGCGCACCGGCGAGAGCCGCGGCCACGGCGCAACGCGCAAGCGCAGGTCGTCCGCCGATATCCAGGCCAGCCATCCTGCCGAGGCGCGGTACGCGGCGACGCGGCCGAGGCCGAGGTCCTCGATCGTGCCGGTGCCGGCGCGCTGCTGAACGAGCGTGCTGCGCGCACTGCCATGCCCGCGCAGGAAGACGATGCGGTCGGCGAGTTCGGTGCCGTGGAATGCGTCGTCGCCGAGACCGGCGAGCACTTCCGGTCGATCCCCGTCCAGGCGGAAGCGATACAGGCGCGTTCCGGAGTCCTCGTAGGCGGTCAGGATCAGCGCATCCTCACGCGCCGACCAGGTCGGGCGCACCCAGCGCAGCGCGGCGTCGAGCACGAGCGCGCGTTCGCGCCCGCCGTCGCGGTCGACCACGATGATCGATTCGGTGCCGCTGCGGTTGCTGACCAGGGCCAGGCGCTGCGCATCGTGCGAAAACTCCGGCTGCGACTCGTAGCGGTTCGAACGCGCGATCGTCGCCCATTGCGGGTTCGCTGCCGTGCCGATGTGGATGTCCGCATCGTAGGCCGCTTCGGCCCACACCGCCGAGCCATCGGGCGCGAGGTCGATCGACAGCGCGCCGCGGCCGCCGATCAGTTCGGGCTCGCCGCCGAGGCGCAGGCGATGCAGGGCGCGGTAGCGCGTGAGGTCGCCGGCGACCCAGAGGTCGTAACCGCCGGGCTCGAAGGCATGACCCGAGATCGGTTCGGCGCGTTTCAGCAACGCACGGCGCGCGCCCAGTCCGGGCCAGTCCGCGGACCACAACCGGCCTTCGCCGCCGTGCCTTGCGGCGTACGCGATGCGCGTGCCGTCGCTCGACACACGTGGATCGACATGCGCGCCCTCGGCTGCGGTCGGCGTGGTCAGCACGCGCCGCGAGCCGTCGCGGCGATCGAGCAGGACCAGGCCCGGAGCATGCGCGCCATCGATCGCCGCCGCGCCGTGGATCAGGCCGTTGCCGCCGTCGACCCATTCGAGTCCGCTGACGCTTCCGGGCGCGCACGCGTCGAGGCGCGTGCGCCGCAGGTCGACGAGGGCGATGCTCCAGACCTCGCAGCCAGCGGCGGTCAGGCGTTGCACGGCGATCTCGCGCCCGTCCGGCGAGGGCGCCGGCTTGCGCAAGGACGCATCATCCCGCCACAGCACGCGTTCGGCCGCGCTGGCCGGATCGGCGAGCACGAGTTCGTTCGCGCCGCCAGCGGCCGGCGCGCGCACGTAGGCGACGCGGCCGGACGGATCGAAGCGCGGATCGAACTCGAGGCGCGGGTCGACGGCGAGCGGCCTCGCGCCGAGCAGATGGGCCGCCAGGCGCTCGCGCGACGGCGCATCGCCGGATGTGCGGATCGTGGCGAGCGTGATCGCCACGGCGGCTGCGAGTGCACCGATGAAGATGACGATGCGCAGGCGCATCCGTCGGCCGTGCATGCGGCCGTCGGCGCCTGCGCCGGTGGCGTCGATGGCGGACGGCGGAGCGATGGCGTCCCGTTCGATCGGTGCGATCCAGCGGTAGCCGCCCTTCGGCAACGTCTCGACGTAGCGGGGTTCACGCGCGTCGTCACCGAGCACCGCGCGCAGTTCGGCGACCGCCCGCGAAAGCACTTCGTCGTTGACCTCGCGCCGCGTCCATACCGTCGCGATCAGGTGTTCGCGCGCGAGCACGCTGCCGGGCGCGTCGAGCAACTGGCGCAGCAGGCGATCGGACAGCGGCTTGAGGCGCGTCTCGCCGGAAACGCCGATCAGACGCCGTGTCTCCGGTACGTAGCGCCAGTCGCGGAAGCGGTATTCGGTCGGGGCGTGGGTCATCGGTTCGTCAGGGATCGTCCGCTGCGGGCGGGCGCCGACGGACGGTTCGCATCGTACCGTCGGCCGCGTCCGCTGCGCCGGCCAGCGCGGCGCAGCGAGCAGGAAAGGAGGAAAAAAGGAGGCGTCGCGGAGCCCGCGCGAAGGACATCGCGTCGGTCGGGGCGGATCGTCGCGACTCCTTCCCGCAGGAGCACCGCCGTGACCGTCCGTTCCCGCCTCCTCCGCGTCGCCGTCCTGTTCGCCAGCGCATGCCTCGCGGTGCCGGCGGCACGTGCGCAGCCGTGCAGCCACCACCTGTTCGTCAGCGGCTACTTCTCGAACAACGTCGCGATCTTCGATGCCTGCACCGGCGCGTTCCTGCGCCAGCTCGACGGCGCCGGGCGCATCCGCGGCGCGCAGGCGGTGCGAATCAATCCGGTCGACGGCCTGATCTACGTGGTCAGCGAAGGCAACGACCAGATCCAGCGCTACCGACGCGAGGCCGGCTATCCTTTCGTCGACGTGTTCGCCCAGCTCGGCGCCGCCATCGACCCGACCGGCATCGACTTCACGGCGGGCGGCCGCGTGTTCGTGGCCAGCTACGGAACGAGCCGCGTGCACGAACTGGCGCCTGCGACCGGTCAGGTCATCGGCAATATCCTGCCGGGTGGCAGCGGCCTGCTCGGCGCCGACAACGGCATGATGGTCAGCGCGGCCGGCCTGCTCTACGTGCCCGGCTACGATTCGCACAGCGTCGCGCGCGTGAATCCCGCGACGGGCCAGGTGCAGGCGCAGTTCGTCGCGCCGGGCAGCGGTGGCCTGGTCAATGCGCGTGGCATCCTCGACGACGAGGCGACGATCCTCGTCGGTGGTGAGGGCAGCGGCGCGATCTACCGCTACAGCGCGACCACCGGCGCCTACGGCGGAACCCTGGTCAGCGGTCTCTCGCGCCCGACCGGCATGGCCATCGGCATCGACGGCTCGTTGCTCGTCCTGTGGGGTGAACGCGTTCGACGCTACGACCGCACGACCGGCGCCGCCCTCGGTATCCTCGCCAACGGCGCGGACGGCGGCATCGTCGGCGGCACCTTCCTCGCCCTCGTGCCGGTGCCGGCGGACGACACGCTGTTCCGCTCGGGCTTCGAACCGTAGGGCCGAACCGGCCGCATCGATCCTCCATCGTGCCGCGCGACGGTGCGCGGCACCGCGGTTTTCGTCGATACTGCGGGCGGACCGCGGCGTTCGGCCGCGGCGATGGAGGAAGACATCATGGAGATCGCGCAGAAACGGCACTCGACGCGCACGCGCTACAGGTTCGGCGAACAGAAGCTCGAGTATTTCGTCAAGGACCCGTCCGGCGAGCGCGAATTCTCGGTCGCCTATCCGGAAGTCTCGAACGAACGCCAGACCGCGGTCGAACGCAATTCCTGGCTGCGCAACGCCGGCTGGTTCTGGATCGCGCTCGGCGCGTTCCTGACCTGGCTCCGGTTGACCGACGGCAAGGACGGATTCCCGGTCTCGATCTGGCTCGTCATCGGCATCGGCTGCGTGATTGCCTATCACGTGCGCGTGACGCGTTTCATCGTGCTCGGCAGCAGCAAGGGCAACCTCTACGTCGTCGACGACGCCGACGGCGCGCGCATCCTCGAGCAGATCGCGACGCGTCGTGCGGCGGCGATGCGCGCCGAGTACGACTTCTTTCCCGAAGGCGAGACACCGGAACGCCTGCGCCGGCGTTTCGCCTGGCTGCGCGACGAAGGTGCGCTCGACGAAGGCGAGTACAAGGCGCGCCTGATGCTCGTCGACGCGCTCGAGCCACCGACCGGGCCGACGCGCGTGTAATGCGTCGCCGCCGATCGGGTCCGCCCGTGCTGCCGAGCGCTAGCCGCGGTCGGCCGCGACGAAGCCGCCGGTCTGGCGTGCCCACAGGCGCGCATACAGCCCGCCGCGTTCGACCAGCTCGCGATGCGTGCCGCTTTCGACGATGCGGCCTTCGTCCATCACCACGAGCCGGTCCATGCGTGCGATCGTGGAAAGGCGATGCGCGATCGCGATGACGGTCTTGCCGGCCATGAGCTCGTCGAGGCTCTCCTGGATCGCCGCCTCGACCTCGGAATCGAGCGCCGAGGTGGCTTCGTCGAGAACGAGGATCGGTGCATCCTTGAGCAGGACGCGCGCGATCGCGATGCGTTGGCGCTGGCCGCCGGACAGCTTGACGCCGCGTTCGCCGACGTGGGCGTCGTAGCCGCGGCGACCTTCGCCATCGACGAGCTGGTCGATGAAGGCATCGGCGCGTGCCTTGCGCACGGCGGCGAGCAACTCGGCCTCGCTCGCATCGGGACGTCCGTACAGCAGGTTGTCGCGGATCGAGCGGTGCAGCAGGGAGGTGTCCTGGGTGACCACGCCGATGGCACCGCGCAGGCTTTCCTGCGTCGCCAGGCGGATGTCCTGCTCGTCGACGAGGATGCGCCCGGCCTCGAGGTCGTACAGGCGCAGCAACACGTTGACGAGGGTCGACTTGCCGGCGCCGGACGGACCGACCAGGCCGATCTTCTCGCCGGGCCGCACGTGCAGGTCCAGGCCGTCGATCACGCCACCGCGCTTGCCATAGTGGAAATGGATGCGCTCGAAGCGCACGTCGCCGCGCTTGACGACGAGCGGCCGTGCATCGGCGCGGTCGCGCACGCCGGTCGGTTGCGCGATCGACTCGATGCCGTCCTGCACCGTGCCGATCGACTCGAAGATGCCGTTGACGGTCCACATGATCCAACCCGACATGTTGTGGATGCGGATGACCAGGCCGGTCGCCAGCGTGATCGCGCCGACGCTGATCTCGCCGCGGCTCCACAGCCAGAGCGCGAGCGCGCACGTGCCGACGATCAGCACGCCGTTGACGCTGGCGATGGTGATGTCCATGGCCGTGGTCAGGCGCGTCTGCGCGCGATGCCGGTCGACCAGTTCGACGATCGCGTCACGCACGTACGCCTCCTCGCGTCGTGCGTGCGCGAAGAGCTTCAGCGTGCCGATGTTGGTGTAGCCGTCGACGATGCGGCCCATCGTCTTCGAGCGCGCATCCGACGCCAGCCATGAGCGCGCCTTGAGGCGCGGCACGAAGTAGGCGGTCAGGGCACAGTAGGCGACGATCCAGATCGCGAGCGGCGCCATCAGCCAAGGATCGGCCTGCGCGAACAGCCACAGCGCGCTGCCGGCGTAGACGATGATGTACCAGATCGCGTCCACGCTCTGCACGGCCGATTCGCGCATCGAGGCACCGGTCTGCATGACCCGGTTGGCGATGCGTCCGGCGAAATCGTTCTGGAAGAAGGTCAGGCTCTGGCGAACGACGTAGTTGTGGGTCAGCCAGCGCGTGCGGTTGCTGAGGCCCGGCACGATCGCCTGGTTGACCAGCAGGTTGTGCAGGGCAAGGAACAGCGGGCGGGCGACGAGGACGACGCCGGCCATGCCGAGCAGCAGGTCGGCGTGGCGCGCAAAGAAGCCGTCGGTCGGCTCGCTGGCCACGAGGTCGACGATGCGTGCGAGGAAGCCGAACATGGCGACTTCGGCCAGTGCGAGCAGCAGGCCGGCCACCAGCGTGGCCACGAACAGCGGCCAAAGCGGGGCGAGGTAGTGCACGTAGAAGCGCCAGACTGAGCGAGGCGGGGTCTGCTCCTCGAGCGGAGGGAACACGTCGACGAGCGATTCGAACCAACGGAACATGGTGGACTTCCGGATCGGCGGCCGCGGATTATCCCATCGCGCCGGCATTTGCCGCGCGACGACCGCGACGCTTGCAAGCATCGCGCAGTGGGCGATACTCGGCACATGAACCGCATTCCTCCGATCGCATTGATTCTCGCCGCCGCGACTGCAACCTGCGCCGTCGCGGCCGAAGCGCCGCAAGCCGCGCCGAAGGCCGCCGTCGACATCGTGCTGGTGCGCCACGGCCATTACGTCGCCGATCCGGGCGCCGACGAAAGCCTCGGACCGGGCCTGTCGCCGATCGGCGTCGCCCAGGCTCGCCTCGCCGGTGCACGCCTGCGCGCCTTGCCGAACCGCTTCGATGCGCTCTACGTCAGCCCGATGCAGCGCGCGCGCGACACCGCGGCGACCATCGGCGCGGACCTGCCGGGCCAGTCGTTCAAGGTCCTCCCCGACCTGGCCGAGTGCACGCCGCCGACGCGGCGCACCGAGATCATGGCCAAGGAAAAGCCCGAGTCGATGGCGGCCTGCAAGGCGGCCCTCGATCGCGTGTTCGACGCGCACTTCCGTCCGGCCGACGGCGCGCCGCGCAGCGAACTGCTGGTCTGCCACGGCAACGTGATCCGCTACCTCGTCACGCGCGCGCTCGGCGTCGACACCACCGCCTGGCTCGAGATGTCGGTCGGCCATGCCAGCCTCACGCGCATCCGCGTCGAGCCGGATGGCCGCTACAAGGTCATCTCGATCGGTGACGTCGGCCATCTCGCGCCGAACCTCATGACCGGCGCGACCGGCAACCCCGAGCGCAGTCTGGCCGTGCCGGAGCTGTCGATCGCCGAGTGAGGTGGCGCCGCGTCAGTCGCGGTCCGGTGCGCCGAGCGGAAAGAAATGCCGGAACGGCCTTGCCTCGTCGACGCAGCGCGCGAACGACGGCCGCGCGAGCAATCGCCTGCGATAGGCATGCACGCGCGCGAACCTCGCGTCGATCGCGTGCGTCCAGTCTGCGTAGAACAGGAACGGCGCCGCGGCGCAGTCGGCGAGGCTGAACGACTCGCCCACCGCCCAGGTGCGCCCGTCGAGATGGCGTTCGAGCCAGGCGTAGGCCGCATCCAGCATGGCACGTGCCTCGCGCACGCCCTGCGCGTCACGCGCGGCCGGATCGCGGATCGCGTCGAACACGATCTTCTGCTGCGGCGTCGACACGTAGTTGTCGAAGAAGCGGTCGAGCATGCGCACCTGGAGCGCGTCACGCGGATCCTTCGGCAGCATCGGCGCATGGCCGGGATGGTGCAGGTCGAGGTGTTCGATGATGCAGCTCGTCTCGATGACGACGGTCGGACCGTCGACGAGCAGCGGGAAGCGCTTGAGCGGCCATAGTTGTTCCAGTTCGCGCAGCGCCGCGCCGTCGGCGTCGTCGAGGTGGCGATAGACGAACGGCGTGGCGTTTTCGTAGAGGGCGATCAGCGCCTTCTGGCAGTACGACGAGAACGGATGGGCGTACAGGATCGGCGGCATGCGCGGGCTCCGGCGGCGGGCGGAGACTCGCCCGGGGTCACCGGGCGACAAACGGGCATGCCGACGATCGACGTTCGTGCCGACGAAGTCAACGCAGGTCGACCTCGCCGACCTTGTCGGCATAGTCCTGCTTCGGGTCGATGCCGAGCATCATCTTGATGCCGGCCAGGAAGTTCGACTCGTTGAGCCAGACCTCCGCCTGCTCGGGATCGAAGCGCAGCAGCACGAGCTTCGGGTCGTCCTTGCCGTCGAACCAGGCCGCGATGAACGGGTTCCACAGGCGGTCGATGACGGCGCGGTCGGTGTCGATCGACAGATTGCCGTGGATGCTCGCGAACAGGCTGTGGTCCTTCGCGCTGAACGCGGCGATCGCGCGACGGTGCGTGGCGAGATGGTCGACCAGGGCATTCGGGCGACCGACGAAGAACCAGATCGGCCCGCGCCGCTCGCCATCGAGGTTGGCCGTCATCGGCCGTGAATGCCCGTCTTCGGCGCCATCGATGCCGAGCATCATGGTGCGATCGGACTTCAACGCCTTCCAGAGTTTCGCTTCGAGTTCGCTGGCCTCGGCCATCGGTGGACTCCTCGTGCAGGGAGCCCGCAGTCGAACATGCCTGAAGTGAATCGATCGGCAACGCAGCTCGCTCCGCTGCGCGCACGTTCAGCGCGGCGTCGGCCCCATGCGGTCAGTCCCGCGGGCGGGCGCCGTCCGATGCGGCTGGAGCCGACGGCGCATCGTCCATCGTGCAGCCGCGCGCCTGCACCAGCGCCATCAGGCGTGCGTAGCGCGGATGGGCCTGCAGGCGCGCCGCGAGTTCACTCATCGCATCGGCCGTCGTCGCTGCGCTGCGCGTGCGCGCCGCGCTCAGCTCGGCCGCGGCGCGCTTCGCGAGTGCGGCCTGCTCGGCTGACTGTGCCAGCGAGAGCGCGCCCTGCACCGGTTGCGGAGCGAGCATCGCCGCGGCGGCTGCAGCGGACTGCCTCGCGGCGAGCTCCGCGGCGTCGGCATGCGCACGGTCATATGTCGTTCTCAGCCCTTCGCCGGCGCGGCGTGCGGCTTCGGCCGTGGCTTGATCGATGCCCTGGAAGCCGATCGACTGCATCTCGGCGATGATCGCGGTGCAGGTCATGGCCTCGTCGCCCGCGCGCACGCCGGCCGGGTCGTCCATCGCCGTGGAGAGATCACGCTGGGCGGCCATTCGCGCCTTGCAGGTCTCGACGCTCATCGGCGCATGCGGCAGGCGGGCGAGGGACGCGCAGTCGACGGTGGCGTCGCGTCCGCCACGCGAACCGGCGGCTGGCGCGTGGCCGCATGCGATCAGGGCACACAGCGCCAAGCCGAAGCGGCGAAGCGGGGTATCGGCGGCAATCGGCATGGCGTCGGTCGACCGGGTCGTGGGCGGTCCCTTCATCCACGCAAGACGGGACGATCACCCCTCACTCCTGGCGGACGCGACGAAGGCGAGTTGCGTTCAGCCTTCGAAGCCGTCGTAGAAGATCGTGTCGGTGTCGGCCGTGATCGTCACCCCGACCTCGAGCTGCGCCGTGTAGCCGTTCGCGTTGCTGCCGGAAATCGTGGCCAACTGATGCACGGCCTGGTCGTCGCGGAACACGTTGTCGTTGGCCAGGGTCACGTTGTTGAGGTTGTTCAGCGAGTTCGTGTAACGCGAGTCCGTGTAGACCTGGCGGCAGAACGACTCGGGCAGGGCCAGTTGCGAGATGCGTTGCGCGTTGTTGCCGCTGGTGGCCTGGCCCAGGGTTTCGTAGATCTCGAAATGGATGTGCGGCCAGCGCCCCGAGTAGCAGCCCGGGAAGATCGTCGTGAACGTGACCTCGCCGTTCGCGTCGGCAACCTGCACGCCGCGCAGGTAGTTCTGCGCGGTCACGCCGGACGAATACATCGAGTAGCCGCCGGTCGCATTGCACTGCCAGATGTAGACGGCCACGCCGGCGAGCGGTGCACACGAGGTCGTCGTGCTCACCAGTTGCAGGGTCAGCACGAGCGGGATGCCGGGCGCGGTGGCGGTTCCGGAGCTGCCGAAGCTCGAGCGGATGTCGGAGCGCACGATGCCGGTCTGGGTCAGGACGTTCGGCCCATTCGTGCCGTCGCCGGGGTAGGGGCCTTCGGTCTCGCTCGGGATCAGCGTGCAGGCCAGGGAAGGCATCGGCAACAGCGCGAGCGCGCCGGCTCCCCCGAGCAGGCGCAGCAGGCGGCGACGCTCGTTGAGGACCTGGAGGGTTTCCGTCAGCGAGGCGTGGTCGCTGCGCAGCGTGGGCCATGTGCGGTTCGTCTTCATCGGTGCGTGCTCCGGCGATGGCATGGGCGGCACCGCGTATCCGCGGTGCGATGCCACGATGACGCGTGATTGCGACGCCGCCTTGCAGACAGCGAGGAGATTTGATGGAGCCGCGCCGCCTGCATCGCGTGCGCGACGATCTTCGGCGCGGCCCGATCCAGGGGGACGCCACACTTGCGCTGCGCCCACGTTGGCCCGACCATCGCGGCGTACCCGCGCGCCGGACGCGCCGGAACAGGGAATGACATGTTCGGATTCAAGCGCATCGCGGCGTCCGCGTCGGCATGGAAGGAACTCGTCGCCGTCCTCGGCGCGATCGCCTGCGCGGCGATGGCCACCGATGCGAGAAGTGCCGACTACGCCACGCGACCGACTCCGGCGTGGGTCGTCGGGATCGAGCGCGGCGTCGCCGATCCGGCGGCGGCGGGCCAGGTCCGCGATGGCCTCGACTATCTGCTCGTCGACACCCAGGTCCGCGCGATCCGTTCCTCGCGAACGCTCTATCGACGCATGGCGCTCCGCGCAGTCGACATCAGCGGAGTGGAAGGTGCGGCCAACATCGAGATCGGGTTCGATCCGTCGTGGCAGACGCTCGAGCTGCACGCGATCGACCTGATCCGCGACGGGCGCGTGATCGACAAGCTGGCCGGCGCCACCGTGCGCGTCCTGCAGCGCGAGGCCGAGCTCGAGCGGCGCATCTACGACGGGCGCAAGACCGCGAGCGTGTTCCTCGAGGACGTGCGGGTCGGCGACACGATCGACTACGCCTACAGTCTGTCGGGCCGCAATCCGGTGTTCGGCGGGCGAGATTCCGGAACGTTCGACCTCGATCATCGCGTGCCGGTGGCGCGCATCCATGCCCGTCTGCTCAGCGACGACGCGGCGGCGATCCGCGTCGCGACGCGCAACACCGCGCTCGAACCCGAGATCACCCGGGACGGTGCGCTGCAGTCCTGGCGCTGGCGAGCCGATCGCGTCGCGGCCGTCGTCGTCGACGACGACGCGCCGTCCTGGCACGACCCGTCCGCCTTCGTGCAATGGAGCACGTATGCCGACTGGAACGCGGTGGCGCGCTGGGCCGTGCCGTTGTACGCGGTGACCGGGCAGGACGATGCGGAACTCGAGCGCGAGATCGCGCGCATCGCCGCGTCCGAGTCGACCGCGGACGGACGCCTGCTCGCCACCCTGCGCTTCGTGCAGGGCGAGATCCGCTACCTCGGCATCGCGATCGGGACCGGCTCGCATGCGCCGAACCCGCCGGCGCTCGTGCTCGAGCGCCGCTTCGGCGACTGCAAGGACAAGACCCTGCTGATGCTCGCGATGCTCGATCGCCTCGGCGTCGATGCGCAGCCCGCCTTCGTCGCGACCGAACTGCGACGCGGCCTGCGCGACCAGCTGCCGAGTCCCGGCCGTTTCGACCACGTCCTCGTGCGGGCGCGCATCGGCGATCGCACCTACTGGCTCGATCCGACGAATCCGCGCCAGGATGCGGCACTCGACACGCTCGCCCAGGCCGACTTCGAGTTCGCCCTGGTCGTCGCCGACGACAGTCGCGGCCTCGTGCCGATGGCACCGGCGGGGCGCGCGCCAGCGTTGCGCGAGATCCACGCAACCTACGATGCACGCGCCGGTTTCGAGCAGACGGTCGGTTATGTCGTCGTGACGAAGCTCGGCGCAGAGCGCGCCGAGGGCCTGCGCGCAACCGTTGCCGCGGACGGCGTCGACGCGCTGCAGAAGAGCTATCTCAATTTCTACGCACGGTATTTCCCGGGCATCATCTTGGCCAGTCCGCTCGCGATCGAGGATGACCTCGCCGCCAACCGCGTCACCGTGACCGAGCGGTACTCGATCACCGATTTCTCCTCGCTCAACGAGGACGGCATGACGCGCTCGGCGGTCGTCGAGACGCCCGATCTCGACGGCTGGTTGAGCGCGCCGGGGTCGACCGTGCGCACCGCGCCGCTGTGGCGGGCCCATCCGGTCGACGTCGGCCTGACCACGGAAGTGCTGCTCGGCGAGGACTGGCCTTCCGAAAGCGAGCCTTCGACGATCGACGATCCGGCCTTTTCGTACGAACGCACGATCAAGCCGCGTCGCGGTCGACTCGTCATCGTCGACCGTTACCGTTCGCGTACCGACGAGATTCCGGCTGCCGACGTCCCGCGCTATTCGGCGAACCTGGCGCGCGCGCGCGAGGCCAGCGGTTACGTCTTCAGCTGGCCTGCCCAGGGCGGCTCGACCGGAGGTTCGGACTGGCAGCCGAACTGGATGCTCGCCATCGTCGTCGGCATGGCGTTCGCGTTGTGGCTGCTCGCGGCGGCTCGCTTGCATCGCATCGATCCGCCGGCCCGCAGCGCCGCGGTCGGCGCACCGAGCGGACTCGGCGGTTGGCTAGTCCTGGCGACCCTCGGCCTGCTCGTGACGCCACTGGTGTCGATCTTCGTGGTCTGGCAGACGCGCGACAGCTGGTCGCTCGCAACCTGGACCGCGGTGAGCACGCCGACGAGCGACAGCTATTCCGCGCTGGCCGCGCCAACGCTGATGATCTCCGCGATCGGGCTGGTCGGCATGTTCGTGATGTCGATCCTCCTGCTCGTCATCTATTTCCGGCGCCGGACCAGCGTGCGCTGGCTCTACCCGGCATTCCTGATCGGACTGTTCGTCTGGCAACTGGCCAATCTCGGGTTGATCGGCCTGCTGCCGAACGTGAAGGTCGACGCGAGTGACGTCGCCGACGTCGTGCGCGGCGCGTTCGCGGCACTGTTGTGGACGTTGTACTTCCTGCGATCGCAGCGCGTCGCCGCGACGTTCACGCGGCGCCTCGCGCCATCGCCTCCTGTTCCGGTTCCACCGTCCGGTTCGGTGCCGATCCTCGGTTGAGCGCGCGCGGCGTGACGCGCCCGGCTTGCGGCGGCGCGCCGGCGCGGTCACCATCGCGCCCGTCGACACCGCGGGAGTATCGAATCGTGCGCATCGCATCCGCCGCCTACGCCGTGCTGGCAGGCCTCGCCCTCGCCGGCGATGCGCGCGCCGAGCCGCTCAACTACGACTACGCCTACCTCAGCCACCAGCAGGTCCACGTCAACGGCGAAAGCTTCCGCAACAGCACGCTCGGCGCCTACTACGAACTCGGCAAGCACCTGCACGTGTTCGGTTCGTACGGCGATGCCGGCGCCTACGGCAATCCCGCCTGGAAGAACAGCCGCGCGCTGCGCGCGGGGCTCGGCGCGCGGATCAATCTCGGCGACGACACGCTCGTCGCACTCGAGGGTGCCGTCGTGCGCGCGCGCTTCGATCGCCCGACCGGCGAGCGCGTGGAAGACACGGGCGTCGCCGCGATTGCGGAGATCCGCCACCGCTTCCTGCCGTGGCTGGAGGGCATCGCGAGCGTCAGCCGCAGCGACGTTCTCGGCCGCCACAGCGGTGAATTCGTGGCCGGGCCGGTGTTCCACGTCAACGACCTGCTCGCGCTCGGCGTGCTGTACCGGCGCAACGAGGGGCACTCGGGCGTCGAGGTCACCGCGCGCTGGTACTACTGAGCGGGTCCGCAGCCGCGGTCGCGTTCAGCGCGCCGGCTTCTTGCTGGCGACGGGTTTGGTCGGCATCGCGCGCTGCGTTCCCGCGGCCGATTTCTGCATGCAGCGCTGCCAGCGCGCGTCGACGCGCGTCGCGAACCACTCGGTGGTCAGCTGGCGCTTGATCTTCGGGCTCTGGAGCCGGATGCGCGGCATCGCCGCGCGCGGCAGGCGGCGCCCCTCGATCTTGTCGGCTAGCGCGAACACGCCGGTGTAGAGCGAGCTCTCCTCGAAATCACGGCGGTCCTGGCGCTCGAGTTCGCGGCGGATGCGCGCATCGCCCATCGACAGCGAGCCACCGAGCGCGCGGACGGCGAGTTCGGTCGCGCCGGTGCGTGCGCGGTCCGGGTGCAGCAGATCCCCGTCGGGCGCGAGCGGGATGCCACTGGCGAGGCTGACCGCGTTCTGGAACGCGGCATTGCGGCTCGCGTAGAAGCCGGCGTTGAAATCGGCGTAGCGGTAGATCGGTCGCTCGTAGCTGGCTGGATAGCCGAGCAGGTGGGCGATGCCGAAATACATGCCGCCGCGGCGAGTGAACACCTCGCGCCGGATCGAGCCGTCGACCGGTTCGTACGGATAGCCGTGCTCGCGCGCATGCGTCTCGGCGAAGGCGATCGAAACCTGCATCGGCCCGCCCGTGCGCACCGGATTCGCATCGGCGAACAAGCGCTGGCCGAGCGGCACGCGACCGATCAGTTCCTCGTAGAGCAGGCTCATCTCGCGCTCGCTGCGCAGGGCGGCGATGCGTTCGGCATAGCTGCGGCCATTGCCCGAATCGAGTGCGAGCGCGGCACGCACGGCGAGTTGCGGGATGTGTTTCTCCTTCGCGCGCCGGTCGATCTCGGCGCGCGCGATGCGGCCGAGGTTGGGAACACCCGGATCGGCGCTGTAGGTCGATTCCTGTTCGGTGACGGCGAGCACCGAGCAAAGGTTCGACGTGCTCGCCTCGATGCGCTGCGCGGCGAAGGCGGCCGTGATGTCGGCCGCCCAGCCTTCGCGATCGCGCACGGTGCTCGGCATCAGGCGCACGATCTCGGCGCGGATCTCGGCTGGCGTGCGTGCCGGCGCGACCGGCGCGCGCGGTGTCGCGCAGGCGGCGAGCAGGGCGACGACGGCGAGCAGGAAGACGGTGCGGAACAGGGCGGTTGCGGTCATTGACCGATCTTGGGCGATGCCTGCACGCGCGGCAAGCACGCGAGGGCGCGCATCGTGCGCGCACGCAGCTTCAGTCGATGCGGTAGACGCGCGCCTTCGGCATGTCCTCGACGACCTGCAGGAACCAGCGCCCGGCGACGCCCGGTACGACCACGACTTCGGGCGATTCGAGCGCGGTGCGCAGCCGCACTTCGCCCTTCAGCACCTTCCACTGCTGGCCGTTGGCGAGAGTGAACACGCTGCCCGGCGCCCAGCCGTCGATACGTCCGTGGGCGCGGCTCGTGATCGGGCCGTCGTCGAGGCTCTTGAGGGTCTCAAGGAGTGAGACGCGCCGGTTGTAGCTCAGCACGACGACCGAGAGCGAAGGAAGGCGATCCGGCGCTTCGGGCTCGACGAGCCTGAGATTG
>JAFLDX010000261.1 GCA_017302215.1 Lysobacterales bacterium
CACCGCGCGAACACGCCGCCGGGCCGAACGGGTCGCGTCCAGCGCACGCCGGAAGCACCCCGAAGCGCGGTTCGGACGGACCACGCCCGCCTCGCAAGCCGCACCGCAAGGGCTGAAGCCGGAACCTCCTGCTGCGCGATGCGCGACGACCCTGTAGGAGCGCACCCTGTGCGCGACTCGCGAAGTCCCTGCACGAACACACCGCGCGCGCGACTTGCGACGAACCTGCACGCATACACCCGTGCGCGACCCGCGACAGCCCTGCAGGAGCACACCCTGTGCGTGAGGGTGCATGCATATGCATTGATCGCGCACAGGGTGCGCTCCTACACCGAAACGAACTGCACATGCCGGCGCACCAGTGCGCGATTCGCGTGAACCTGTAGGAACGCACCCCCGTATCGGGGCCGAGGCAGGCTTTGTGCGCGACCTGCAACGACCGTGCACGAACACAGCGCGCGCGAGACCCGCGACGACCCTGTAGGAGCGCACCCTGTGCGCGACCCGCGACGACCCTGCACGCATACACCCGTGCGCGACCCGCGACAGCCCTGCAGGAGCACACCCTGTGCGTGAGGGTGCATGCATATGCATTGATCGCGCACAGGGTGCGCTCCTACACCGAAACGAACTGCACGTGCCGGCGCACCTGTGCGCGACTCGCGATTGCGCCGCTACCGGTCGGCGTGCGCGGCGAGCATCACCGCGATCGCGTCGAGCTCGGCGGACGGGCGCAGCGCCCCGGCACGCGGCGCCGCCGGCGGATCGTAGTTGTTGAGCATGAGGGCGAAGGCGAGGCGTTCGCCGGCCTTCGTGCGCACGTAGCCGGCCAGCGACCAGGTGTAGTTCATGCTGCCGGTCTTCGCGTGCACGCGACCCTGTGCGTCGGTATCGCGCATGCGCCCGGTCAGCGAGCCGTCGATGCCGGCCTCGGGCAAGGCCACGCGGAATGCCTGCGCCTCGGGCGCACTGCCCTCGTGGACGAGCAGCGTGGTCATCGCGCGCGGGCTGACCAGATTGCGCCGCGACAGGCCGGCGCCATCCTCGAGCAGCGCACTGCCCGGCGCGATGCCGATCGAAGCGAGCCAGCGCTGCATCGTCTCGAGCGCACGCGCCTCGCTCGAGCGGAAGCGCTCGGCCACGATACCCGAGGCGCGCTCCTCGGCGGCGTCCTGTGCCCCGACCAGCAGCAGCAGGTTCTGCATGTACAGGTTCTGCGAAACCTTGAGGCCGCGCTCGACGATCGCGGCCACGGGCGGCGACCACACGTCGGCGATGCGATGCCATTTCGACGTATCGGGGCCACCCTCGCGCTGCGGCCAGTAGATGCTGCGCACCTTGCCCGTCACGCGCACGTCCTGGCGCAGCAACGCCGCGCGCAGCTGCTCGCCGGCCGCCAGTGCGGGATCGGGCATGGCGAGTCGATACGTCTGCGTGCCGGCATCGCGCGAGACAGTGCCGAACGCGCGCAGCACGGTGTCGCCCGGCGCGCGGAACAGGCTGATGTCGGTCACGTCGGTGGCGGCGACCGTGCGCAATGCATTGTCGATGTCCGGCGCGGCGAACGGCGCGTCGTAGCGGATGCGTGCGCGTCCGCCGACCTTCGCCGCCGGGCCGATCTCGAGACGCACCACGTTGTCGTCGACGCTGAGCGCCGAAGCCGGCGCACCGAACCAGGTCATGAGGTCGGCCGCTTCCCAGCCGCGCCCGTACAGCGGCGCCGCGAACCAGGTCGCGTCGGCGATCAGGTCGCCCTCGACCGCGCGAACGCCCGTCTTGCGCAGTTCGATCGCGAGCGTGTCGGCCCACGACACGCGCCTGTCGCTGCCGAGCATCGGATCGCCGTAGCCGACCAGGACGACATCGCCCGGCAGCGAGCCGTCCCGGCGTGCCGGTGCGGTCGCGAACAGGCTGGTCGGGATGCGGTGATCCGGACCGAACCGCGCGAGGGCGAGACCGGCCGTGAACAGCTTCGCGGTCGACGCCGGCGTGAACAGCGTGTCCGCCGCGTGCGCGTACAGCGTCTTCCCGCTGTCGAGCGAGACGACATGGATGCCCCACGACGCCGCGGCGAAATGAGCCTGTGCGATGTGCGCATCGATGCGCGCCGCCAGCGCATCGGCCGGCGCGGTGGCAACGGCCGGTGCCGGCGGAACTTCCGCGCCGACCACGCCGACCCGTGTGGCCAGGACGAGGGCCAACAGGGCAGCACGCAGGATCATGCCTTCGGCTTTCGCGCGACGCGGCGTGCCTCGCGCAGGCCGGCGAGCTTCTCGCCGATCTTGAGTTCGAGGCCGCGGTCGACCGGCCGGTAGAACTCGCGCCCCGCCAGCGCGTCGGGCAGGCATTGCTGGTCGAGCGCGACACCGCCCTCGGCGTCGTGGTCGTACTGGTAGCCCTGGCCGTAGCCGAGGCCTTTCATGAGCTTCGTCGGCGCGTTGCGCAGGTGCATCGGCACCTCGAGCGTGCCGTTCGCGCGCACTTCCGCACGCGCGTCGTTGAAGGCCATGTGGGCGGCGTTGCTCTTCGCCGCGATGGCGAGGTAGATCGCGAGTTCGGCGAAGGCCAGTTCGCCTTCCGGCGAGCCGAGGCGGTCGTACGTGTTCCACGCCTCGAGGGCGAGGGTCAATGCGCGTGGGTCGGCGAGGCCGATGTCCTCGATCGCCATGCGCGTCATGCGCCGCGCGAGGTAGGCCGGATCGACGCCGCCGTCGAGCATGCGCGTGCACCAGTAGAGCGCCGCATCGGGATCGGACGAACGCACCGACTTGTGCAGGGCCGAGATCTGGTCGTAGAACTGTTCGCCGCCCTTGTCGAAGCGGCGCGTGCGGTCGGCCAGCACCTGGGCCAGCGTGGCTTGGCCGATCTGGCCGCCTTCGGCCAGTTCGGCGGCAATCTCGAGCAGGGTCAAGGCACGTCGCACGTCACCGTCGGCTGCCTCGGCGATCGTCGCCAGTGTGGCCTCGTCGACGGCGAGGTCGAGGGCACCGAGACCACGCTCGCCGTCGTCGAGCGCACGTCGCAGCGCCGCGGCGATCTCGGTTGCCGATACGGCCTCGAGCACGTGCACGCGGCAGCGCGAGAGCAGCGCCGAGTTGAGTTCGAACGACGGGTTCTCGGTGGTCGCGCCGACGAACAGGATCACGCCGCGTTCGATGTGCGGCAGGAACGCATCCTGCTGGGCCTTGTTGAACCGGTGCACCTCGTCGACGAACAGTACGGTGCGCCGGCCTTCGGCGAAACGGCGCTCGGCCTCGGCGAGTGCGGCGCGCACGTCGGGCAGCCCCGACATGACCGCCGAGATCGCCTTGAACTCGGCGTCGGCGTAGTGCGCGAGCAGCAGGGCCAGCGTGGTCTTGCCGCAGCCGGGCGGCCCCCACAGGATCATCGAATGCACCCGGCCGGCCTCGATCGCGCGGCGCAGCGACCGACCCTCGCCGACCAGGCGCGCCTGGCCGACGATCTCGTCGAGCGTGCGCGGGCGCATGCGCTCGGCGAGCGGCTTCAGCGCATCGGATCCGGTGAACAACGGTGCCGCAGAGGCGGTTTTGCGCGGGGCCATGCGCCAATGATACGGAAAGCGGCCGCAGCGCAGGATGCCGGCGCCGACGGCTCAGAGCGGCGTGTGGTACAGGCGCAGCGCGTTGCCGATGACCGACACCGACGACAGGCTCATCGCCAACGCGGCCAACGTCGGGCTCGCCAGCACGCCGGCCAGCGGGTACAGCACGCCGGCCGCGACCGGGATGCCGAGCGCGTTGTAGCCAAAGGCGAAGGCGAGGTTCTGGCGGATGTTGCGCACGGTCGCCGCCGAAAGTCGGCGCGCGCGCAGGATGCCGCCGAGTTCTCCGCGCGCCAGGGTGACCTGGGCGCTCTCCATGGCGATGTCGGCGCCATTGCCCATGGCGATGCCGACATCGGCCGCGGCCAGCGCGGGAGCGTCGTTGATGCCATCGCCGGCCATCGCAACGCGCGCGCCGCGGGCGCGCATCGCGG
>JAFLDX010000262.1 GCA_017302215.1 Lysobacterales bacterium
GACCATCGGGCCGAGCGCGCCCGAGAGCACGGTGTCGCCGGCGCGCAGCGGACGCCCGGTGCGCGCAGCGGTGCGCGCGAGCCAGACCACCGCATTGAGCGGATGGCCGAGGCAGGCGGCACCGCAGCCGAGCGAGACCGGTTCGCCGTGCTTCTCGAGGCTCATGCCGCACAGGCGCAGGTCGAAGGCATCGATCTTCCTCGGCGAACCGCCGAGCACGTACAGGCCCGACGAGGCGTTGTCGGCGATCGTGTCGAGCAAGGTGATCTTCCAGTCGCGCACGCGGCTGTCGACGACCTCGATCGCGGGCAAGGCGTAGCCGATCGCGTTGAGCACGTGGCCGAGCGTCGGTTGCTCGACATCGAGGTCGCGTTCGAACACGAACGCGATCTCGGCCTCGACCTTCGGCTGGATCAGGCACGCGAGCGCGATCTCCTCGCCGTCACCATGGGCCATGTCGGCGAACAGCATGCCGTAGTCGGGCTGGTCGACGCCGAGCTGCTTCTGCACGGCGGTCGAGGTCAGGCCGATCTTGCGGCCGACCACGCGCCGCCCGGACTCCTCGGCCGCCTTGGTCAGCAGCGCCTGCACGGCGTAGGCCGCGTCGAGTCCCTGCGCCTCGATCAGCGGCCTGACCGGATCGCACGGCACGGCGTCGCGCAGCGCCGCGCCGAGGCGTGCGGCCGCTTCGCGCACGCCGGCATCAGAGCTTGATGCAGACATTGCGCAGCTCCGTGTAGAACTCGAGGCCGTGCACGCCGCCCTCGCGGCCGATGCCGGATTGCTTGGCGCCGCCGAAGGCGGTGCGCAGGTCGCGCAGGAACCAGCAATTGACCCAGGCGATGCCGACCTCGATCGCCGCGGCGACGCGATGCGCGCGCGTGAGGTTCTGCGTCCAGATCGAGGTGGCGAGGCCGTACGGGCTGTCGTTGGCCGCCGCGATCGCTTCGTCCTCGCGGTCGAACGGCGCGAGGTGGCAGCATGGTCCGAAGATTTCCTCGGTCAGCACGGCCGAGTCGGGCGCCAGGCCGGTCCACACGGTCGGTTCGACCCACCAGCCGCCGGCAAGCGCCGCCGGCATCGCCGGCACGCCGCCGCCGGTGACGACCGTAGCGCCCTCGTTGCGCGCGCGTGCGTAATAGGAAAGCACCTTGTCGCGGTGCTCGCGGCTGATCAGCGGGCCGAAGTTCGTGCCCTCCGCATACGGATCGCCCGGACGCAAGGCCTCGGCGGCGGCCTTCAGGCGCCGCGTGAACTCGTCGAAGATCGCGCGCTCGACGTAGACGCGCTCGGTGCCGAGGCAGACCTGGCCGGCATTGAGGAAGGCCGAGCGCGTGACGCCGGCGACTGCGGCGTCGAGATCGCAGTCGGCGAACACGAGCGCGGCATTCTTGCCGCCGAGTTCGAACGAGACCGGTCGCACGCCGACCGCGGCGGCCTTCATGATCGCGGTGCCGGTGCGCGTTTCGCCGGTGAACGTGATCGCATCGACGCCGGGATGTTCGCTGAGGTACTGGCCGGCGCTGTCGGGACCGAAGCCGTGCACGACGTTGAACACGCCGGGCGGCACGCCGGCCTCGTTCATGACCTCGGCGAGCAGGGTCGTCGTCGACGGCGTCTCCTCGGACGGCTTGACCACGACGGTGTTGCCGCAGGCCAGTGCGGGTGCAACCTTCCAGGTCATCAGCAGCAGCGGCAGGTTCCACGGGCAGATCACCGCGATGACGCCGCGCGGCGTGCGCAACGCGTAGTTCAGCGCGCCGTTGCCGTCAGGCGTCGGGCTGCGGAACGTCTCGGTCGAGAGGTTCGCGACCTGGTCGGCGAAGACGTCGAAGTTGGCCGCGCCGCGCGGGATGTCGAGGTGGCTGGCGAGGTCGTGCGGCTTGCCGGTGTCGCGGATCTCGGCGGCGAGGAATTCGTCGGCGCGCGCGCGGATGCCGTCGGCGACCTTGCGCAGGATCGCGGCGCGCTGCGGATCGGTGTAGCGGCTCCACGGTCCGCGCAGCGCGGCGCGCGCCGCCTTGACGGCCTGGTCGACGATGCCCGCATCGGCCTCGTGGACGTAGCCGACGGTGCGTCCGCTGGCCGGGTCGACGTTCGCGAACGGCGCGCGCGACGAGGTGACCGGCTGGCCGCCGATGTAGTGCGGAAGCGGGGCGAGCGGCACGTCCTCGGGCTGCGGGGCAGTCTGGCTCATGGCGGGTCCGGGCTGGGATTCCATTCGGAATGTCGAAATTCGGGGCGCGATCTGGCGGATGCGCGGGCGCCCAGTGGGCGGGAACCTAGGTCAAAAAGTCGAAATTTGTCAACCGCGCGGCGCCGATCATGCACCATTTCGCATTGGATGTCGCGCAAATATCGAAATTATGTTTGACACCCTGCGAGGGCTCTGCTTTCATCGCGGCATCCCCCGCGCCCGCGCCTCAGGAATGCCTGGCCCGATGTCCGCCGCCATCGAATCGTTGACCGCCCTCGCGCCGCGCATGACCGACTGGCGGCGGCGCATCCATGCCTGGCCCGAGCTCGGCTTCGAGGAGGAACGCACGTCGGCCCTCGTCAGCGAGGTGCTGCGCGGACTCGGCCTCGAGGTGCACGGCGGACTCGGCGGCACGGGCGTGGTCGCCGTCATCGACAGCGGCATCGCGGGGCCCTCGATCGGCCTGCGTGCCGACATGGACGCGCTGCCGATGGACGAGCAGAGCGATCTGCCGTTCCGCTCGCAGCGCGCCGGCGTCGCCCACACCTGCGGACACGATGGCCACACCGCGGCCCTGCTCGGCACGGCCACGCATCTCGTCGCGCATCCGCCGGCGCGCGGTCGCGTCGTGCTGATCTTCCAGCCGGCCGAGGAAGGCGGGCGCGGCGCGATCCGCATGATCGAGGACGGCCTGTTCGAGCGCTTCCCGTGCGACGAGGTCTACGCGTTCCACAACATGCCGCTGCTCGCCACCGGCGAGGCCAGCGTGCGCGTCGGCGCGACCCTGCAGTCGCTGGCCGTGTTCGAGATCGGGATCGAGGGCGTCGGCGGCCACGCCGCGGCGCCGCACAAGGCGAACGATCCGCTGCAGGTCGCCGCGCGCCTGGCCGTCGAGATCTCGAGCATCGTCGGCCGCCACATCGATCCGATGGAAGCCGCGCTGATCAACGTCGGCCGGCTGCAGGCCGGCACCACGCACAACATCATCCCGTCGACCGCGTCGCTGAGCGGCACGATCCGGGCCCTGTCGAAGGATGTGCACGAAGCGCTGCAGGCGCGCCTGCGCGCGCTCTGCGAAGGCCATGCGGCGATGAGCGGCTGCCGCATCGACCTCGCGTTCCCGCATGCCTGCCCGCCGTGCGTCAACGCGCCCGAACAGGCCGCGCTTGCCGCCGCTGCGCTCGGCGACGTGCTCGGCGCGGACAAGGTCAGGACCGACGTGCGCGCGTACCCGTTCTCCGACGATTTCTCGTACCTGCTCGAACGCTGGCCGGGCGCCTACCTGTTCCTCGGCATGGACGGTGCGATGTGCCATCACCCGACCTTCCGTTTCGACGACGACCTGCTGCCGGTCGCGGCCGCCGTGTTCACGCGCATCGTGCGACGCAGACTGGCTTGACTTGAAAAGGGCGGCCACGGATGGTCGCGGTTGAATGAGGCGAAATTGCAGTGCGCCGCAGTGGCGCACGCGCCGACGAGGCGGCGGTCACGGACGATCGCGAGACGGGAGAATCCGGCATGACCATCGCCATCGAACAGCTGCGTTACGTCGTGCTCGGCACGCGCGACCTCGATTCAGCCGCGCGTTTCGCCGGCGACGAACTCGGCCTGCAGGTCGCGTTCCGCAACGACGAAGAAGTCGCCCTGCGCTCGGATTCGCGCCAGTACAGCCTCGTGTTCGCGCGCGGCGACGCACGCCGGCAGGCGCTCGGCTTCGAGCTGCGCGACGTGGCGGCGCTCGAGGCGGCGCTCGTCGCG
>JAFLDX010000263.1 GCA_017302215.1 Lysobacterales bacterium
GCTCAGGGTGGTCGCCACGGCGCGCATGCGCGCGGACGCCAGCGGCTTGCCTTCGCGCGTCGCGGCGGCGGCCTCGCGCACCTCGTGCGACACCGGCCGACCGAGGCGATCCTGGTCGTTGGCATCGAGTGCGAAGTACTCGACCGTGCCCATGCTCGCGGCGATGCGCAGCGACTGGTCGAGCCGGCCGGCACCGGCGCGGCGCGCACTGCGGTCGAGGCGGCGCAGTTGCTCGTCCATGACCGCCTGCATGCGCGTCATCTCGAGGCCGGGGATCTGCTCGGTCTCGAAGTTGACCGTGGTGATCCAGGCGAGCGCGACGATGACCGCGGCATAGGCCAGCCAGGTCGCGGCGAAGATGCGCCAGAACAGGCTGCGCATGTCAGCGCGATCCGCCGCTTTCGCGTGGCGCGACGAGGCTCATGGTTCGGGTTGGCGCAGCAGGTAGCCGCTGCGGTGGATCGTCGTGATCGGCGACGAGCCGTCGCCGGCATCGGCGATCTTGCGCCGCAGGTTCGAGACGTGCACGTCGATCGAGCGGTCGTACGGCCCGAGCGGGCGCCCGAGCACGCTCTGCGAGATGCGTTCCTTGCTGACCACGCGGCCCGCCTCGCGCATCAGCAGCGCGAGCAGGTCGAACTCGGTCGAGGTCAGCGTGAGCGCGACGCCGCCCGCGCTCGCGCTGCGCGAGCTCGCCTTGAGCGAAAGCTCGCCCACGCGAAGGTCGGTCAGGGCGTCGCCGCTTTCGCCGCGCGAGCGGCGCAGCACGGCACGCAATCGCGCCGCGAGCTCGCGTGGATTGCACGGCTTCGGAAGGTAGTCGTCGGCGCCGAGTTCGAGGCCGAGGATGCGGTCGATGTCCTCGCCGAGCGCGGTCAGCATGAGCACGGGCGTGGCCGACTCGCGGCGCAGTTCGCGCAGCACGTCGAGGCCGGAGCGACCGGGCAGCATGACGTCGAGGACGATCGCATCGAAGTCGTGCGCGCGCGCCTCGGCGATCGCCGAATCGGCGTCGTGTGCGATGCGGGCGTCGAAGCCTTCGCGGGCCAGGAAATCGCGCAGCAGCGCGGCGAGCTCGTGGTCGTCGTCGGCGAGCAGGATGTTCGGTCGGATCATGCCGCCTACGATGCCGCAGGCCCGCCGCGGGCGCCACGGGTTTTGCGCGGCGCTTGCAGGATTTGCAGCCCTTTACACCGGCGCCGGCAACCAGCGTCGCAGGGCCGCGCCGACCGCGAAGGCGAGGCCGGCGGCGAGCAGCGGCGGCGTCGCCACGTCGGACAGGAAGTGCATCGACATGTCGATGCGCGTGATCGCGGCGAACACCGGAACGACGAGCAGGAGCGCGCGTTGCCAGCCCTGCGGCGCCGCCGCCGCGAGTGGCAGGAACACGCCGAAGTAGTACGACGAATGGCCCGACGGGAACGACACGCCGCCGGCGAACCAGAGGTTCGTCCAGTCGCCGGTCTCGAAGACCTGGTATGGACGCAGGCGACCCATCGTGCTCTTGCCGAGGATCATCAGTGCGATCGTGCCGGCCTGCACGAGGCCGGCCGCGAGCAGGGCCGGGGCGAGGCGTGGCGGCAGCGGCAGGCGCGCACCGGCGAGCGTTCCGGCGAGGCCGAGCACGATCAGGATCGTCGCGGTCATCCAGTACCAGACATGCATGCCGATCGCGGCATCGATCACGGCGAGCGTGTCGCGCAGCACGGCGATGTCGGCGAAGGCACTGGCATGGACCCATTCCGCGAGCATGCGGTCGACGCCGAGCAGGCCGGCAACGAGCAGGACCGCGGCAACGGCGGCGACGCCGGCCAGGAAACGACGATTCAAGGGTGCACCCCGGAGAGCAGACGTGGATCGCGGCGTCGGCCGGCGCAACGGTGCCGGCGACGCCTGTGGCATCATAACCCGCCTCGAATCCCCGCTTGCGAGTGCGCATGCCGATCGCCGCCCCGTCGAACGAGTTCCGCACCGCGGCGCGCGTGCCGGCATCGCCGGCCGGTTGAGCGGAGCCGGGACGCACGCATGCCGAGCAGCGAACCGCGTGGACCACGCCAGATCCTCAAGGCGCTGGTATGGTCGTGGAAGGGCCTCTGCGCCGCATGGCGCCACGAGGCTTCGTTCCGCCTCGAGGGCTATCTCTTCTTCGTGCTGTTCCCGCTCGGCCTCTGGCTCGGCGACGGCGGTGTCGAGAAGGCGCTGCTGTGCGGCAGCCTGCTGCTCGTACCGGCCGCGGAACTGCTCAACTCGGCGATCGAGGCCGTGGTCGACAAGGTCAGCCCGGAGTTCCACGAACTGGCCGGGCGTGCGAAGGACATGGGCTCGGCCGCGGTGTTCCTGCTCATGCTCAACGTGATCCTGTGCTGGGGCCTCGTGCTCGGCCCGCGCATCCTCTCCATCCACTGAACGCGGACGCGTCGATGCTCGAGTTCCTGCTCGAACCCGAATTCTGGATCGCCCTCGTCACGCTCGCCGCGCTCGAGATCGTGCTCGGCGTCGACAACCTTGTTTTCATTTCGATCGCGGTGAGCCGGCTCGCCCCGGCGCAGCGTCCGCTCGCGCGCCGCGTCGGCCTGGCCTTCGCCTGCGTCACGCGCATCCTGCTGCTGCTGACGCTGTCCTTCCTCGCCGGCTTGGACGACGACCGCCTCGGCCTGTTCGAGGCGGTCGGCCAGGTGTTCTCGCTGCGCGACCTGATCCTGATCGGCGGCGGCCTGTTCCTGCTGGTCAAGGCGGTCATGGAGATCCACCAGGAGCTCGAAGGGGCGCGCGGCGAGGCGGCGAGCGACGGGCGCGCGTTCTCGGCCTTCGCGATGGTCATCCTGCAGATCGCGATCATCGACATCGTGTTCTCGCTCGATTCGGTAATCACCGCGATCGGCATGGTCAACCAGATCCCGGTCATGGTCGCCGCGATCATCCTCGCCGTCGCGGTGATGATCTTCGCCGCCAACCCGGTCGGCGAGTTCATCGACCGCCATCCGACCATCCGCGTGCTTGCGCTGGCTTTCCTGATCCTCGTCGGCGCCGTGCTGATCGCCGACGGCTTCGAGTTCCACGTGCCGCGAGGCTACGTCTACTTCGCGATGGGCTTCTCGATCGCGGTCGAGTGGATCAACCTCGCCGTGCGCAAGCGCGCGCAGGCCAGCTGAACGACGGCCGGCCGATGCCCTCCGCCCTGCTTGCGTGGCCGGGATGCGCGGCGCACAGTGCGCTTCCCGGCCGCCCTGGAGATGTCCCGATGCGCCTGCTTCGCCTGTTGTCCCTCGTCGTCGTCCTCGCCGCCCTGTCCGGCTGCGGCTACAACGCGATCCAGCAGAAGGACGAAGCCGTCAACGCGGCCTGGTCCGAGGTGCTGAACCAGTACCAGCGTCGCGCCGACCTCGTGCCGAACCTCGTCAACACGGTCAAGGGCTACGCCAGCCACGAGGAAGAAGTGTTTACGCGCGTGACCGAGGCGCGCGCCCAGGTCGGCACGCTCAAGGTCACGCCCGAGATGCTGTCCGATCCGGCCGTCATCGCGAAGTTCCAGGCCGCGCAGGGCGAGCTGTCGAGCGCGCTGACGCGCCTCATGGCCGTGTCGGAGAACTACCCGCAGCTCAAGGCCGACGGCCTGTTCCAGAACCTGCAGGCGCAGCTCGAGGGCACCGAGAACCGCATCACCGTCGCGCGCAACCGCTATGTGACCGCGATCCAGGACTACAACACCTACGTGCGCAGCTTCCCGCAGAACCTGACCGCGAAGATCTTCGGCTACGCGACCAAGGCCAACTTCAGCGTCGAGAACGAGAAGGCGATCTCGACCGCACCGGCGGTCGACTTCAGCAAGCCGGCGACGCCGCAGCCGACGCCCCAGCCGCAGAACTGACGTGCAGCGCAGGCGCATCGCCGCGGGCTTCGGCACCGCCGCCTGGCGCGTGCTTGCCGCCGCGATGCTGGTCGTCG
>JAFLDX010000264.1 GCA_017302215.1 Lysobacterales bacterium
GAGATGCATGCCGGCCTGCGCCGCCTCGCGCAGAGCGGGCGCGGCTACTGACGGCGGCCCCGGCTCCTCCGCAGCGAATCGCGCGCGGCTGCGAGCCGGCTGCAGGCATCGCCGCGAGCGCCGCTCTCCCTGCCGGTCGACGCGCGATGGTCATGTCGCAACTTCCGCGCAGGCGGCGTTCCCTCAACGCGTCATCCCTGCGTCGTCGAGGTATCCCGCCATGTCCGCTTCCCGTTCCGCGCCTCGCGCGCTGCCCAGCCGCATCATGCTCGCCGCCGTCATGCTCGGCGCGGGTTCGGCCGGTGCCACCGACTACGCGGTCGGCAGCGGCGCCGGCTGCACCCACGCGACGCTGCAGGCGGCCGTGACCGCGGCGCAATCGAGTTCACCGGCGGCCGACACGATCCGTGTCACCACCGCCACGTACAACGCGCAGGAAGTCGCGATCAACACCGCGCAGGAACTGAACATCATAGGCGGCTACGCGGCCTGCAACTCGGCCGAGCCGACCGCCGGCAGCCGCTCGATCCTCGATGGCAGCGGGGGCAACGCGCGACCGGTCATGCGCATCGTCGTGCCGACCGGCGGCCTCGTGCGCCTGCGCAACCTGCGCCTGCGCGACGGCGACAACGGCACCGCCGGCGAGGGCGGCGGCATCTACTTCGAGGGCAACGGCCGCCTCGGCCTCGTCGACACCACGCTGTCGAACAACATCGCCGGCTACGGTGCCGGGCTGTATGCACGCGGCACCGGCAGCGAGGCGAGCGTCGAGTTCGGCGCGAACGTGACCGTGCTCGGCAACACCGCGCGCACCAGCGGCGGCGGCGTCTACGTCGACGAGGTGAAGTTCACCATGCTCGAGGCCGGCAGCGGCATCTACCTCAACGAGGCCCAGGGCGATGGTGGCGGCGGCTATGGTGGCGGCCTCATGATGCTGGTCGATTCGCGCGACGCGCTGGCCGACATCGGACCCGGAATGGGCAGCCTCGGCGCGATCTACAACAACAAGGCGAAGTACGGCGGCGGCGTGGCGATGGTTGCCAATGACGACGCCGAGATCGAGGCCCTGTTGCGCGTGCACTCCGCGACCGCGACGCCCGCCGGCATCCGCAACAACGTCGCCAGCGTGCAGGGTGGCGGGCTCTACCAGCTCGGCAACGGAGGGTTCTTCAACGAGAGCTACCTGCAGGCCCACTTCTGGCATGCGGAGCTGCGCGGCAACACGGCGCCCGATGGCGCAGCGATCTACAGCGACGGCGACGATGCCGGCAACAGCATGCGCTTCAACGCGGAGAGTGCGGACTACGTGCCACCGCCGCCCGGGGTGATCTGCCCGGCCGGCGCGTTCTGCAGCGGCATCGTCGACAACGTCGCGCAGACCAGCGACGGCACGCCGACGGCCGGCGCCGTGATCCACCTGCTGAGTGGTGCCAGCCTTTACGCGAACCACGCGTACGACAACGGCTACCTGCCCTATCGCGGCGGGATGGTCGTCGAGGGCAACCGCGGCGGAACCCTGCTCTTCGCCGGAACCGACGATTTCATCTGGCTGCGGAACGCGTTGATCGTCGACAACCAGGCCAGCCTGGCCCTCGTCGACAAGGAGGGCGGCGGCGGCTACTTCACCCTGCAGGACGGCACGCTGGCCGGCAACCTCGTCGGCAGCGGCCAGCCGGTGCTCGCACTCGCCGGCACCGACGTCGAACTGCGCCGCTCGATCCTGTGGCAGCCGGGTCGAACGCTCCTGCAGTGCAGCGGTTGCGACAAGACCTTCGAGAGCGTGTTCGCCAGCGAGCGTGCTTCGCTCGACGGCGGCAACTCGACCGAGGTCGTGGTCGCCGATCCGCGCTTCGTCGATCCGGGCAACGGCGACTACCGCCTGCGCGCCGCCTCTCCGGCCGTCGACTACGGCCCGACCATCGGCGGCGACGACCGCGACGTGACCGCGCTCGGTCGCGACATCAACCTGCCGATCACGCTCGGGCCGTTCAATGGCGTGCGCGACATCGGCGCGTTCGAGCGCCAGGCCCTGCAGCCGCTCGTGCAGAACAGCGACATCGAGGTCGACACGCGGCTGTGGACCGAGCTCGTCGCCGGCAGCCTCGGCCGCGGCAGCTTCAACGCCAGTGGCGGCTCGGGTTCGCTGTCGGTGTACAAGACCGGCGTCGCGCGCGGGCAGCCGATCGCCTACGCGAGCCAGTGCGTCCACCTGCCCGGCCCGGGGCGCTACAGGCTCAACGGCTGGGGTCGAACCCTGCCCGATACGCTGTACGTCGCGCCGCTCGATTCGACGCAGCTGCGCTGGGAGTTGCGCCACGCCGGCGGCGAAGGCTGCAACGCCGGCGCGATCGCGGCGAGCGGCATCCTGCCGCTCAGCAACGAGGGCTGGGTGCGACCGGCGAATCCGGCCGTGATCGACGTTTCCGCCAGCGCCTGGACGGCGCAAAGCTCGCTGCTCGTCAGGCTCGTCGTGATCGACAACAGCGTGGCACCGAATGCGGCCGTTGCCAGCGGCTGGTTCGACGGCATCACGCTCGACGTCGAAGCGCTCGATGACGGCCTCTTCGCCGACGGCTTCGACGAGAACTGAAGGCGACGACCGACCAAGCCGCGAGCCTGGCAGGGCCGTTGCGGTCGAGCGGCCCGCCCCCCGACGGTCCCGACTGCCGGCGAAGACGCGCTAGAGGTCGTGCCGTCCGGTCGCGGCCCGCAGCATGTTGCGTTCGGGTGCGGTGACGAGCGCGCGATCGAGCCCGAGCGCGAGAGCGGCTTCTGCCGCCTGGCGGGCCTGCGCGCGGCGGCCGAGGGCGAGCAGGATCCGCGACTCGAGCACGCGCATCGAGAATTCGCGGCGCTTGCCCTCGGGCATCTTGCGCTGCCACAGCGCGAGCGCGCCGCGCAGCGTTTCCAGCGCCGCCGCGGCATCGCCGGCGGACAGCTGCGACTGCGCGAGGCTGTTGCCGATCAGGGCGAAATCCGAACTGTCGTGCTGGCCGATGCGCTCGAAGATCGCGAGCGCCTCGCGCTGCAGTGCCACCGACTCCGCGGGTCGGCCCGCGCGATCGAGCACGTTGCCAAGCGTCGAAAGCGAGACCGCCACGGTCATGTGATCCTCGCCGAAGCGCTGACGACGTTCGGCGAGGGCGATGCGCATCTCGCGTTCCGCCTCGGCCAGCTTGCCCTGGCGGTACAGGTTGTGCCCGCGGTTGTTGCGCACCCGGCTGCAGGTTTCGTTGTCGAGCTTTGCCCGCTCGCAGATCCCGGCGGCTTCGGCGTAGGCGGCTTCGGCGGCCGCGAACTCTTGCCCCTGCGAGTAGAGCAGGCCGCGCAGGTCGAGGGTCATGACCTGCTGCAGGTTGTCCGGCGCGAGCACCGCACGCTGCATGGCCAGCGCCTCGTCGAGCAAGGCATGCGCCTCGTCCAGGCCCTGCCCGTCGGCGATCGTCGCGGCAAGATCGCGCATCGCCGCCGCGATCTGGTCGTGCGGTGGCGAGTACAGCTGCCGATGCAGTGCGAGCAACTCGCGGAACATCGCTTCCGGATTGTCGAGCGTGCCGAGCGACATGCGTGACGTGGCCAGTGCCTTGAGTCCGCGCAGGTAACGGTCGTCGTTCGGGCCGCTGCTGGCGCGCCAGCGCTCCAGGGCCGGATCGAGTACCGCCACGGCTTCTGCATGGCGTTCCATGCGCGATAGAAGTTCACCGTGCGAGAGCCGGGTGGCCAGGGCATCGAGGGTGTCCGCGCCACCGCTGCGCGCGGCGGCCTCGATCGCGCGCGCCGATGCGGACACTGCGTCGTCGGCACGGCCGAGGTCGAACAGGGCCTCGGCGTACGCCGACAGCGCGAGCGGCAGCTTCACGCCGCCGTCGTGTTCGAGCGCCGGAATCGCCTCGGCCAGCGCCGCCGCGGCCGCGGCGTCGCGTCCGGCGC
>JAFLDX010000265.1 GCA_017302215.1 Lysobacterales bacterium
GGGCCGCGCCTGTGCGCTGCGCAGCAGGATGCGCGCGGCCGGCGCGGCGCGCTCGAGAATCGCATCCCACTCCTCCTCGAGCGCATCGGGGTGGCAGGTGCTCATCCAGTCCATGTGATCGAGCAGCACGAAGCGCGTGATGCGCTCGTCGGTCGCGTGCAGGAAGCGCGTCACCGTGGTGGTGTGCAGCTCGAGGCAGTCGACCTGGCCGCCCTTAAGGCGCGCGAAGTTCGCCTCGGTCAGGTAGTCTGGGCAACATTCGCGCGTATAGCGGCCGGTCAGGTACACGCGCCAGAAATAGTTCCCGGCGACCGGAAGCTGGCGGAACACGTACTGGATCGACTCGCGGATGAAGCCGGCCACGCCTTGTGCATGCTGGGCCTCTACGAGGCGGCGCTGCGGATGCGGCACGCCGAGCAGGTTCATGACGAACTGGCGCGAGATCGTCCAGTTGAGCGCACGCGTCCACAGCATCGGGGCGACGCGCTCGTCGTAGATGCGGCGCTGCTCGTCGATGTCGCGCGCGGCGAGCAGGTCGAGCATCGCCTCGAGCAGGCGCGGCCGCGCGCGGAGCCAGGTGCGCGCCGCGCGTGCAACGAGCCCGGACAGTCCGTGGAAATAGAAGCTGCCGCCGGGGCTGGAGAACCAGTGCGTGCGTGCATCCCACCAGTCACGCGCGAACGGCGAGAGCTGCGCGCGCAGGTGCCTCGCATAGAGCTCGGCGAAGCCGGCGTGGCGCCCCTCGCCGAACACGGCGAAGAAGTCCTCGAACTCGAGTGCGCGGATTCCGGCAATCTTCAGTTCCAGCAACGCGTTCTGGCGCGGATTGGCATCGACGCAATGCACGCGCCGCGGCCCGCTCAGCGCGTAGTCGAGTGCATTGCAGCCGGCGCTGGTGATGACCAGGACGCGGTCGTCCGGCCTGAGCGCGAGCGCCTCGCGATCGACTGCCGGGTCTTCCCAGCAGGTGTTGTAGACGAGGTTGCGCGACCAGATCGCATCGAAGACGCGTCGATCGATGCGGTCGCGCAGGGTCGGGCGGGTGGCGCTGGCGATGGCGGACATGCGCGTGCTTCCGGCGGCGGCGCGCGCAGCGTGCGACGTTCGCGTGACAGTGCCGTGATGGTGCGGTCACGCGCCTGCAATACGCGGTGTCGAGCATGCGCGGGTCAGGCCGGAGCCCCGCCGAGATGATCGAACTCCAGCACGCGATCGAAGCGCGCTTCCCGCACTGGTTCGCCGGATCACGCGCGCGCTTCGCGCGGCCGCTCGTGCGCTCGCTGTCGAAGCTGTCGCACCTCGACACGATCGGCGCGTTCCGGCGCGAGCACGGCCACCTGCGCGGCCTCGCCCTCGTCGATGCCGCGCTGGCCTGGCTCGACTGCCGCTGGCAGGTCGATCAGGTCGAGCGCGAGCGCATCCCAGAGAGCGGTCGCGTGGTCATCGTTGCCAACCATCCGCTCGGAGCGCGCGATGCCCTCGCCGTGCTCGGCCTCGTCGGCAGCGTGCGTCGCGACGTGCGCATCCTTGCCAACGACTTCCTGCTCGCCATCGACGGCCTCGCCGACCTGCTGATTCCGTTGCGCATCCTCGGTGGCAAGCCAGGCGCCGACAGCCTGCGCCTGGTCGACGCCGCGCTCGAACATGACGAGGCGGTGATCGTGTTCCCGGCCGGCGAAGTCTCGCGCCTGACCCCGCTCGGCGTGCGCGACGCGGAATGGCGCCACGGCTTCGTGCGCTTCGCCGAGAAGGCCGCTGCGCCGGTGCTGCCGATGCGCATCGAGGCGCGCAACTCCGCGCTGTTCTACGGAGCCTCGGCGCTGTTCAAGCCGCTCGGAACCGGCTTGCTCCCGCGCGAAGCGCTGCAGCCGCGCGCGCACCGCATCACGATTCGCGTGGGCGCTCCGCGCCGCCTCGACGAGGTGGCCGGCGGCAACGATCGTCAGCATGCCAGCCGCGAGGTGCGGCGCGCGGTCTACGCGCTCGGCCGGCGCAGCGACCGCTGGCATCCGCGCGAGGCGCCGCTCGTGCACCGCCCTTCGCCGGTGGCGATGCGGGCCGACCTGGACCGGCTCGCCCTGCTCGGCGAGACCGCCGACGGCAAGCGCATCCATGGCGGTCGCCTGCCGGCCGACTCAGCCCTGCTGCGCGAGATCGGGCGTCTGCGCGAGCTCACATTCCGCAAGGTCGGCGAAGGTACCGGCAAGCGTGTCGACCTCGACGCCTACGACAGCTGGTATGACCACATCGTGCTGTGGGATGCCGAGGCGGGCGGCGTCGCCGGCGCCTACCGCGCCGCAGCGTGCGCGCGCGTGCTCGACGCGCACGGACTGCGCGGCCTCTACACGGCAAGCCTGTTCCGCTTCGACGGCCGCCTGCTGCCGACGATCGAGCGCGGCGTGGAACTCGGGCGCAGCTTCGTCACCCCGGCTTACTGGGGCTCGCGCAGCCTCGACTATCTCTGGTACGGGATCGGCGCATGGCTGCGCAATCATGCGGACATCCGCTACCTGTTCGGCCCGGTCTCGATCAGCGCGAACCTGCCGCTCGAGGCACGCGAGTGGATCGTCGCCTATTACACGCGCTACTACGGGCATCCGCGCACGCTGGCCCGTTCGCCGCACCCGTTCAGCGCGCGCGGCACGCCGCCCGACTTCGGCGACCTCGATGCGGCGGCGGCGCAGCGCGTGTTGCGCGGTCGGCTCGATGCGCTCGGCTGCAGCGTGCCGGTGCTCTACAAGCAGTACACCGAGCTGTGCGAGCCGGGCGGCACCCAGTTCCTGTCGTTCGGCGTCGATCCGGCATTCAACCACGCGATCGATGGACTCATCCTCGTCGACATCGCGCGCATCAAGGCGAGGAAGCGCGAGCGCTATCTCGGCGCGGGCATGCGCAACGCCTCGCCAGGCCAGGCAATCGCGTGAAGCAATGCACCGCGCACGTCAGCGCGCGCGCGGCGCGGGAACGAGCTTGCGCAGCAGGTCCGGACGCAGGTCGCGCAGCAACGACAACGCAGTGACCGCGACGGCGAGCGCATGCAGGCCGATGCGACCGCCCTGCGCGGCCCAGAACGAGGCGAACAGGATCATCGCCATGCTCGCCATGAGGACCTGGATGCGCGGCTCGTCGCGACGCTTGCGCACCGCCTCGGGCAGGCCCGACGCCGCATCGGCGCGGTAGCGCCGGTACATCGACGGCGCCGCCGCGAGCACGATGGCCAATGCCGACAGGACCAGCGTGCGATCGAACAGGCGGCCTTCCTCCTGCCAGGCCATCAACGCGACGACCCAGCCGAACACCGCCGTCAGCAGCAGGCTGACCAGGGCACCGGCGCCGACCACGGCCAGCCAGCTGCCAAGGGCATCGAGCGGACCCGACGCGTTCATCACCTGACGATGGCTGACCGAGACGCCGACCATGGCGATGCTCGTGACCGCGAACGTCAGGTCGAACACGCTGATCAGGACGTACTGGCCGATCGACCAGCCGAACGCGAGGACCATCCCCAGCGGAATCACGTCGCGCACGATGATGCCCACCGTCTCGATCGGCGTGCGCGCCGTCGGCGCCGCGTCGGGAACATCGAGGATGTTCGCGACCGGCTCGCGCCGCTGGCGTTCGCGCGCTGCCGCCTGCCGCCGCTTGCGCTTGTCGACCTTGCCCATCGCCCGCTCCCGTTGCGCATGCAGGCGATGATGCAGCGGCCGGCGCCGACGCGCCACGGCAGCCGACGCGCGCGTTCGCTCACGCCGCGCGCAGGACGTCGAGGAAAGCCTCGCCGTAGCGCGCGAGCTTGGTCTCGCCGACACCACTGATCCCGGCCAGGCCGGACATCGACTGCGGGCGCTCGCGCAGCATCGCCAGCAGGGTCGCATCGTGGAAGATCACGTAGGGCGGCACGC
>JAFLDX010000266.1 GCA_017302215.1 Lysobacterales bacterium
CCTCCACGCGCAACGTCGAACGCCTTCTCGCCCTGTAGGAGCGCACCCTGTGCGCGATGGCGATCGCTGCAGCCTCCGCGCACAACGTCGAACGCCTTCTCGCCCTGTAGGAGCGCACCATGTGCGCGATGGCGATCGCCGCAGCCTCCACGCGCAACGTCGAACGCCTTCTCGCCCTGTAGGAGCGCACCGTGTGCGCGATCGCTCCTGCGCCCTGTCGAGATGGACCGCGCCCTGGGTGCGCTCCAATTACGGTCCGGCACGGGCGAGCAGTTTCTCGAGCGCGCGCGCGACGGCGGCGAAGGCGAACGTCGCGGTCAGGTGCGTGGCCGCACCGAGGCCCGTGCCGCAATCAAGGCGGAAGCCGCCCTCCGCATCAGCGGGACGCGTGCCGCAGACGCTGCCGTCGGCCTGCGGATAGCGCACATTCTCGAGTGAATAGATGGCCGGGATGCCGAAATAGCGCTTCGGTCCGCGCGGGAATTTGAACTCTTCGCGCAGCTTCTTGCGCACGAGGGCAAGCAGCGCGTCGTGTTCGGTCCTCGACAGGTCGCGCACGCGCACGAGGGTCGGGTCGACGCGGCCACCGGCCGAGCCGACGACGATCAGCGGCAACTTGCGCCTTCGGCACCACGCGATCGTCTCGACCTTGACCCGGAACGCGTCACAGGCATCGATGACGAGGTCGAATCCGCCACCGAGCAGGCGTTCGAGATTCGCCGGGGTGAGGAACTCGGCCACGGCATCGACCCGCACGGCCGGGTTGATCGCGCGCGCGCGCGCCGCCATGACCTCGACCTTCGGCTGGCCGTAGTGGCCTTCGAGTGCGTGCAGTTGCCGATTGGTGTTGCCGATGCACACGTCGTCGGCGTCGATCAGCGTCAGCGCGCCGACGCCGCTGCGCGCGAGTGCCTCGACGATCCACGAACCGACTCCGCCGATGCCGACCACGGCGACGCGCGCGCGCGCGAGCCGCGCGACCGAGCCGACGCCGTACAGGCGTTCGATGCCGTGGAAACGCGGGTCGACGGCGTCCTTGGCGCTGGCGGGTTCGTTCATCGTGGAGCTCGCGAGGGGACCCCGTGCATGGCGCCGGGTTCACGCCGCTTCAAGGGTACACTGCACGGCCCCGTCGGAGCCCGGCCCATGCGCTACGTCATCGTCCTCGCGATCGGCCTGCTCGTCGGCGCGCTGTGCGCGATGACCGCAGCCAGCGTGCTCGGCCAGCGTCACGCCTATCCGAAGGCGGTCATGCGCCTGCTCCAGCGTCAGCTCGGCGATGCGCGCAGCGCGGCCGTCGACCGCGCCTGCGCCGACAATGCGCGTCGCTTCGTCCTGCTCGCGGCGGTCAGCGAGGAAATCGGACGCGCGATCCCGTCCGCTGCATCGACCGATCGCGTGTTCGACCAGTACCTCGACGACCTGCGCCGCGAGGTTGCCGGCGCACGCGGCGCGGCCGACTGCACGAGCCAGCGCGAGGCCCTCACGCGCGTCGCGAACGCCTGCGACGCCTGCCACCGCGACTACCGCTGAGCATTCCGGAGATCCGCGTGCAGACGATCCTCGGAGCCAACGGCCAGATCGCGATCGAACTGGCGCGCGAACTGCGCCGCCACCATACCCGCGAGATCACCCTGGTCAGCCGCCATCCGCGCGCGCTCGACGCCGCCGACCGCGTCGTCGCGGCCGACCTGCTCGACGCGCGGCAGACCGCCGACGCCGTCCGTGGCAGCCGCATCGTCTACTTCACCGCCGGCCTGCCGCCCGATGCACGCCTGTGGGAAGCGCAGTTCCCGACCATGCTCGCGAATGCGCTTGCCGCATGCCGGGCGGCCGGCGCCGCGTTCGCCTATTTCGACAACACCTACATGTATCCGCAGGATGGGCGCCGTCTCGATGAAGGCACCGCCTTCGCGCCGAACGGCCCGAAGGGCCGCGTGCGCGCGCGCATGGCCGAAGCGGTGTTAGCCGAGATGGCGCGCGGCGACATTCCCGTGCTGATCGCGCGCGCGCCGGAGTTCCACGGTCCGGGCAGGACGCAGAGCTTCACCAACGCGCTCGTCATCGATCGCATCCGCGCGGGCCGCAAGGCGCGCGTGCCGTTGCGCGACGACACGCGGCGCACGCTGATCTGGACACCCGATGCGAGTCGCGCGCTGGCCGTGCTCGGCAACACGCCCGACGCCTACGGCCAGACCTGGCACCTGCCCTGCTGCGACGATCGCCCGACGTATGCACACTACGTCACGATCGCCTGCGACGTGTTCGGGCGCGCCCCGGCATGGACCGTGCTGCGCCACTGGCAGCTCGTCGCCGCCGGCCTGTTCTCGAAACCGGCGCGCGAGATCCGCGAACTGCTGCCGCGCTATGCGCACGACAACCTGTTCGACTCGACGAAGTTCAAGCGGCGCTTTCCCGATTTCGCCGTGACGTCCTACCGCGCAGGCCTCGAATATGTGCGCGACGAGAGCGTTCGGGCATCGGTCTGACCTGTATCGGCACTCGCCGACGTCGCCAACGCCTGCGAGGCCTGTCTCCTCGACTACCGCCAGGAATGGTCCAAACACGGGTCTTCGCGGCTGAAGCCGCTCCCACAAGGCGGTGATTCTGTGGGAGCGGCTTCAGCCGCGATCGGCGTTGATCGGAGTTTCCCTGGGCCCGCTCAGCCCACGCGCGACGCCAGCACCTTGTCGATGCGGTTGCCGTCCATGTCGACGACCTCGAAGCGCCAGCCTTCCCAGTCGAAGCGGTCGGTGGTCCCGGGCATGCGCGCCATCTGCAGCATGAACAGGCCGTTGAGCGTGTGGTAGCGCTCCTCGACGCCGACCGGCAGGTCGCGCAGCGCGAGGCGATCCTTGAGCTCGGGCAGCGGAATCAGGCCATCGAGCAACCACGAGCCATCCTCGCGGATGATCGCCCAGGCCTCCTCCGGACCGCTCGGCTTGAACTCGCCGGCGATCGCCTCGAGCACGTCATGCTGGGTGACCACGCCCTGCACGCTGCCGTACTCGTCGATGACGAACATGAGCGGTTCGCCGGAGCGGCGGAACTCCTGCAGCAGTTCCATCCCGGTGATGCTGTCCGGCACGAACACGGGCGGCCGCATCGAGGCGATCGGGTCGATCGCCTCGCCGCGCAGCACCTGGCCGAGCAGATGGCGCGTGCTGACCACGCCGAGCACCTCGTGCAGGCCGCCGCGCACGACCGGCAGGCGGTTGTGCTCGCCATCCTGCAACAGGGCCAGGATGCGCTCGCGCGGCGCCGCCACGTCGAGGCAGACCACGTCGAGCCGCGGCACCATCAGCGAGGCGATCTGGCGGTCGTCAAGGCGGAACACGTTGCGCACGATCGCGTGCTCGTGGTCCTCGATCACCCCGGCTTCGGTGCCTTCGCGCAGCAGGGCGTGGATATCCTCCTCGGTGACGGCCGCCGGCCGGTCCTGGCGGACGCCGAGCAGGCGCAGCAGGGTCTTGGTCGACAACGTCAGCAGCACGACGAACGGTTTGGCGATCATCGCCAGCAGGCCCATCGGCAAGGCGACGCGCCGGGCCACCCCCTCCGGATGCACCTGGCCGAGCCGTTTCGGCACGAGTTCGCCGAGCACGATCGAGAAATAGGTGACGGTCAACACGACGATCACGGTGGCCAGCCTGCCCGCCGTCGCGGGTTCGAGGCCCCAGCCGACGAAGTGCGCGGCAACCGGCTCGGCCAGCGCGGCTTCGCCGACGATGCCGCTCAGGATGCCGATCGAGGTGATCCCGATCTGCACGGTCGACATGAAGTGCGTGGGGTCCTGACCGAGCGCGAGCGCGGCCGCGGCACCGCTGTCGCCGCGCTCGGCGAGCACCTGCAGGCGCGCGCGGCGCGCC
>JAFLDX010000267.1 GCA_017302215.1 Lysobacterales bacterium
GGCTTCGCCCTGGCCACGCCGAACGCGCCCGTGCAGGCCGCACCGGTCCTCGCGGCGAACGCCCCGGCCGCCCTGCCCGCCCTCGTCGACGGCCAGCCGTTGCCGTCGCTCGCGCCGATGATCGACCGCGTGACGCCGGCTGTGGTCAACGTCAACACGAAGACGCGCGTGCAGGTGCGCGATCCGTTCTTCGATTTCTTCAACATGCCGAACGTGCCGCGCGAGCGCGTGCAGCAGTCGCTCGGCTCAGGGGTCATCGTCGACGCCGAGAAGGGTTACGTGCTGACCAACAACCACGTCGTGCAGGGCGCCGACGACATCGACGTGACCCTGCACGACGATCGCACGCTCAAGGCCAAGGTGATCGGTTCCGATCCCGACACCGACCTGACCGTGCTGCAGATCCCGGCCGAGCGCCTCGAGGCGGTGCCACTGGCTGCATCGAAGAACCTGCGCGTCGGCGACTTCGTGGTGGCGATCGGCAATCCGTTCGGGCTCGGCCAGACGGTGACCTCGGGCATCGTCTCGGCACTCGAGCGCACCGGCGTCGGCCGCGGCTACCAGAACTTCATCCAGACCGATGCCTCGATCAACCCGGGCAACTCGGGCGGTGCGCTGGTCAACCTGCGCGGCGAGCTGGTCGGCATCAACTCGATGATCTTCTCGCCCTCGGGCGGCAACGTCGGCATCGGCTTCGCGATCCCGAGCGACCTCGCGGCCGAAGTCATGCGCCAGCTCGTCGCCTACGGCGAGGTCAAGCGCGGCGCGCTCGGCCTCGACAGCCAGGACGTCACCGCCGAACTCGCGCGCATGCTCGGGCTGAAGGCGACGCGCGGCGCGGTCGTCACGCGCGTGCGCCCCGGCACGCCGGCTGCCGAGGCGGGACTGCGTCCGGGCGACGTCGTCACGGCGGTCAATGGCAAGCCCGTCGCCTCGGCACAGGACCTGCACAACATCGAAGGCCTGAGTCCGGTCGGCACCGCCCTCCAGCTCGACCTGCAACGCGATGGCGCACCGCTGCGCGTGTCGGCGACGCTGAAGGCGAGCGAGACGCGCAGCGCGCGCGGCGGCGACCTCGACGCGCGCCTCGCCGGCGTGCAGCTGACCGACCTGCCGGACAACCGTCGGCGCGGCCTCGGTGGTGGCATCGCGGTCAAGTCGGTGGCCGAGGACAGTCGCGCGTACGCGAGCGGCCTGCGCGCCGGCGACGTGATCGTCGGCGTCGGCCAGCGCGAGCTCGGCGACACCGCCGATCTCGCCGAGGCGCTGGCGCGGCGACCGCGCCAGCTGCTGATGACGGTCGTGCGCGGGCAAAGCGCGTTCTACCTGCTGTTGCAGTAGCGCCGGCGAGCGCCCTCATTCGCCCGACCTGCCGCTCCTGCGGCATGCCCTTCGGACCGGCTTCGCCGTTCGCTCCGGCATCCTGCCTTCGCAGTCGGCACCTTCTCCCCGTCGCAACGGGGAGAAGGAACATCAAGAGCTCGACGACCACTGCTGTCCCTTCGCCCCGCGCAGCGGGGAGAAGGTGGCGCGGCAGCGCCGGATGAGGGGCCGATCGTCGCGCAGCATCGCAATCAGGCAAACACGAGAAGCGCCCCTCATCTGCCCTCCGGGCACCTTCTCCCCGTCGCAACGGGGAGAAGGGACATCAAGAGCTCGACGACGCCGGCCTTCCCTTCGCCCCGCGTAGCGGGGAGAAGGTGGCGCGGCAGCGCCGGATGAGGGGCCGATCGTCGCGCAGCACTGCGATCAGGCAACGACGAGAAGCGCCCCTCATCCGCCTTCGGCACCTTCTCCCCGTCGCAACGGGGAGAAGGAACAGCAGGAGCTCGTCGACACCGGCCTTGCCTTCCCCCCGCGCAGCGCAGAGAAGGAACATCAAGAGCTCGACGACGCCGGCCTTCCCTTCGCCCCGCGCAGCGGGGAGAAGGTGGCGCGGCAGCGCCGGATGAGGGGCCCGACGTCGCGCGGCATCGCGATCAGGCAAGGACGAGGAGCGCCCCTCATCCGCCTGAAGTGCCGCTCCTGCGGCACTCCCTTCGGGCCGGCTTCGCCGTTCGCTCCGGCATCCTGCCTTCGCAGTCGGCACCTTCTCCCCGTCGCAACGGGGAGAAGGAACAGCAGGAGCTCGTCGACACCGGCCTTGCCTTCCCCCCGCGCAGCGCAGAGAAGGAACATCAAGAGCTCGACGACGCCGGCCTTCCCTTCGCCCCGCGCAGCGGGGAGAAGGTGGCGCGGCAGCGCCGGATGAGGGGCCCGACGTCGCGCGGCATCGCGATCAGGCAAGGACGAGGAGCGCCCCTCATCCGCCTGAAGTGCCGCTCCTGCGGCACTCCCTTCGGGCCGGCTTCGCCGTTCGCTCCGGCATCCTGCCTTCGCAGTCGGCACCTTCTCCCCGTCGCAACGGGGAGAAGGAACAGCAGGAGCTCGTCGACACCGGCCTTGCCTTCCCCCCGCGCAGCGCAGAGAAGGAACATCAAGAGCTCGACGACCACTGCTGTCCCTTCGCCCCGCGCAGCGGGGAGAAGGTGGCGCGGCAGCGCCGGATGAGGGGCCGATCGTCGCGCGGCATCGCAATCAGGCAAACACGAGAAGCGCCCCTCATCCGCCCTCCGCGCACCTTCTCCCCGTCGCAACGGGGAGAAGGAACATCAAGTGTGCGCCGGCTGCGCATCCAGTCGACGGGCGAAGAGCGGCCCTTCAGCGGCGACGCGCGAGGGTGTGCGAAGGGCGAGGCCGGGGGCTGCGTGATAAGGTTGCGCCCCCGTGTTTCCTGCCAGATTGCCGCCCATGCCGTTGCACCACCTGTTGCGTTCGACCGTCCTCGTTTCGATCCTCGCCGGCTTGCTGTGCGCGGGCATGGCGGGCGCCCAGTCCACGCCGACCGCGCCGGCGCAGACGAGCTCGCCCGCAGTCGCCAAGCCGGTCGCCAAACCTGTCGCCAAGCCGGCGGCAAAGAAGGCCGGGGCCTTCGTGCCGCAGACGACGATCGTCTGGCGCGGCGACATCGTCTCCGCACGCGCGTTCACGGCCGACCTCGTCAAGGAATTCCAGGTAGAGAAGAAGGGCCTGCTGACCGTGCAGACCTTCAGCACGATCTCGGGCATCGACGCGGTGCGCGCCGGCAGCGCCGACGTGGCCGGCGTCGCGCGGCCGATGGCCGAGACGCGCGCCGAGGAGAAAGGCCTCGTGTTCCAGCCGGTCGCGCTCGACGCGATCGTGCCGCTGGTCCATCCGCGCAACCCGGTCACCAACCTGAGCCTCGCCCAGCTGCGCCAGATCTATCTCGGCCGCGTCAGCAACTGGAAGGACGTCGGCGGTCCCGATGTGCCGATCAACCTGTACGCCGTCGCCGCGCCGCTCGACGGCGTCGAGTTCAGTTTCCGTCGCCTGATGTACCGACGCGGCGACCAGCGCGTGGCCGCGCCGCGCCTCTACCTCAACACGAGCAAGCTCGAGGAGGCGATCGCGATCGATCCGGCCGGCCTCGGCCTGTCGACCCTGTCGAGCAGCTACGCCAACACGGGTGTGCGGATGCTCACCGTGGAAGGCCGCACGGCAACCACGCAGAGCATCGCCGACGGCAGCTACCCGCTGTTCACGACGCTCTACATCGCCTACCGCGACGATCACCCGGAACCGGCGCGCGTCGAGGACTTCGTGCTGTTCCTCGATTCGGACAAGGCGCATGCCGCGATGCGCCGCCACCAGCTCGTGCCGTATGCACAAGCCGGGGACGTCTACGCCCGTGACGGCGAGCGCCTCGCCTTCCTCGATGCCGCGATCCTGTCGGTCACGCCGGCCGACCTGGCCGCGGTGCCGCGCACGCGCGACGCGCCGCTCGCCGCGCC
>JAFLDX010000268.1 GCA_017302215.1 Lysobacterales bacterium
CGTCCTGCAGCCGGCGACCAGCGCTTCCAGCGTCGCCTCGTTCACCTTGCCTGTCATCGCTACTCCTCGCGGCCTGCGCCGCCATCATCTATCAGGGAGCAGCTACACAGTTCAAATTACAGACTCGGGCTCGACAACCCGACCAGCGAGAATCTCGCGCGCTGGATCTGGACCGCGCTCGCGCCGCGGCTGCCGCTGCTGTCGCGCATCGTGGTCCGTGAAACCTGCACCTCGGGGTGCGTGTACGACGGCCGCTGACGGCGCGATTTCTGCTGCGACGCACCAGGATGCGCTTGCGCATCGAAGTTGCCATCGGCCCACGAAAATCAATGTTTCCTGAACCCGCCCGCAGATTCTTGTTGCGTCGCAACAAAAACCTTGCTACGGTATCTCCACCGGAAAACCACCCCCGAGGGAGACACCCATGTACGAACAGTTCAATTCCCAGCTGCTTTCGCTCGGCCGCAACTTCGCCGATGCCGCGGTCAAGGCCCAGGGCCTGACGCTCGAGGGTTTCGAGCGCATCGCCGAGCTGCAGATCAAGGCCGTCGAGAGCCACGTCAACGCGACGAGCGCGTTCTGGTCGGAAGCGGCCGAAGTGCGCGACTTCGAGGACGCCAAGGCGATCTGGCCGAAGGGCGTGCAGCTCGCCAAGCAGTCTGCCGAGAAGCTCTACAGCACCGGCCAGGAAGTCATCGGCGTGACGCTGAAGACCAACGAGGCGCTCGGCAAGCTCATCAAGGGTTCGCTGGAAGCGACCAACGAGACCGTTGCCCGCCAGGTCGGCGCGGTCAAGAAGGCAGCCAGCGGCAAGTAATCACGCGGGGCACAAGGCGCTGCAGGCTTCCCTCCCCTTCGACAGCCTGCATCGCTCTTCGAGCCGGACGGTACGCCGTCCGGCTTTTTTATGCGCGCCCGGCGGTGTCGCGCGCCATGCCATGCGACACTGACCCGATCATGCCGCGCCTGATCCTCCTGCACGAGCCGTTCGCCGGTCGCCAGTTCACCTTCGGCGACGGGGTCGTGATCGGCCGCGGCACCTACTGCGACATCCGCATCGAGGATTCGACCGTCTCGCGACGCCATGCCGAGATCGCGCGTGACGGCGGCGGGTGGCGGCTGACCGACCTCGGCAGCGCCAATGGCACGACCTGCGACGGCCTCGTGCTGACTGCGCCGGTCGTGCTCGACGACGGTACGACGATCGTGTTCGGTGAAGTCGCCGCGCGTTTCGAGGCGGCGCGCGAGGAATCCGCTGCTTCGGCCCCGCACGCGCATGCCGGCGAGGCCATCCCGCTGGAGCTGCTGATCCGCGCCAGCGCGCTGTCGGCGCGCAGGGATGCGCCCGAGCGCCTGCTCGAAGAGGCGCTCGATATCCTCGAGGAGGGCTCGCGCGGCGCGCAGGCACGCATCGCGCTGTTCGTCTCGCGGCCGGGCGCGCACACGCTCTCGCTGCGCGCGAGTCGCCCGGGCGGCATCGCGGTCGGGGAAAGCCTGCGCGCACTCGGCGAGATCGCCTTGCGACACGTCGACGGCTTTGCCGGCGACCGTGACGCACTCGCCTCGGCCGGCGTGTCGTCGCCGGCGGCGTGCGCGTGCGCGCTGCCGCTGCGCATCGGCGGCGAGACGGTCGGCGCACTGGCGGCAGAGGCCGATGGCGCCGGTGCGCTCGGCATGGCGCACGTGGCGATCCTGCACGTGGTCGCGAGCGCATGCGCGAGCCTGCTCGATGCCGAGCGCAGTCAGCTGCCCGAGCGGCGAGTGGCCGAGCGCGACCTCCAGCTCGCGCGGCGCGTGCAGCAGCATTTCCTGCCGCAGGACGCCCTGCGCATCGACGGTTATCGCGTCGCCGAGCGCTACCTGCCGGCACGTGTCGTCGGTGGCGACCACTACGACTTCTTCCGCTACGCCGACGGGCGCGTCGGGGCGATCATCGCCGACGTCTCCGGCAAGGCCGTGTCGGCGGCGCTGGTCATGGCGCGCTTCGGAATGGGCGTGCGCCTGCTCGCTGGCCACGCCGTCCATCCGGTCGAACTGCTCGTCAGCCTCAACACCCTGCTGCTCGACGAACTCGAGCCGGGCATGTTCGTCACCGCCCAGGCACTCGCGCTCGACGCGGACACCGGCGCGATCGAGATCGCGAACGCAGGCCACCCGGCGCCGATCCTGCGCACCGCACAGGGCCGGGTCGGCGAGCTCGTGGTCGATCCCGGCGCGCCGCTCGGCGCCGATGCGCGCACGAACTTCCGCGCACAGCGGTTGACGCTCGACGGCGGCAGCGTGCTGCTTTTCTATACCGACGGACTGACCGACGCCGAAGACATCGCCGGCCAGGCACTCGGCCTCGAACGCGTGCTCGCCACGATGGCCCCCGCGACCGACGCGACGTCGCTGCTTGATGCGCTCCAGCGCACGCTCGACACGCATGTCGGCGACACGCTGCCGGCCGATGACCTGACCCTCGTTGCGCTCAGCCGCGATCCCGCGCGCTGAAGCGCGTGCTCACTTTCGCCCCGCGCCGAGCAGGCGCGCGGCGGCCGCGACCAGCTCCGGATCGGCCTTGCCCTTCGTGCCGGAACCATCCTGCGCACCGAGCAGGGTGGCCGCCCTGGCCGCGAGCGCATGGCCCTCGGCCGGTTGCGCAGGCGCCGCTTCGGCCGGTGCGGACGCAGGCGTCGGTTTCGCCTCGAGCGGACCCGCGGCCGCGGCCTCGCGTGCGAGCGCATCGGCACGATCCGCGTGGATGCGGAACAGCGGCGTGAATCCGGCGACGTCGAACACCTGTCGCACGCCGGCGTTGAGAGCGGCAAGACGCAGGCTGCCGCCGCCGTCGACCGCCTTGGCCAGCCCGAGCAGCACGCGCAAGCCGGCACTGCTGACGTAGCCGACCCCGGCGAGGTCGATGACGAAACGGCGATGGCCGGCCTGCAGGAGGTCCTGCGTCGCCAGTTCGAGATCGGCGGACGTGTCCGTGTCGAGGCGCCCCGCCAGGACCAGGAGACAGACCGGACCGACCTGCTCCTCGCCGATCGTCAGCGCCATGTCATCCTTCCCGGAACACGAAGCGCGCCATGCCGATCTGGATGACGTCCTCGTGCTTCAGCATGCGCTGCTGGACGGTCTCGGCGTTGACCCGCGTGCCGGTCTTGCTGCCGAGATCGCTCAGCGTATAGCCCTTGCTGTCGACCGTGATCTGCGCGTGGCGTGCCTCGACGCCCGGCCCGCCGATGCGGATCTCGTTGCCGGCATCGGCGCCGAGCGATACCGGTTTCGGCGGCAGCGGGATCGCGGTGCGCCCGGCTTCGGGGTTCTGCGGCACGAGGCGCGCGGTGCGCAGCGACATCGTCGCGTTCGGTCCGAACGCAGCCGCAGCCGGGTGGTACAGACGGCAGACATCCGCGTCGAGGCCGCGCGCGATAACCCTGAGCGGTTGCATCTGATGCTGCCGAAGGCGCAAGAACCGGTCGCGCCCACGCATTGGGCGTTTGGCCAGCTCGCAAGCATCGTCGGTGCCCCGGCGTCCTACCTGCGGCAGTTGCCCGCGCCGCTGGCGGGGATCAACCTGCAATACGGCCTGACCAACCACCGCGCCGAGCAGGTGAAGACCTTCGAGACGGAAGACGGCCGCACCGAACTGCGCGCGGTCACCGGACCCGACTATGGCCGCATCCATGACCACGAGTTGGTCGAGGCTGTGCAGCGCATCGCGGGCAATGGCACCGGCGACACGCGCTGGAAGGTGCCGGGCGTGCTCGACTGGTCGACCGGTGTCTACAACCCCGATGTCGAGATCAGCCGTGACACGACTACGCTCTATGCCTCTGACCGCGATGTCTTCCTGTTCCTGGTC
>JAFLDX010000269.1 GCA_017302215.1 Lysobacterales bacterium
GATGTCCTGCACGCTGCGCGCGAGGATGCCGATGCTGTCGAGCCGGCGCGCGCTCGGCACGACGCCGTGGGTGGCGATCTCGCCAGGCGTCGGGTGCAGGCCGAACACGCCGGCGTGGCTGGCCGGGATGCGCGCGGAGCCGAGCGTGTCGGTGCCGAGCGCGAACGAACACAGGCCGGCCGCGACGGCGACGGCCGATCCGGCCGACGAGCCGCCGGCGATCACGCCGGCGCGATGCGCATTGCCGACCGCACCGCCCGCACCGGTGCTGCCCGTGGTGCCGAGCGTGCCTTCGTCGAGCGCGGTCTTGCCGACGATGACTGCACCGGCGGCGCGCAGGCGCGCGACCACACCCGCATCGCGTGCGGCGATCGCGCCGGCCCGCGAGGCGAGGCCGAGCGTGGTCGGCAGGCCGGCCACGTCGATGTTGTCCTTGACCGCGACGGTGAGACCGTCGAGACGGCCGATCGCCCCGCGTGCCGCGCGGCGCGCGTCGCTCGCACGTGCCTCGGCGGCGGCGGCCGGATTGAGGCTGACGAAGGCGTGCAACAGCGGATCGAGGCGCGCGATCGCCTCGGCCTGCACGGCCTGCAGGCGCGCCGAGCCGACCTGCCCTGCGGCCATCCAGTGCAGCAGCTGGAATGCGCTGGCGCCGCGCAGACGTTCGTCGGAAAGGGCTTCCACGCTGGGCTGGTTCATCATCACGTTCCGATCGAGCGCATGATTATGCCGCATGCGCGAATTGCCGCCCGTGCAGCGAACGCCGACAATGCGTGGCCAGCCAGCGAGCGGAGCCAGCAATGAGCGAGCGCGAGATCATGGAGTACGACGTCGTCACCGTCGGCGCGGGGCCGGCGGGACTCGCCTTCGCGATCCGCCTGAAGCAGCTCAAGCCCGACCTCCGCGTCTGCGTGATAGAGAAGGCCTCGACGATCGGCGCGCAGGTGCTGTCCGGCGCGGTCATCGAACCGGGCCCGCTGAACGAATTGCTCCCCGAATGGGGCGCCAATCCACCGTCGCCGTGCGTGGCCGCCACGCACGACGAGTTCTGGTGGCTGCGCGACGCGACGCGCGCGACGAAGTCGCCGCTGGTGCCGCCGCAGATGCACAACCACGGCAACTTCATCGTCTCGCTCGGCGCGCTGTGCGCCTGGCTCGCGCCGCAGGCCGAGGCACTCGGCGTCGACGTGTTCCCGGGCTTCGCCGCGGCCGGAGCCGTGTTCGACGAGGCCGGCGCGGTGCGCGGCGTGCGCATCGGCGACATGGGCATCGCACGCGACGGCTCGCACAAGCACTCCTACACGCAGGGCATCGACATCGTCGCGCCGGTCACCGTGCTCGCCGAAGGCTGCCGCGGCAGCATCAGCAAGCAGCTGATCCGCAAGTTCCGGCTCGACGCGAACAGCGATCCGCAGACCTACGGCATCGGCCTCAAGGAGCTGTGGCAGGTGCCGGCCGGGCGCGTCGAGCCCGGCAAGATCATGCATACGCTCGGCTGGCCGCTCGATCCGGCGACCTACGGCGGCAGCTTCCTCTACCACCTCGACCAGGACCGCATCGCGATCGGCTTCGTCGCCGGGCTCGACTATCCGGATCCGAAGTTCGCGCCGTTCGAGGCGTTCCAGCAGCTCAAGAACCACGCCCTGATCAAGCCGCTGCTCGAAGGCGGGCAGATCCTCTCGGCCGGCGCACGCGCGCTCGTCGAGGGCGGCCTGCAGTCGCTGCCGAAGGTCGAGATGCCGGGCGCGCTGCTGATCGGCGATTCGGCCGGCCTCGTCAACGTGCCGAAGATCAAGGGCACGCACCAGGCCCTGCGCTCGGGCATGCTCGCCGCCGAGCACGTCGCCGCGCACGGCTCGAGCACGGGCTGGGACGAGACGCTGCGCGATTCGGTCGTCGCAAAGGAACTGCGCAAGGTGCGCAACATCCGCCCGGGCTTCGCCAGGGGCCTTTGGTTCGGCCTGGCCAATGCCGCCTGGGAAACCGCCACCGCCGGCCGCTCGCCGTGGACGCTCAAGAACCACGCCGATCATTCGGCGCTCAAGCGCGTCGACGAATACGAGTCGCCCGATCGCCACTGGACCGAACGCACGCTCGCCCCGCGCGACCGCCTCGCCAGCGTCTACTTCGCCGCGACCGAACACGACGAGGACCAGCCGATCCACCTGCACGTCGCCGATCCGAACCTCTGCGTCACGCGCTGCGCGGAAGAGTACGCGAACCCGTGCACGCGCTTCTGCCCGGCCGCCGTCTACGAGATCGTCGCGGACGACGCCGGCAAGCGCCTGCAGATCAACGCCGCCAACTGCGTGCACTGCAAGACCTGCGACATCAAGGACCCGTACCAGATCATCAACTGGGTCACGCCGGAGGGCGGGTCGGGGCCGAATTACCAGGGGTTGTGACAGAGGCTCCCATGCCAATGTTCCGCTGCGCGATTCGTGGAGAAAATTTTCCGGGCGTCGTGATTGGAAGTTCGTCACCGATCGGCTTCTACACGACCCGATTCGTGATCGCGGACGACGCACAGCAGGCCGAGATGCTCGCACTCGATCGCTTGCGCGGCGAGGAAGTCTTGAGCGTGCCGCCGGACGCTCGATCGTCTGAGGCGAAGGTCTACTTCGAGGAAATCGTCGAAGTTGTCGCGGACCGCGAGCTAGGCTCAATTGGCGGCTTCTCGTTCTTTGTCATGGGCACGTGACGGGTCGAGCGCCGGATGAGGGGCCGGTCATCGAGACGCGCCGCAGTCAGGTAGTGACGAAGAGCGCCCCTCATCCGCCCTTCCGGGCACCTTCTCCCCGTCAAGACGGGGAGAAGGGACGGCGAGTGTTTCGCAACGTGAGCGCTTCTTTCGCTTCGTGCAGCGGAGAGAAGGAATGGCGAGTGCTCAACGACGTAGGCTTTCCCTTCTCCCCGCAGAGCGGGGAGAAGGTGGCGCGGCAGCGCCGGATGAGGGGCCGGTCATCGAGCCGCGCCGCGATCATGTCATGACGAAGAGCGCCCCTCATCCGCCCTGCCGGGCACCTTCTCCCCGTCACGACGGGGAGAAGGGACAGCGAGTGTTTCGCAACGTGAGCGCTTCTTTTGCTTCGTGCAGCGGAGAGAAGGAATGGCGAGTTCTCAACGACGTAGGCTTTCCCTTCGCCCCGCAAGGCGGAGAGGAGGAACAGCGGGTGCATGACGATGTCCGCTTTTCCTTCGCCCTGCGAAGCGGGGAGAAGGTGGCGCGGCAGCGCCGGATGAGGGGCCGATCGTCGAGCGACACTGCAATGCGACCATGACGACAGGCGACCGGCGCTTGCGATGGCACCCTGCCCGTTGGCAGCATGCGCCTCCTTTCGAGAACGGAATGCCCCGATGACCCGCATCGCCCTCGTCACCGCGCAGGCCGCGCGCGGGCTCGACGACGACCTGGTTCCGCTTGTCGATGCGCTCGCGCAGGCAGGGGCGCGACCCGAGGTTGTCGACTGGGACGATGGCGCGGTCGACTGGTCGGGGTTCGACCTTGCCGTGCTGCGCTCGCCGTGGGACTACACGCAGCGCCTCGACGAGTTCCTCGCCTGGCTCGATCGCGCCGCCGCGCGCACGCGCCTGGTCAATCCGGCCGCGGTCGTGCGCTGGAGCGCGGACAAGCATTACCTCGCCGACCTCGAGCGTGCCGGCGTGGCGATCGTGCCGAGTCGTTTCATCGAGCCGGGCGACGATGCCGAGGCAGCGATCGCCGCGTTCCTGGCCGCGTTCGCCGACGTCGACGACGTCGTCGTCAAGCCCTGCGTCGGCGCCGGCTCGCGTGACGCGCAGCGCCATGCGCGCAGC
>JAFLDX010000270.1 GCA_017302215.1 Lysobacterales bacterium
ACGTCGCTCGAGGTGGCGGGCGACGTCGTCGGACAGTTGCTCGACGCTCGCATAGCGCCGTTCCGGTTCCTTGCGCAGGGCCATCAGCACGATGTTGTCGAGGTCGCCGCGCAGGTCGCGTTGCAGGCGGCGCAGGTCGAGCGCGGGAGGCGCGGTGGCCGCCGCCGGCGAGGTCGTGCGCGCAGTGACGCTCGCACTCGGCCGCTCCGGTTCGGAGGAGACGATCTCGTGCACGAGGTCGGCGAAGCGCGTGGTGTCGGCCTTGTACGGGCTGCGCCCGGCGAGCAGGCGGTAGAGCAGCACGCCGAGCGAGTAGACGTCGCTGGCCGTGGTCACCGGCGCGCCGGTGACCTGCTCGGGGCTCGCGTACTCGGGCGTGAAGGCGTGCGCGGTCGCTGCCTCGCCGGCGCCGGCAGCGTTCTCGAGCAGGCGCGCGATGCCGAAATCGAGCAGCTTCACGTGTCCCTCGCGGTCGACGAGGATGTTGCCGGGCTTGAGGTCGCGGTGGACGACCAGGCGCTGGTGCGCGAACTGCACGGCCGCGCAGACTTCGCGGAACATCGCCAGGCGCGCGCGCACGTCGAGGCGGCGCTCGTCGCAGTGGCGGTCGATGGCGACGCCGTCGACGTAGTCCATGACCAGATAGGGCAGGCCGTCGGCCGTCTCGCCGCCATCGAGCAGGCGCGCGATGTTCGGATGGACGAGACCGGCGAGGATCTGCCGCTCGCGCAGGAAGTGGCGCAGCACGTCGCCGCCGCCGCGGCCGCCACGGATCAGCTTGATCGCGACCTGCTGTTCGAAGCCGCCGTCGACGCGCTCGGCGAGATGGACCGTGCCCATTCCGCCGCTGCCGAGTTCGCGCAGCAGGCGGTACGGACCGATGCGCTCGACGTGCGACGCGCCGAGTCGCGCGGCACCCGCACCGACCACGCGCGCGAGCGGATCGTCCTCGTCGTCGGTGTCGGCGGCGAGCAGGCGACGCAGCACGTCGCGGTCCGCATCCGCCAGCGGCAGGGCGGCCAGCGCGGCGTCGCGAGCCGACGCCGGCAGCGCGCGCAGGTGCTCGAAATCGTCGGCGTAGCGGTCGAGCGGCGATTCGCTCATGCGCGACCCCGCCGCCATCGCGCGGACATCGCGGCACGTCGAGACCGTACACTGGCGACCCCGATGCACGGACCGGCAGCACGCGCATGCATTACGACATCGTGGTGATCGGAGGCGGTGCCGGCGGCCTCGAACTCGCTGCGCGCCTCGGCCGCAAGCTGGGCCGCACGGCCGGGCGCGAACGCGTGCTGCTGGTCGACCGCTCGGTGTTCCACATCTGGAAGCCGACCCTGCATGAAGTGGCCGCCGGCACGCTCGACGCGCACCAGGAAGGCCTGTCCTACATGATCCTCGCGCGGCGCAATCATTTCAGCTTCACGCTTGGCGAACTCGTCGCGTTCGATCCGGTCGGCAAGCACATGACGCTCGGCGAGCTGGTCGGCGACAGCGGCGAGGTTCTCGTGCCGGCACGCACGATCGGCTTCACGCGAGCCGTGCTCGCGCTCGGCAGCGGCTCGAACTTCTTCGGCACGCCCGGGGCGGCCGAGCATGCCTGGGTGCTCGAGCAGGCCGACGATGCCGAACGTTTCCAGCGTCATCTGCTCGGCGCGTTCACGCGCGCGGCGTTCGCCGAGCAACGCCGCCTCGGCGTGGCGATCGTCGGTGGCGGCGCGACCGGCGTCGAGCTCTCGGCCGAACTGCTCGAAGCGCATGCGCTGCTGCAGGAAGGCTTCGGCGCCGAGCAGCGTTTCCGCCTCGACATCACGATCATCGAAGCGGCGCCGCGCATCCTGTCGGCCCTGCCCGAGAAGATCTCGAAGCAGGCCACGCTCGCGCTCGAACGCAAGGGCGTGCGCGTGCTGACCGCGACGCCGGTGACGGCGATCGAGGCCGCTCGCCTGCTGACCAAGGACGGCGAGGTGCGCGCCGACCTGATCGTCTGGGCCGCCGGAATCAAGGCCGCCGAGGCGAACACGCGCTTCGGCCTGGCCACCAACCGCCTCAACCAGTTCATCGTTGACGACCACCTGCGCACCTCGGTGGCCGACGTCTACGCGCTCGGCGATTGCGCGCAATGCCCGTGGGGCGAGCGGACCGTGCCGGCGCGCGCGCAGGCCGCGCACCAGCAGGCGGCCTACCTCGCCAACGTGCTGCTCGCGGCGCTGCGCGAGCGCGTCGTCGACGCGCCGTACGTCTACCGCGACTTCGGCTCGCTGGTCTCGCTCGGCGAGAAGCGCGGCGTCGGCTCGCTGATGGGCGGGCTCGGCGGGCCGAACTTCTTCATCGAGGGCCTGCTCGCCAAGTGGGCCTACATGTCGCTGCACCTCGACCACCACCGCGCAATCCTCGGTCCGCTCAACACGCTCGTGCTCGCGCTGGCGCGGCTGCTGCAGCGGCGCGTGTCGGGGCGGCTCAAGCTGCACTGACGGCGCCGCTCAGGCGAGCGCCGTCTCGTGCCGCGTGCACGGCTCGACGATCGCGGCGTGGACGGTATGCGTATCGTCGTGGCCGCCGTCGATCGGCATCGCGTGGATGCCGAGGCGGTTGAACAGGGCCTGGTCGGCGAGCACGTCGGGATTGCCCGTGGTCAGCAGCTTCTCGCCGTAGAAGATCGAGTTCGCACCGGCGAAGAAGCACAGCGCCTGCAGCTCGTCGCCCATCTCGGCGCGACCGGCCGACAGGCGCACCATCGACTTGGGCATGGCGATGCGCGCGGCGGCGATCGTGCGCACGAACTCGAACGGGTCGAGCAGGGCGGTGCCGGCCAGCGGCGTGCCCTCGACCTGCACGAGGCGGTTGATCGGCACCGACTGCGGATGCTCGGGCAGGTTGGCCAGTGCCTGCAGCAGGCCGGCGCGCTGCGCGCGCGATTCGCCCATGCCGACGATGCCGCCGCAGCACGTCTTCATGCCGGCCGCGCGCACGTGGCCGAGCGTCTCGAGCCGGTCCTCGAACCCGCGCGTGCCGATGATCTCGCCGTAGTGCTCGGGCGCGGTGTCGAGGTTGTGGTTGTAGTAGTCGAGGCCGGCGTCCTTCAGCGCGGCCGCCTGGCCGGCATCGAGCATGCCGAGCGTCGCGCAGGTTTCCATGCCGAGCGCGCGCACCTCGCGGATCATCGCGGCGACCTTCGGGATGTCGCGATCCTTCGGCGAACGCCAGGCCGCGCCCATGCAGAAGCGCGTCGCACCGGCCGCCTTGGCCTGGCGCGCGCGCGCGACCACGGCCTCGAGCGGCATGAGCTTCTCGGCCTTCACCCCGGTCGCGTAACGCGCGGCCTGCGGACAGTAGGCACAGTCCTCGGGGCAACCGCCGGTCTTGATCGACAGCAGGGTCGACACCTGCACGGCATTGGCGTCGTGGTGTTCGCGGTGCACGGCGTGGGCGCGCTGGAGCAGGTCGGCGAACGGGAGGTCGAGCACGGCGAGGATCTCGTCGCGGCTCCAGTCGTGGCGCAGGCGGGCGGTCATGCGGGGCATTCCGAGGAGGACAGGCACGTTGCGCCGCACGCGAAGGCGCCGCAGGATGCGGGCGCGAGTCTGGGTTCGGCATCGGAGGCTGTCAACTTGAAAGGACGCGGCTGGGTTGACGGCCTCGCACGCAGTGTCGTCCAGGCGCTGCTGCCGCCGCGCTGCCTGCTGTGCGGCGGCGAAGGCGCCGACGGCCGCGACCTGTGCCGCGGATGCCGCGGGGATCTCGTCGCCAACACGACCTGCTGCGCGCGCTGCGCCGTGCCGCTGGCGATCCCCGCC
>JAFLDX010000028.1 GCA_017302215.1 Lysobacterales bacterium
GGCCCGGCCCACGCGACGGCTCGAACGCGGCCACGAGCGCCTGGCCATCCTGCGCGCCCGCCTCGATCGCATCGCCCGCCACGACCACGAACGCCGCTGCGCTCGCATCGCGTCGGCCCGTGCCGTCCTCCTCACGCGCGATCCACGCGCGCACATCCGGCGCTCGTTGGAACATCTCGCCGCACTCGCGTCGCGCCTGAGCACCAGCCTCGCCCGCTCCGGCGAGCGCCGACGCCTGCGCATCGAGGCACTGGGCCGCGCGCTGCACGCGACCGGCCCGCTGGCCACGCTCGCCCGCGGCTACTCGATCCTCATCGACCCGCGCAGCGGTCGCGCGATCCGCTCCGTCACCGACGTCGAGATCGGAATGCCGCTCACGGCACGCCTCGTGGATGGCGAGATCGGATTGCGAGTCGAAGGGGATTGAAATCTACCCAGCGACCGCATGCAGCCTTCCTCCGCGCAACTCCAGCATGCGGTCCATGCGCGCGGCGAGCCCGCGATCGTGCGTGACGAGGACCAGCGCAGTGCCGATCTCGCGATTGAGCTCGAGCATCAGCTCATAGACCTGGGCGGCATTGCGTTCGTCGAGGTTGCCGGTCGGTTCGTCGCCGAGCACGCAGGCCGGGCGCGTGACGAGGGCACGAGCGACCGCGGCACGCTGGCGCTCGCCCCCGCTCAGTTCACCGGGCTTGTGTTCGAGGCGGGCGGCAAGGCCGACGCGGGCCAGCAGGTCGGCGGCCCGCGTGCGCGCTTCGTCGATCGGCGTGCCGCGGATCAACAGCGGCATGCACACGTTCTCGAGTGCGCTGAACTCGGGCAGCAGGTGGTGGAACTGGTAGACGAAACCGAGGGCTCGGTTGCGCAGCATGCCGCGCGCTCGATCGGACAGGCTCGACATGACCTGGCCGGCGACGGTGACTTCGCCCGAGGTCGCCGTGTCGAGGCCACCGAGGATGTGCAGCAGCGTGCTCTTGCCGGAACCCGAGGCGCCGACGATGGCGACCGTCTCGCCGGCCCCGACGCCGAAGCTGACGTCGTGCAGCACGTCGGTGCGCAGGCTGCCTTCGGCGTAGATCTTGGCGACGCGCTCGGCACTGAGCGCGAGCGGCGGGTTCATCGCGATGGCATCGATCGGCTCATTCATGGCGCAGCGCCGCGGCCGGTTCGATGCGTGCGGCACGCCACGCCGGATACAGCGTGGCGAAGATGCAGAACACGAAGGCGGTCACCGTGATCCAGCCGACGTCTCCCCAATGCAGGTCGGAGGGCAGTTCGCTGATGTAGTAGACATCCGGCGACAAGAACGACACCCCGAATGTCGTCTCGATCCACTTAACGATGGCCGCGAGGTTGAGCGCGAGCAGCACGCCGAAAAGGACGCCGAGCGCGATGCCGAGCGTACCGACCAGGACGCCCTGGACCATGAACGTACCCATCACGCTGGCCGGGGTCTGGCCGAGCGTGCGCAGGATCGCGATGTCGGCCTGCTTGTCGGTCACCAGCATGACGAGGGTCGAGACGAGGTTGAACGCGGCGACCGCGACGATCAGCGAGAGGATCAGGAACATGACCTTCTTCTCCATCGCGATCGCCTTGAAGAAATTGCTGTGGCCCTGCATCCAGTCGGTCACCCGATAGGCCTGGCCGAGGTCGCCGGAAACGTCGCGCGCGACCGCATAGGCGCGGAAAAGATCGTCGAGGCGCAGGCGGATGCCGGTCGGTCCGTCGAGCCGGTACAGGGTCTGCGCGTCGTCCATGTGCACGACGGCGAGACCGCTGTCGTATTCCTGCATGCCGATCTCGAAGATCCCGCTGACGTGGAACCGCTTGAAGCGCGGCTGCACGCCGGCCGGCGAACTGCTGATCTCGGGCGTGATCACGGTGACCATGTCGCCGACGCCGACGCCGAGCTGCATCGCAAGTTCGCGACCGAGCACGATGTTGAACCGCCCCTTCGCGAGGTCGACCAGCGAGCCCTGCACCATGCGCCGGTCGATCTCCGAAACGCGCGGCTCGAGGTCGGGCATCACGCCACGCACGATCGCGCCGGCAACGCGTCCGCCCTGCAGCATCGCCTCGCGTTCGACGTACGGCGCGGCGCCCTGCACGTGTGGATTGGCCTCGGCACGCGCGAGCGCATGCGGCCAGTCACGCACGCTTTCGTCGATGCCGGACACGGTCGCATGCGCGACCATGCCGAGGATGCGGTCCTTCAGTTCCTTGTCGAAACCGTTCATCACCGAGATGACCGTAATCAGCGCGGTCACGCCAACCGCGATGCCGAGGATCGACACGAGCGAAATGAACGAGATGAAATGGTTGCGGCGCTTGGCGCGCGTGTAGCGCAGGCCGATGAAGACTTCGAGCGGTCGGAACATGCGCAGGGCGATCCCCGGGGTCGGGCGCGGGCTACTCGAGACAGCGCAAGGCACGAAGAGTGCCGCAAGCCACCGCGCGACGGCAAGCCGCGGGCGTTTCCGGCTAGGCCGCCCTCGCCGGCTCGAGCGCGGCGTCGAACAGCGGCACCAGCCAGTCGAGGAACACGGTGACGCGCGGCGACAGATGACGCCGGTGCGGGTACAGCGCGGACAACGGCATCGCCACGGCCGGCCACGCGGCGAGCACTTCGACGAGACTGCCTTCACGCAGGTGCTCGCGCGCGTCGTAGGCCGGTACCTGGATCAGGCCGAGCCCGGCGAGGCAGCAGGCGATGTAGGTTTCGGCGTTGTTGACGATGACCGTCGCGCGCATCGGGCGCATCTTTACGCGACCGTCCTCGACGTATTCCCACTCGTCGATGCGCCCGTTCGAAGGCGATGCGTAGGCGACGGCGAAATGGCCCTCGAGATCGTCCGGCCCCCGTGGCACGCCATGGCGGGCGAGATAGTCCGGGCTGGCGAGGTTGGCCATGCGCAACGTGCCGAGCGGACGTGCAGCGAGGCGCGAATCACGCAGTTCGCCGACGCGTATGGCGAGGTCGACGCCCTCCTCGACGAGGTCCACGGCCCGATCGCTCGAACGCAGCTCGAGTTCGATCTGCGGATGCGCGGCGAAGAACGAAGGCAGCGCCGGCGCGATCGTGCGCCGCGCGATGCGGCTCGGCACGTCCACGCGCAGGCGTCCACGCGCGCGTCGACCGTCGACCCGGAACAGGTTCTCGCCCTCGTCGAGGTCGGTGAGCACGCGCTGGCACCACGCGTGGTAGGCAGCGCCTTCGTCGGTCAGCTGCATGCGCCGTGTGGTGCGCTGGAGCAGGCGCACGCCGAGGTGAGCCTCGAGGCGCTGCACGATCGTCGAAACGCTCGAGCGCGGCAGGCGCAGGCTCTCGGCCGCGCGCGTGAAACTGCCGGCATCGACGACCCGGACGAACACCTCGATGGCTTGCAGGCGATCCATGGCCCCCTCCATTGGTCGAAAAACTCGACAATAGCATTCAGGAAGGCGAGGTTTATCCCGACTAGCTTCCCAATCATGCTGGGCGTCCCACCCCGAAGGAGCCTCGCATGAGTGCCCGTACCCTCGTCGACAAGGTCGCCGTCATCGCCGGCGGCGGCAAGAACCTGGGCGCCCTCGTCGCCCGCCAGTTCGCCACGGCCGGCGCACGCGGTCTCGCCCTGCACTACAACAGCGACGCCTCCCGCACCGAAGCCGAAGACACCGCGACCAGACTGCGCGCGCTCGGCAGCGAGGTGATCCTCGTGCAGGGCGACCTGTCGCGCGTGGATGCGAACGCGCGCCTGTTCGACGCCGCGAACGCGCACTTCGGACAGGTCGATGTCGCCGTCAACACGGCTGGCGTGGTCATCAAGAAGCCGATCCTGGACGTCACCGAAGCCGACTACGACCGCAGTTTCGACGCCAACGCCAAGGCCGCATTCTTCTTCATCCAGCAGGCCGGCCGCACCCTCGCCGAGGGCGGGAGCATCGTCACCATCGTCAGTTCCCTGCTCGCGGCCTACACGCCGTTCTACGCGATCTACCCGGGCAGCAAGGCCGCGGTCGAGCATTTCACGCGAGCGGCCTCGAAGGAGTTCGGGGCACGCGGCATCTCGGTCAACGCGATCGGGCCGGGCCCGATGGATACGCCGTTCTTCTATGGCCAGGAAACGCCCGAGGCGGTGGCCTACCACAGCTCGGCGGCGGCCCTCAGCGGCTATTCAAGGAAGGGACTCACCGACATCGCGGACATCGCCCCGATCGTGCGATTCCTCGTCACCGAGGGCTGGTGGATCACCGGGCAGACGATTTTCGCCAATGGCGGCTATACCACGCGCTGAGCACGGATGACATCATCGGCCATGCGCGCTCCTGCATGGCCGATCCCGACCGCATGAACAGCCCTGCCCTCCCGATGCTGGCCCGCATCCTGATCGCCACCCTCTTCATCGGCCTCGGCGCCGAGCGCCTGCTCGGCGCAGCGGGAATCGGACCGCTCGCCGGCACTGCGCTGTCGAACGCCACGCTCGTTCTCAGTGCGCTCGAACTCGCTGCCGGAACGCTGCTCGCGATCGGCCGGCGGGTGCGCGTCCTCGCACTGCTGCTCGCCGCCTTCCTCATCGTCGATGCCGTGCTCGCGCACCCGTTCTGGGGTCATGCCGGTGGCGAGGCCCACGCGCAATGGCTGCACTTCATCAAGAACATCGCCGTCGTCGGTGGCCTGCTGCTGCTCGCGGCGGAAACGCGCGGGCGGCGCTGATCGGGCACACTCCCGTTCCGGGACAACGCACGGGGACGCGGCATGGCGGTCGAAGGCACGGGTGGGGAACTGGTCCAGGTTGTCGCGCTGCTCGGCGCGGCGGTGGTGATGGTGCCGATCTTCCGCCGCATCGGCCTCGGCTCGGTGCTCGGCTATCTGGCCGCCGGACTCGTCATCGGACCCTTCGGCCTCGGCTGGTTCGCCGACCCCGCCGCGATCCTGCACGTCGCCGAGCTCGGCGTCGTCATGTTCCTCTTCATCGTCGGCCTCGAGATGCAGCCCTCGCACCTGTGGAAGCTCAGGCGCGAGATCTTCGGCCTCGGCAGCCTGCAGATCGCCGCCTGCGCGCTCGGCCTGACCGCGGTCGGCCTCGCCTTCGGCTTTTCGCTGCCGGTCTCGTTCATCGGCGCCATGGGCTTCGTGCTGACCTCGACCGCCATCGTCATGCAACTGCTCGAGGAACGCGGCGACATCGCGCTGCCGCGCGGCCAGAAGATCGTCTCGATCCTGCTCTACGAGGACCTGCTGATTGTGCCGCTGCTGGCGATCGTCGCGTTCCTGTCGCCCGTGCATGTCGAAACCGGGCAGTCGCGCTGGATCAGCATCGGCATCGGCATCGCCGCGCTCGCCGGACTGATCGTCGCCGGCCTGTGGCTGCTCAACCCGCTGTTCCGCATCCTCGCGCGGGCCAAGGCGCGCGAGGTCATGACCGCCGCGGCCCTGCTCGTCGTACTCGGCTCGGCCCTGCTGATGCAGGTCGGCGGCCTGTCGATGGCGATGGGTGCCTTCCTTGCCGGCGTCCTGCTCTCGGAATCGACCTTCCGCCACCAGCTCGAAGCCGATGTCGAACCGTTCCGCGGCATCCTGCTCGGCCTGTTCTTCCTCGCGGTCGGCATGTCGCTCGACCTCGCGGTGGTCGCGCGTGACTGGCCGCTCATCGTCGGCGGCGTGCTCGCGCTGATGGCGGCGAAGGCGCTGTGCATCTACGTCGTCGCGCGACTGACGCGCAGCAGCCACGCCGAAGCGATCGATCGCGCGGTGCTGATGGCCCAGGGTGGCGAGTTCGCGTTCGTGCTGTTCTCGGCGGCGGCCACGGCCGGCGTCATCGACGCGACGGTCAATGCGAACCTGACCGCGATCGTCGTGCTGTCGATGGCCTTGACCCCGCTCGCGATGCTCGGCCTGCGCCTGCTCTCGTCGCGCCAGGGTCCCTCGATGGACGGCGTCGAGTCCGCGCACGACCTCGAAGGCGCGGTGCTGATCATCGGTTTCGGCCGCTTCGGCCAGGTCGCCAGCCAATCGCTGCTGGCGCGTGGATTCGACATCGCGATCATCGATACCGACACCGACATGATCCGTGCCGCCGCCGAGTTCGGCTTCAAGATCTACTACGGCGACGGCGCGCGCCTCGACGTGCTGCATGCCTCCGGCGCCGACCGTGCGCGCCTGATCGCGGTCTGCGTCGACGACCGCAAGGCCGCCAACCGCATCGTCGAGCTTGTACGCCACGAATTCGCGCAGGCGAAGGTGCTCGTGCGCGCATTCGACCGCGAGCATGCGGTCGAACTGGTCGGCCTCGGCGTGGATGGCCTCGTGCGCGAGACGTTCGAATCGGCGATGGCATTCGGCGAGGCCGCGCTGCGCGAGCTCGGCGTCGACGCGGACGATGCGGCCGAGACGAGCGCCGAGGTGCGCCGACGCGATACCGAACGTTTCGAACTCGACGTCGCCGGCGGCCTCGCGGCCGGTCGCCACCTGCTGCTCGGCAATGCGCCGAAGCCGACGCCGTTCACGACACCGACCCGGCGCAGCCGGGCGCTCAGCGAGGAGACCGCCAAGGTCACCCAGGGCGGGCCGCCGTGAACGAGGCCGAAGCCGTCGTCGCGTTCTGGCGCGACGCCGGACCGGCCCGATGGTTCACCAAGGACCCGGCGTTCGACGCACGTTTCCGCGATCGCTTCCTCGACCTGCACGAACGCGCGGCCGCCGGCGCGCTCGATGCCTGGATCGAATCAGCCCACTCCGCGCTCGCGCTCGTCGTGCTGCTCGACCAGTTCCCGCGCAACGCCTTCCGCGGCAGCGCGCGCATGCATGCCACCGACGCCGACGCACGCCGCGTCGCCGCGCGAATCGTCGATTCGGGCATCGACCGCGACATCGAGCCGGAACTTCGCGTGTTCTGCTACCTGCCCTTCGCGCATTCCGAGGACCTCGCCGACCAGGATCGTTCGGTCGCCCTGATGCGCACGCTCGGCTCCGAAGCGCTGGCCCATGCCGAAGACCACCGCGACATCATCCGCCGTTTCGGCCGCTTCCCGCATCGCAACGCCGTGCTCGGCCGGTCCACCACGCCGGCCGAGCAGGCCTTCCTCGACAGCGGTGGCTTCGCCGGCTGAGTCCCGCACCTTGGCACGCACGCGAACGTCCACTACGGACCGTCGAAGCCATCGCGGAAGATCACGTCGTCGGCGGGGCCGGCCCATTCGAGCGTGATGCGGTCGAACAGGCCGTTGAACGCGGTGCCGCCGGCGTACGGATACACCGCCATGATCACGGTCAATGAGGTGTTGTGGGTCCATGCGGCCTCGTTGACGGATATCAGCGCCGGGCTGCCAGGACGCACCCATTGATCGGCGCTCGACGCGGTACCGATCGCATGCACGCCACCGTTCGTGATCGGACCTTCGACGCAGCCTTCGCCACCGTCGAGCCGCAATTCCCAGATCAGCCCTGTCGGATTGCTGAGCTGCGCACTCTCCGAGCGCGCCGAACCGTTGAGCGCCCAGGTGCCCGGACCGGGCAGATGCATGCACTGCGCATAGCCGAGCAGGCGACCGGCGCTGCTCGTTCCGGCAACTTGTGCCGAACCCGTGCCGGCCGCCGATCCCGGGGCGTTGACGGTCTGGAAGTCGCCGGAGTGGCCGACCGGCAGCGACCACAGGTTCGTGTCGCCGCCAAAGTCCCCGTTCAACACGATCGGCGCGAAGGACTGGCGCTCGAACGCACCGGTGTCGCGCACACGTTCGGGCACGGCTGCGGGAATCACCGGCATGTTCTGGTCACGCGGCAGGCCGAAGACGTCACGATCGTCGCCCATGACCGGTGGCGCGTAGTCGATCGCCGGCGAGGCCGCGCGCAGACGCCAGTCGCCGCGCGCGGGATCGACGAAGCGCGGATCGGCGACGATCGCGCCGGGGCCGCCGCCGAGACTCGCCGCTTCGCTGGCGATGATCCACTCGACGCTCGGCAACGTGCCGCTGCCGATCTTGGAGAGCGTTCCGGGTTGCCAGATCAGCGTGCGCCGCAGGTTGAGGAAGTCGCCGAGGTCGAACACCGCGGAGCCGCCGATCGCATTTCCCGCGATCGTGCTGTCCTGCACGAGGGTGGCCACATCCGTGCTCGATCGGATCAACGCCTGGCTGGCTTGATTGCCCGTGATCAGCAGACTCGACAGGCAGGCAAAAGTCATTGACGACAGGTCGAAGAGTCGACCGCCGCGATTGCCATCGATGACGATGCCGCGCGGGCCGGTTGCGGTCTCCACCGCCGAGACCGAACAGCCGAGATCGAGCCGCCAGGCGTCGTTGCCGGCATGGATAACCGCTCCGCCGGTCGGCTGACCCTGCGCATCCTGGTCGACGTTGCCGGCAATGCGCCCGCACGGCGAGCCGGCGGTGCACGCGACCGGGGCCACGGGCAGGGGAAGGTTCTCCCAATCGAAGTTGAAGCGCACGTCGCCATCGGCGTCGAGGTAGATCGCGGAGCCCTCGACGGCCGCGTTGTCCTCGAGGGCGGCGTTGTGCAGCACGGCAACCGGACTCGGACGCGCGAGGTACAGCGCTCCGCCGCCCACCGAAGCGAAGTTCTGCGTGATCTTCGCCGGAATGCCCGCCTGGGTCTGATAGAGGTAGAAGCGGCTGTTCCTGTCGGATCCGTCCTCGCCGAGCACGGCCACGCCGCCGCCGTAGCGCGCCGTGTTGCCGTGGATCGCGCCGAAAGCGCCGACCCCGGCACTGCCGATCGTGGCGTAGCCGTCGAAGCTCGTGGTGTTGTTGACGACGAGACCGCCGCCGAAACCGCCGAACGTGTTGCCCGCGAGCGTGTAGCCGGTCGCCTCGTTGAACGCGATGATGCTGTTCGGCGAGGTCATGTAGAGGCGCACCGCCTCGGCGAACACGCCGCCACCGCTCGCGCGCGCGGTGTTGCCGGTGATCCCGACATTGCCGCCGATCACGACGACGGCATCGACACCGGTGCCTTCGAGATACAGGCCGCCGCCGAGGCCCGCCGTGTTGTTGATGACCGAGGTATTGGCGAGGAACAACGTGCCGTTGCCGCGGTACCAGATGCCGCCGCCCTTCCCGGCAGTGCCGGCGACATCCCCGTTGCGGATCGTGAACGCGTCGAAGTTGACGTTGTGGCCGCTCCCCTCGATGCGCAACACGGGCGCCGCGCCGCCGCCTGCGCCGTCGAGCGTGGTTCGCGCCCCGCTCGTGTCGATCGTGTTGCAGTCCGACCAGTAGCCCTCGAAGCTCAGGATCTGCGACGTATTGACCGACAGCGCGAGGTTGTTCCACACGCGGTCGTGCGGGATGCGGATGAAGTCTTCGCCGGGATTCGCCTCGGCGGCGTTGATCGCGGACTGGATGGTCGCGTGTGTACAGCCGGGGATGTCGCCGACCGCATAGATCGCGGCGCACGCCGGCCCCGCGGCGGTACTCGAAAGGGCGAGAACGGCCGATACCACACGGGTCGGCATCGAATGCTTCGGCATGGCGGTTTCCTCGAAGGTCGGTTCACGACGAGGAACGCTGCCGACACCGAAACCGGATCACGCAGCCGTGCCGCACGCGCGGACCCGCGGGACGAACCTGCGACGAGGGCCTGGGCAATCAGGCCCGCGTGGCCGGCGAGTGCGTGGACGCGTCGCGCGCGACCACGCGCCGCTTCGGCCATGGCAGCAGCATCGGCACGCGGCGCTGGTACTCGCGGTAGGTCTCGCCATGCAGCGCGACGAGATCGCGCTCTTCGAGGAACCGTACGGCGACGACGATGTAGATCGTCGTCATCACGGCGAACAGCAGGTGTCCGAGGCTCATCTCCGGGGTCGCCCAGAACGCGACGATGAAGCCGAGCATCAGCGGATGCCGCACGATGCGATAGAAGGCACGCGTCACGAACGGCGCCTCGAACGAGGGACGACGGGACGCATGCGACCACGCCTGCCGCAGACCAAACAGGTCGAGATGATCGATCAGGAACGTGCTCGACAGCACGAGCAGCCAACCGAGCGCCGACGCGGCGAACAGCAACGCGCGCGCCGCGGGTGCGTCGACGATCCACACCGGGTACGGCAACGGACGCCACTGCCAGAACAGCAGGAGCAGCACAAGGCTGCTGACCAGCACGTAGGTACTGCGCTCGATGGATGTCGGCACGAAGCGCGTCCACCAGCGCTTGAACGCGGGCCGCGCCATGCCGCTGTGCTGGATGGCGAACAGCCCGAGCAGGGCGAGATCGATGCCGAACGCCACGAGAGCCGGCGAGTCGACGCCGCGGTCGATGTGGCGCGCCACCCCGCGTCCCGCCACGAACGGGATCGCGTACAGGAACGTGACGAGGAACACCGCGTAGCACGCGGCACCATAGGCGAGCACGAGCAGGCGGGACATCGGCGGATCTCCGGCGGGTTGGGCGGGCATCTGGCCCGTGCGTGTGCAGCGGGCGTTCGTCATCAGCGTGGAACGGCGGATGCGGGCCGACCGGATCATGCGCAGGGGCGGGTCTGCACATCGCGCCCGGACGCAACGCGTGCGACGGGAAATGCTCAGGGCATGCGACGCGATCGCAACGGATGGGTCGCAGCGAGGGACGCGGCAAGCCGGTCTGCGCGCGCCGCGTCGGCGTCCGCACCGGCATCGTCGCCGTGGCCGCGGCGCACGTCGGCGAGTACGCGATAGGCCTGCACGCGAACCGTGTGCGCCGGAGCGTACGCGGCCGATGCGCCGGCGAGCGCCGCCTCGATCCTCCCGACATCGATGCCGGCCGCGGCGGCATCGGCCTCGGCGAGCGCGAGCAGGGACGGCAGGTACAGGGCATGTCGACGCAGCGCGGGATCGGCCAGCGCCCGCGCCGCCGCGGCCAGGCGAACGCCCTCGCCTCCACAGTCATCCGACGGCGCACGCGCGCAGGCCAGCGCGGCGAGGCTCGCATAGTGGAATGCGCCGATCGTGTTCGCGCCGAGGCGCGGGTGCGACGACGAGGACAACGCGAGCATCGCATCGCGCAGGGATTCGAAGTCCTGCTCGAGCCACCACGACCGGCTCTGCGCCGTGTCGATGCTGGCGAGCACGAAGCGACGGTCCTCGGGACTCTCGATCGCGTCGGCGCTCGCGCGCGCCGCGGCGAAGTCGGCATGCGCCTCGGCCACGCGTCCATGCGCGAAGTCGAGGCGCGCGCGCCGGCTCAGCGCGCCGATGAACTGCCGGTGGCCACGACCGTGGACGGCGAGCGCCATGGCTTCGCCCTCGGCACAGCGTCGATCGGCCTCGTCGAGTCGCTCCATGTCGACGAGCACGCCGCACTCGCGCAGCAGGACCGTGACGAGAACCGGATGGCGTTCGATCGGAATGCGCGCGAGCATCGCGCGGGAACCGGCATAGCGTCCGAGCGCCGCGGTCCAGTCGCCTTCGTCGTTGGCGATGACCCCGAGGTTCAGCAACACGCTGGCCGCGGCCAGGCTGTCCGCGTGGTCGGCCTGGTACGCCTGCAGCGCCCTCTCGAACCAGGCCCTTGCCTGCGCGCCGTCGCCGGCGAACAGGAGCGCCGCGCCGAGGTTGTTGTAACCGGTGGCCAGATCGTCGTTGCCGGCCTCGGCGTCGCCCTCGCGCAGGGCCAGCGCCTCGCGCTCGAGGGCGACGACCTCGGCCGGCGCCATGCCGGTTTCCTTGCCGAGCGCACCGAGAGCATCGAGCAGGCGCGCATGATCCTGCGCGGCGATGTCGCCGCTGCGCAGGAGCGCGTGCAGCCGCTCCAGCTCGCCGCGCGCACCCGCGTAGTCGCCGAGCTTGCGCAGGACGCGCGCATGCAGTTCATGCGCGGCGACACTACGTGCGTCGCGCTCGCCGTACGCGATGGCGTTCGCACGGGCGGCATCGCGGGCCAGATCGAGATTGCCGCGCGTCGCCCCGAGCGTATCGTCGATGCGGGCGAACATCGCAAGCAGGTCGGCGCGAACGCCGGGATCGCCCGGGGCGCGCGCGTCGATGCGCGTTCGCCCGCGCCGCAGCAGGTCGTCGAGGCTCGGCGCCTGATCGCGGCCGGTGCCGTCACGCATCGGTTCGAACAGCGCCTCGACGAACGCCTGGACCTCGGTCGCGCGCCGCGCCTGGGCACGCGCAATCTGCGCCTGCCAGAGCGCCACCGCGAGCGCGGCGAACACCGCGACGAGCATGAGCAAGGTACCGAGCACGCCGCCGCGATGGCGCCCGACGAACTTGCGCGCGCGATACAGCCGGGACGGTGGATGCGCCGAGACCGGCTCGCGGCGCAGGTACCGGCCGATGTCGTCGGCCATCGCTGCGGCGCCGTCGTACCGCACCGCCGGCTCGGTGGCCATCGCCTTCAGCACGATGTTGTCGAGGTCGCCGTCGAGCGCGGCGCGCAGGCTGCGCTCGGTTGCCGGCATGCGCATCGCGGCGATCGACGCGGCGTCGACGCAGGCCGATGGTCGCCGCGTGTCGGCACCGGTACGGCCGACCAGCAGCTCGCGCAGCAGCACGCCGAGGGCGAAGACGTCGGTCGCTGTGGTGATCGATCCGAGCGCGTACTGTTCGGGGGCCGCGTAGCCGGGTGTCAGCAAGGGCAGCCCGGTGCCGGTGGCGCCGTCGATCTCGTCATCGAGCAGCTTGGCGATGCCGAAATCGAGCAGTTTCGGCGCACCGGCGGCGGTCACGAGGATGTTCGACGGCTTGATGTCGCGATGCACGATCAGACGCTGGTGGGCCGCTGCGACCGCCGCGCAGACCTCGACGAACAGGTGCAGCCGGGCGGTCACGCCGAGGCGCCTCGCGGCGGCGAATTCAGTGATCGGCTCGCCGTCGACATACTCCATCACGAGGAACGGGATTCCGGCCGTGGTGATGCCGCCGTCGATCAGGCGCGCGATGCCGTGGTGCGAGAGGGTCGCGAGCGCGCGTCGCTCGCGCTGGAAGAGGCGCTGCTCCACGTCCGAGTAGAGGCCGCGGCGCAGGAGCTTGACTGCCGCCAGCTGGGAGTAGCCATCGCCGTCGCGCTCGCCGAGGAACACGGTCGCCATGCCGCCTCGGCCGAGCACGCGCGCGAGGCGGAAGCCGCCGATCGACTGGCCGACGACGCCACGATCGTCGCTGCCGACGGCATCGCCGATGTGCACGGCATGACCGCCCACGGGCGTCTCGAGCCAGCCCTCGCCGGCATCCGCCGCGAGCCAGCGCCGCAACTGGACGCGCTCGTCGTCCGCCAACCCGTCGCGGGCGCACAGCCAGTCTTCCTGCGCGTCCGGCGCCAGCGCACAGAGCACCTCGAACGCTGCGCGCAGGCGGGCGTATCGGTCGGCATCCGGCGGTCTGCGCGTGTCGGCGGCGGGCGGCTCGTGCATGGTTGCGTGGAACGCGGAAACCGGGCGAAACGGATCAATCGATGCGGTCGTGCAGAAACGAGCGCGCGAAGCGCCAGTCGCGCACGACCGTGGCGCGCGCGAGGCCGAGCATGTCGGCGACCTGTTCGAGCGCGAGACCCGAGAAGTAGCGCAGTTCGACGACGCGCGCGGCCCGCGCGTCGACGCGTTCGAGTTCGGCGAGCGCGGCGTCCAGTTGCAGTGCCTGTTCGGCGCTGGCGATGGCGAGGCCGTCGTCCTCGGCGTCGAGCGTCGTCGCGATCCAGCCGCCGCCGGCACGCTGACTCAGACGTTCGCGCGCGCGGTCCACGAGCAGGTGGCGCATCGCACGCGCGGCATAGGCGAAGAATTGCTGCTGCTCGGCGAAGGCGAGGCCCTGGCGGGCACCCATGCGCAGGTACAGCTCGTGGACGACCGCCGTGGTGTCGAGCGTGCCACGCTCATGGCCGGCCAGCTGGCGGCTGGCCATGGCCTTGAGGCGCCGGTACACCTCGGCGAACAACGCATCGGGATCGGCGGCGGGCGCGGGAGGCGGAGTGTCCATATGCGGTCGCGGCGATCTTACTCCGCTGCCGGTGCGCGCGATTGCGCGCTGGATCACCGTCGGGCAGCCGACCTCCAGCGCCTCATGCGGTGGACGCGTCGCTGCCACGCGCGAGGACCAGATGCAGGCGTCGGCGCGTGTCCGCATCGCTGACGTCGGGAGTCAGCACGCAATGGAAGCGGGGCCGTTCCGGCGTCGCGAAGTCGAGTACGAGCAGCGGTCCGAGCCGGACGTGACCGGCCAGCGTCGTCGCCATCGCCTCGCCGGCACGATCGACGAGACGCCAGCCGCCGGCATCGTGTGCGATGCGCACCCAGGGCGGCGCGAGGAAGCGCCGCAGCGTGACGAGCGCATGCAAGGGCACCGCGACCACGAGCAACGCACGCAACCCGATCGGCAATCCGCTCAGCAGCACGCAGAGGACGGCGAGAGCCGCCAAGAGTCCGGCCGCGACGGCGAGTCGTCGCGACGGTCGATAGTCAAACGCGATGGCCGGTGCGGATCTCATCGATGAGCAGGGCTTCGTCCTTGTCGACCGGCGCGCCGTTGCCGAGCAGCCAGTTCCACAGATCGGGATCGGCATGCTCGAGCAGGCGCGCGAACGCCTGTCGCGCCGGCAGTGGCGCACCGGCATGACGCTCCTCCAGCCAGCCACCGAGCATCTGGTCGAGCTCGCGCGTCCCGCGGCGACACCGCCAGCGCAGGCGCGCGAGTTCCGTGCTCACGCCAGCCAGGCCAATGCAAGCCGGACCCACATGGCGAGCAGGACGATGGCCGATGCGAGGTAGGCGAGGAAACGGTGCATGACGCGGTTGTACGTGCAGTGCACGAGACTGTGCACGGCGCGCAGGGCGACGAAAGCCCAGGCCAGTCCGACCAGCACCGCATCGACCGCACCGGTGGCCACCGCGGCGAGCACGCCGGCGAAGAACAGCACGGGCAGTTCGAACAGGTTGCGGAAGTTGTCGGCGGCACGCCGGTCGTCGAGCAGGCGCGTGATCTCGGCGGAGGTCGCCAGCTGCTCGACATCGATGCGCCGACGGCGCATCTCGTCGACCCGGCGCACGAACATCGTGATCCAGACGACGAAGACGAGGCCGACCATCGCCAGCAGCGGGAGCAGGATCGCGTTCACGTGCGGGTTTCCTCCGATCTCCATCCGGGCGGCCGCTCAGGCGCGCCGCTCGACCATCATCTTCTTGATTTCGGCGATCGCCTTGGCCGGGTTGAGGCCTTTCGGGCACGTGCGCGCGCAGTTCATGATCGTGTGGCAGCGGTAGAGCTTGAACGGATCCTCGAGGTCGTCGAGGCGGGCACCGGTGTCCTCGTCACGGCTGTCGATGATCCAGCGATAGGCCTGCAGCAGGATCGCCGGGCCGAGATAGCGGTCACCGTTCCACCAGTAACTCGGGCAACTCGTCGAGCAGCACGCGCAGAGAATGCATTCGTACAGGCCGTCGAGATGCGCGCGGTCGGCCTTCGACTGCAGGCGCTCCTTCGGCGGTGCCGCGCTCTGCGTGCGCAGCCACGGCTTGATCGAGGCGTACTGCGCGTAGAAGTGGGTCAGGTCCGGGACGAGGTCCTTGACCACCGGCATGTGCGGCAGCGGATAGATCTCGACATCGCCCTTGCCGCAGTCCTCGATGGCCTTCGTGCAGGCGAGCGTGTTCGTGCCGTCGATGTTCATCGCGCACGAACCGCAGATGCCCTCGCGGCACGAGCGGCGGAAGGTCAGGGTCGGGTCGATCTCGTTCTTGATCTTGATCAGCGCGTCGAGAACCATCGGCCCGCAGCTCGCCAGGTCGACCTCGTAGGTGTCGAGGCGCGGGTTGGCGCCGTCATCGGGGTTCCAGCGGTACACGCGAAACTCGCGCACGGCCTTCGCACCGGGCGTCGCCGGGAAACGCTTGCCGGGCTGCACGCGCGAGTTCTTCGGGAGCTTGAATTCCGCCACGTCTGCTTCACCCCGCCGTAGATTCAAAAACCAACCGTCTGGAAAGCGCCGGTACAACGCTCATCGCAGTCTGCTCTCTAAAACCAACCGTCTGGAAAGCGCCGGTACAACGCTCATCGCAGTCTGCTCTCCAAAACCGACCCTCTGGAAAGCGCCGGTACAACGCTCATCGAAGTCTGCTCCCGAAAGCCAACCGTCTGCAAAGCGCCGGTACCGCAGATCGAGGCAGTCCAACGACAACCCCTGTCAACCCCATCGCGGCTGAAGCCGCTCCCACGTGGCATCGACACGGTGGGAGCGGCTTCAGCCGCGATGCCACTCGCCCCGAACTTCCCGATGCCAAGCCGTGCCTCAATACACGCGCGCCTTCGGCGGCACCGGCTGCACGTCGTCGCTCAGCGTGTTCATGTGCACCGGGCGGAAATCGAACGCGGGCGTCCCCTTCGCATCGACCGTGACCAGCGTGTGTTTCTGCCAGTTCACGTCGTCGCGCTCCGGATAGTCCTCGTGCGCATGCGCGCCGCGGCTTTCATGGCGCTGCTCGGCCGAATTGATCGTCGCGACCGCGTTGTAGAGCAGGTTCTGCAGCTCGTAGGTCTCGATGAGGTCCGAGTTCCATACCAGCGAGCGGTCGCTGACGCGGACGTCCTCGAAGCGCGTGAAGATCTTCGCCATCTTCGCGCAACCTTCGGCCAGCGTCTTCGAGGTGCGGAACACGGCCGCGTCGCTCTGCATCGTGCGCTGCATCTCGAGGCGGATGTCGGCGGTCGGCGAGGAGCCGTTCGCGTTGCGCAGGCGATCGAGGTTGGCCAGCGCCTTGTCGCAGGCGGAGGCCGGCAGGCGCTTGTGCGGCGCCCCGGGGCGGATCGTATCGGCGCAGCGGTTGGCCACCGCGCGGCCGAACACGACCAGGTCGAGCAGCGAGTTCGAGCCGAGCCGGTTGGCACCGTGCACCGAGACACAGGCCGCCTCGCCGATCGCGTACAGGCCCTGCACGACGCGGTCGGGATCGTCGCCGACCTTCTGCACGACCTCGCCGTGGTAGTTGGTCGGAATGCCGCCCATGTTGTAGTGCACGGTCGGCAACACCGGGATCGGCTGCCTTGCGACATCGACGCCGGCGAAGATGCGCGCGCTCTCGGCGATGCCGGGCAGCTTTTCGTGGATGACCTCGGGACCGAGGTGGGTCAGGTCGAGCAGGATGTGGTCCTTGTGCTCGCCTACGCCGCGCCCCTCGCGGATCTCGATGGTCATCGAGCGCGACACGACGTCGCGCGAGGCGAGGTCCTTGTAGTGCGGCGCGTAGCGCTCCATGAAGCGCTCGCCGCTCGAATTGCGCAGGATGCCGCCTTCGCCGCGCACGCCCTCGGTGATGAGGCAACCCGCGCCGTAGATGCCGGTCGGATGGAACTGGACGAACTCCATGTCCTGCAGGGCCAGGCCCGAACGCAACACGAGGCCGCCACCGTCACCGGTGCAGGTATGCGCCGACGTCGCACTGAAGTAGGCGCGACCGTACCCGCCGGTCGCGAGCACCACGCCGTGTGCGCGGAACAGGTGCAACGTGCCTTCGGCCATGTCGAGCGCGAGCACGCCACGGCAGACGCCTTCCTCATCCCAGATCAGGTCGAGCGCGAAGTACTCGATCATGAACTGCGCGTCGTGCGCGAGCGACTGCTGGTAGAGCGTGTGCAGCATCGCGTGGCCGGTGCGGTCGGCTGCGGCGCAGGTGCGCTGCGCGGGCGGGCCCTCGCCGTAGCGAGTGGTCATGCCGCCGAACGGGCGCTGGTAGATGCGCCCGTCCTCGGTGCGCGAGAACGGCAGGCCGTAGTGCTCGAGTTCGATGATCGCGGCCGGTGCTTCCTTGCACATGTATTCGATCGCGTCCTGGTCGCCGAGCCAGTCGGAGCCCTTGATCGTGTCGTAGAAGTGGTAGCGCCAGTCGTCCTCGCCCATGTTGCCGAGTGCTGCCGAAATGCCGCCCTGCGCCGCCACGGTATGCGAACGCGTCGGGAAGACCTTGCTGATGCAGACGGTCTTCAACCCCTTCGAGGCGAGACCGAAGGTCGCGCGCAGGCCGGCACCGCCGGCACCGACCACGACCATGTCATAGGTGTGTTCCTGGATCGGATAGGCGCTCATGCGCTGGCCCCTGCGGCGATGCGGACGATGGCGAACAGGCCGGCCAACGCAGCCAGCACGCAGGCGAAACGCACGAGCATCTGCACGACGAGAGCGAGGCCCGGCGCGTGCACGTAATCCTCGATCACGACCTGCAGTCCGAGCTGGGCATGCCAGAACATCGCGACCAGGAACGCGCAGAGCAGCACGGCGTGGCAGGGGTGGGCGACCGTGGCGCGCGCGGTCGCGTAATCGGCCCCGACGAGGCTGACGAGCAACCCGACCACGTAGATCACGAGGAAAAAGAGCGCGACTGCGCTGATCCGCTGGACGACGAAGTGCTGCGTTCCGTACTTCGCGGAACCGAGGCCGATGGCCCTCTTGAGCGGCGAGCGCAGGCGGTTCGGCGTGCTCATGCGAACACCCCGCGGGCAGCCAGCACGCCCCATGTCGCAGCCGTCAGGATGAAACTGCCGAACACGACGAGCCAGCCGTTGCGCACGAACTGGGAGATCGCATAGCCGAAGCCGGCGTCCTGCACGAGATGGCGCACGCCGTTGAGCAGGTGGTAGGCGAGCGCCCAGGTCCAGCCGAACAGGAAGACGAGGCCGTACCAGGCGCCGGCATGCCGGGTGACGCACGCCCATGATTCGGGCCCGGACGCGAGGGCAAGCAGCGCACCGACGACGAGCAGGCTGCCGACGGCCAGCGCGATGCCGGTCGCGCGATGCACGATCGAGGTCACCATCTGGATCTGCCAGCGGTAGACCTGCAGGTGGGGGGACAGCGGTCGGGCGGTATGTGGCATGGGCTGGCCTTGTGCTCGCGCGTGGGCTGGCATCGGGACGGGTGGTGCGACTTCCTGGTCAGAAGTCGATGCAGCGTCCGTTCTTTTCCCAGTCACCGTAGCGCGTGGGCTCCGGCCCATCGCGTCCGCCGACTTCGACCGGCGCCGGCTCCGTGCGCGTCGGAACGTCCGCCTCGGCTGGAGTCGGCTCGGGCACCCCGGTTCGCATTGGTGGATTCGGCTGGGACATGGGCTCGAAAGCGCCGGAAATGTTAACAACCGCGGCGCCACCCTGACAACCGCAGGCAGCGCGCAGTGCTAGGCTGCGCGCCCCGCCTGGCCTGCTCACCGCCCATGCCGCCCGACGTTCCGGTCCGCATCGTCGCCGCCGCGCTCGCCGAAATCTCGGGTCGCGAGGCAGTTGCGTTCGCTCAGGCGCAGTTCGCCAGCGACGTCTCCACGCTCGAACCGGGCGCGTGGCAATGGAGCGCCTGGCTCGATGCGCAGGGCCGCGTGCGCCACGTGTTCGCGCTGCTCATGGCGAGCCCGCAGCAGCTGCTCGCATGGCTGCCGCTCGGCGATGCCGCTGCACTGGCCGGCGAACTGGCCCGCTTCGTCCTGCGCAGCAAGGTCGGGATCCGCACGCCGCCCGACTGGCACGTGCTTCTGGACACGGCTGCGCCGCCCGCGCCCGGTGTACTCGCCGACGATTCCCTGTCCGGCGCGTTCGCGCTCGCCGCGACGCCCGGCACGCGCATCGTGCTGTCACCCGACGCGACGGCCGCGGTCGATGACGACGGCCGCGCGCGCGAGACGTTGCTCCTCGCAGGCATCCACGCCGGATTGCCGTGGCTCGATGCGCCGCTCGCCGGCGAGTTCGTCGCTGCGGCGCTCGATCTCGGTCGTATCGGCGCGGCCAGTCTCGGCAAGGGCTGCTACCCCGGCCAGGAAATCGTCGCCCGCCTGCACTACCGCGGCGGCAACAAGCGGCATCTGCGTCACCTCGTCTTCCCCGCATCGACGACGACGCGACCCGGCGACGCGGTGCTCGCCGGCCACGGCGATGCGGCCACGCGTTGCGGTCGCGTGCTCTACGCTGCGACAACCGCTGACGGAATCGGCCACGCGCTGGCGGTCATCGACGAAGGCGGCGAGGCCGATGCGGCATTGACCGTGGCCGGCGGTTCGCAGGTCTCGACAGTCCGTGCATTTTCCACTCTGGCGCGATAGTTGCTTGGATTTCTCGTCCGATCGGCCTTCCGTCGACGAAGCCACGCGGAGGATTCCATGAACGTGCTGCCAAGGTCGCTCCATCTGCTGCTCGCGACGGCATGTGCAATGACCCTCGTCGGCCAGGACGCCTGCGCCGTCGAGTACCGCTTCACCGCCGAGCCGATCTACGCGCCGGATGCCGCGCGCGAAATCTACAAGCCGCTGCTCGACTACCTCGGGCGCGAAACCGGTGAGAAGTTCGTCCTCGTGACCCCGGCGAACTACGGGTCGTACTGGCGCAACATCCTGAAGCCGGCCAGCACCGACTTCTCGTACGACGAGGCGCATTTCGCCGACTACCGCATCGCGCGCAGCGGCTTCCTGCCGCTCGTACGCACCGCTGAACCGACCAGCTACACCCTGCTCGCCAACCTCGACTACGAAGGCAGGAAGCCGGACAGCCTGCAGGGCAAGTCGATCGCGACGATGGCGGCACCGAGTCTCGGCTACGCGCTGCTCGCGCAGTTCTACCCGAATCCGGTCGAGCAACCCAGGTTCCTCTCGGCGGCGCGCTCGTGGCGCGACGGCGTGCAGATGGTCTTCGGCGGCGAAGCCGATGCGGCCATCGTGCCGACATGGCTCAAGGACACCTATCCGAACCTCGCCGCGATCCAGACCTCGCGGACATTCCCGGGCCCCGCCGTACTCGCCGCACCGGAGGTGCCGGCCGAGGTGCGTGACAAGGTACGTGATGCCCTGCTGAAGCTGGGCGATGCCCCCGAGCTGGCCGGACTGCTCCTCGAACTCGGCATCAGCAAGTTCGTCGCGGCGCAAGCCGGCGAGTACGCCGGCAACCGCACGATCCTCGAAGGCTTCTACGGATACAAGCCCGACTGATCGATGATGTGCGAAGATATTTTACTTCGTATACATTGATTAAAAATGTCTTATTTCATCGATCCTGAATGCATTGTTCAGGAAGCCGCTTCTGGCACATGACAGCGACGATGCGTTCGCGTACCCTGCGCGCACCTTCACCGACTCGCATCGAGTCAACGAAAGAATAACGTCGCCGCAAGGAACAAGGCTTCATCCGCGACGTTCCATCGAAAGCCGGGCCATAACGACTGCCGCGACAGGCAGACGACAGAACCGGCGGGACTGCAGCAGCGCGTGCGCGCCGGTCCGGGAAAATCCGCAAACCGTTCGGGAGCCGCGGCCACACGCCGGGCTCCCGCGCATGCAGAACCCGCGGGCGTGCCGTCGACGAAGGCGGTCCCCGGCAGGTTCGCGCGACGACCACGCCACGCGCCCGCCCCGAAGCGGATGCCGGCGCGGTCGTCGCGCAAGGAACGAGGAGATTGCTGCAGATGAAACTCGCCTGGTTGCTCTGGCTGGCCTCGGTCATGCCGCAACACGATGCCGACAGGACCTGCCTGGCCGCGATGGTGTACCTCGAGGCCCGCAGCGAATCGCAGCTCGGGCAGTCCGCGGTCGCCGAGGTCGCCATGCGACGACGCGAGAGCGGGCGCTGGGGCGGCGACATCTGCCGCGTGGTCGGCGCACCGGGCCAGTTCGCGTTGTCGACGACGAACAAGAACTACATGCTGCGCAATCCGGATGCATGGAAGAAGGCCTGGCTGGTCGCCGACCACATGCTGCAGATGTGGGACCTGCCCGACGCCAAGCGCAAGTTCGTCGTGCCGGACGCGGATCATTTCGTCGCCGAGGAGTTCGCTTCGCCGAACTGGGCCAAGGGGCAGCGCGTGGCCGTGATCGGCGCGCACAGCTTCTACCGCATCAACTGACGGCACGGCGGCGGCGATCGCGCCCGCTGAAACGAAAACGCCGGCTTGATGCCGGCGTTTTCGTTCGGTCGGGGACTGGGACGTTCAACGTGCGGGAAGCACTTCCCCGCCACTGATGTACACGCGGTCACCGCGGCGCAGCCCGTACGTGTCGTATTGGTCGTAGGTACGCACGCGACCGTCCCGATCCATGCGCACCGAGACACGATACGAGTAGTTCGAACGACGACGATCCTTCTCGATGTTGTGCCCGATCGCGCCACCGGCGACCGCGCCGGCGATCGTGGCGGCCTTGCGCCCATCGCCCTTGCCGACCTGGTTGCCGAGCGCGCCGCCGACGATCGCGCCGAGCACGGTACCGCCGCCGACGCGGTTGTCGCGCCGGCCAGCCGACTCGATGCGCACGATGCGGCCGCAATCGTCGCAGCCGCGGTAGTAGCCGTCGCGGGCCTGCGCGCTCTGGGTCGGCGCAAGGGCGGCGAGGGCGAGCGTGACGATGCCTGCGGCCAGCGTGTTCTTGAACATGGTGATCTCCTGTCTGGGTCGAGTGCGGGAACTGGCGATCGCTCGCCGATCAGCGGATGCGGTAGACGGTGTGGTCGCGGACCACAACGCGGTCACCGCGACGCAGGTCGCGAGGATCGCGCTGCACGACATCCGCCCAGCGACCGTCGTCGAGGCGAACGGTGATGCGCCATGCATAGCGCGCCATGCCCGCGTCATTCGAATCGCGTTCAATCGCGTTGCCGGCGAAGCCGCCCGCGACGGCGCCCGCGACGGTCGCCGCGCGACGCCCGTCGCCGCGGCCGATCGTGTTGCCGAGTACGCCGCCGATGATCGCACCGAGCACCGCGCCACCGCCGCTCGCGCGGTCACGCAGGCGAACGCGGTCGATCTCGACGATTTCTCCGCAGTCGCCGCACATCCGACGGTCGTAGGTGCGCGGATCGTAGTAGCGCACGTCGTCCCGCGGACGGTAGCCCGGTCCGTACGCGTAGTCCGGATACGTCGCGCAGCCCGCCAGCACGACGAGGGCCAGCATCGCGACGAGTGATCGCAGGGTCATGGTCGGGATCTCCGCTCGATGGACGGGTCGTCCTCCATTGGGCGGCGAGCTTCGCAAGCGCTCGATGAACGGACCCCCAATCCGTGTTGACGCGCTGCGATACGCATCGCGCCACCCGTTCGAACGGCTGTTGCCGTTGCGGTCTTCGGGGTAGCATCCCCGCCCGCATCGCCATCGCGCCGCGCACCGCCGGTCCGCGGCGCCCGCAGCTTCCGAGGTCCACGCGTCCATGCAGGAGCCCGTCCCGCCGATCGACGAACTGCGCGAACTCGACGCCGACGCGGCCGCGCGACGCCTTTCCGCCCTCTCCGACGCAGCCATCGGCGATGTCCTGCTTGCCCTGGGTCCCGGCCGTGCGCTGGCGATCCTCGACCGCTTCAGTCCTGACCGCCGCACGCGCATCGCCGCCACTGCGAGCGACGACTTCGAGCAATGGCACGAGAACCGCAACTGGCCGGTCGGCTCGGTCGGACGCATCATGGAGCCGCCCCCGGCGGTATTCGCCGCGGACGCGCGCGTTTCGGATGTGCTCGATCGCCTGCGTCCGGTCGCGACGCGCACGCTGATGACGTATGTCTTCGTGGTCGACGATGCCGGTCACCTGACCGGGGTCGTCACGTTCCGCGAAATGGTGTTCGCCGCGCCCGACCAGCGCCTCGACGCGATCATGGTCGCGCGACCGTTCTCGCTGCGCCCGGAAATCGACGTGATCGACGCGATGCGGGAGGTCGTGCACCGGCACTATCCGGTCTATCCGGTGTGCGACGCCTCCGGCCGCCTGATCGGCGTCGTGCGCGGTTCGGTTCTGTTCGCCGAGCAGGCCTTCGAGATCAGCGCGCAGGCCGGCTCGATGGTCGGCGTCGAGAAGGAAGAACGCCTCAGCACCTCGTGGGCGCGCAGCCTGCGCTTCCGACACCCGTGGCTGCAGCTCAACCTCGTCGCGACCTTCATCACGGCCACCGTGGTCGGCCTGTTCCAGGACACGATCAACCAGATCGTCCTGCTCGCCGTGTTCCTGCCGGTGCTGTCGGACCAGTGCAACAACACCGGTTGCCAGGCGCTGGCCGTCACCCTGCGCGGCATGATGTTCGGCGAGCTCAAGCCGGGCCAGGGCTGGCGCCTGCTCGGCAAGGAAGCCTGGCTCGGTTTCATCAATGGTTCGTTGACCGGACTGCTCGGCGCACTGGCCATGTACCTGCTGGCGCACTTCCAGGGCAACCCCGATGCACCGATGCTCGCCTTCATCACGTGGGCGGCGATGGCGAGCAGCTGCGCCGTCGCCGGGCTGGTCGGTGCCGGCGTGCCGCAGGTGCTGCAGCGTTTCGGCGCCGACCCGGCCACCGCGTCGAGCATCTTCCTGACCAAGGCCACCGACGTCGTCAGCCTGGCGATGTTCCTCGGCCTCGCCGCCTGGCTCGTCGCGCGCTGAGCAGCGCGCCGGGCGTCGACCGCAAGCTCACCCCCGCAGGTATCGTCCGGGCGCATGCACGATCTCGTCGACAGCCATTCGCATCTCGACGCCGCCGAGTTCGACGCCGATCGCACCGCCGTGGTCGCGCGGGCTCGCGCATGCGGCGTGCGTCGCCAGATCATCCCGGCGATCGCCGCGGCCGGCTGGGCGCCGCTCGGTGTCCTGTGTGCCGACACGCCGGGGCTGCATCCGGCCTACGGCCTGCACCCGATGTATCTCGACGCGCACGTCCCGGACGATCTCGATGCGCTCGCCACCTGGGCCGCACGCCCGGACTGCGTGGCAGTCGGCGAGTGCGGCCTCGACTATCACGTCGAGGGACTCGACCGCGCCTCGCAGACGCGCTACTTCATCGGCCAGCTCGAACTCGCACGATCGCTCGACCGCCCGGTCATCCTGCACGCGCGCAAGGCCGTCGACGATGTCATCGCCGCGATCCGACGCGTCGGCGGCCTGCACGGCGTCGTGCACAGCTTCTCCGGCAGCCCCGAGCAAGCCGCCCGGCTGTGGGACCTCGGCTTCCTGATCGGACTGGGCGGGCCGCTGACCTACGAACGCGCGCAGCGCCTGCGCGGCATCGCGGCGACGATGCCGCTCGAGTTCCTGCTGCTCGAGACCGATGCGCCCGACCAGCCCCTCGCCACGCATCGCGGCGAGCGCAACGAACCGGCGCACCTCGTCGAGGTGCTCGACTGCATCGCCCGCCTGCGCGGTACCGACCCGGGCGAGATCGCCGCCGCCACGACGCGCAACGCCGAGCGCCTTTTCGCCCTGTAGGAGCGCACCATGTGCGCGATGGCGATCGCCGCAGCCTCCACGCGCAACGTCGAACGCCTTCTCGCCCTGTAATTGGATGGACTCGCCCCCGCCGAGGCGTCGATGCGCCACGGTGGCATCTTTGCGTTGCCAACGACAGCGAGGGCGAGCCCATGAAACAGCATACGACAAGACGCAAGACGGTCCCTGCAACA
>JAFLDX010000271.1 GCA_017302215.1 Lysobacterales bacterium
GGCGAGGCTCGACTCGGGCGTGCGCCCCGTCCCGCTCTGCGCCGAAGCATCGGCCGCCGCGCGATACGCATCGCGGAACGGCACGCCGGCGACCGCGGCCTCGATCGCGACGTCGGTCGCGTGCATCGACGGCTCGATCGCCGCGCGCATCGCCGCCTCGTTCCATTCGAGTCCGGCGAGCAGGTCCGGCAGCAGGGCCAGCGCGGCGAGGCCCTGGCCGAAGCCGTGCACGATCGAGCCCTTGCCGAGCTGCAGGTCGCGCTGGTAGCCCGACGGCAGCGACAGCAGGTTCTCGATCTCGACGCGCGCGGCGGCCACGCTCGCATAGCTCGCGCGCATGAGCTCGACGACGTCGGGATTGCGCTTGTTCGGCATGATCGAGCTGCCGGTCGTGTAGCGCGACGGCAGACGCACGAAGCCGAATTCGGCGGTCGTGAACAGCGACAGGTCCCAGGCGAGGCGACGCAGGTCGAGCAAGGCCGCGCCGAGTGCGTCGAGCGCGGCGATCTCGAACTTGCCGCGCGAGAGTTGCGCGTACACGGGGCTGACCTGCAGGCGTGCGAAACCGAGCACATCGGTCGTGTGGTCGCGGTCGAGCGCGAGGTTGACGCCGTAACCGGCGGCCGTGCCGAGCGGGTTGCAGTCGACCAGGTCGAAAGTCTGGCGCGCGCGCCAGGCGTCGTCGATGAAGGCCTCGGCGAAGCCGGCGAACCACATCGCGGTCGACGAGACGACGGCGCGCTGGATGTGCGTGTAGCCAGGCATCGGCAAGGCTTCGCGCGCGGCGCGATCGAGGCAGGCGGCGGCGACCGCGCGGCAGGTCGAGCCGAGTTCGGCCAGGTTCGCCTTGAGCCAGAGTCGCGTCGCGACGAGGATCTGGTCGTTGCGGCTGCGCCCGGTGTGCACGCGCCGGCCGGCGTCGCCGAGGCGTTCGGTCAGGCGCGCCTCGATCGCCGAATGGCCGTCCTCGTGGCGCTCGTCGAGCACGAAGTCGCCATTGCGGAAATCCGCGGCCAGCGCGTCGAGTTCGCGCTCGAGTGCACGCGCCTCGTCGGCCGCGACGATGCCGATGCGCTCGAGCCCTTCGACATGCGCCTTGCTCGCCGTGATGTCGTACAGGAAGAACTCGCGATCGAGGATCACGTCGTTGCCGGCGAGGAAGCGCATGATGCGCGCGTCGACCTCGACGCCCGACTTCTGCCAGAGCAATCCGCTCATGCCGCGGCCTCCGTGGTGGCGGCTTCGAGCGGAATGCCGCTGAACTCGTCGAAGCCGAGGGCGAGGTTGAGGTTCTGCAGGGCCTGGGTCGCCGCGCCCTTGAGCAGGTTGTCGAGCGTGGCCACGACGACGACGCGGCGACCGCCCGGCGCGACCGCGAAACCGCCGATCTCGACGCCGTGGCGCCCCGCGATGCGGCTGACCCACGGTGCCTCGTCGACGATGGCGACGAGCGGTTCGGCGGCGTAGCGCTGCGCGTACAGCGCGCGGATCGCCTCGTGGGTCATCGGCTCGCGCAACCACAGGTTGACGGTCATCGTGATGCCGCGGAAATGCGGTGCGACATGCGGCATGAACTCGACCGGCAGGCCGAGCTGGCGCGACACCTCGCGCTCGTGCACGTGGTCGACCAGCGCATACGGCATCAGGTTGTCGCGCAGCTTGGCGACATCGTTCCGGTCCGACGGCGTGGTGCCCGCACCGGAGTAGCCGGACACGCCAAAGCACTGCGGCGGCGCGGCGAGGCGATCGGCGAGCGGCGCGATCGCGAGCTGCATCGCGGTCGCATAGCAGCCCGGGTTGCTGATGCGGCGCTGGCCGTGCCCGCGCGCGCGCGTCAGTTCGGGCAGGCCGTAGTACCACGATGGATCGAAGCGGAAGTCGGCCGACAGGTCGACGACGACGCTCGCCGGCACCGATGCGTCGATGGCGGCCACGTAGTCGGCGGCCTTGCCGTTCGGCAGCGCGAGCACGACCGCGTCGGCACCTTTCGCGGCGACCGCCGCGGCATCGAGGTTCTCGTAGCGCAGCGTGCCGGCGTACGCATCGACCTGGGCCGAGACGAGCTGGCCGTCGAGCTCGCGCGACGACACGAAGGCGAGTTCGAGGCCCGCGTGGCCGGCCACGAGCCGGATCAGCTCGGCGCCGGTGTGGCCGCGCGCACCGACGATGCCGACGGTCTTCTTCGCAGTCATGCAGCGGTCTCCATGCGCCTCAGCCGAGCAGGGTCGGTGCGCGCGTCGCGCAGTGGGCAACGCAGCGGCGGATCCGATCGAAGTCGTCGATGCCGTACCAGAACACCTTCCACTTCTCCTGCTTCCAGCAACCATCCGATTCGGCGTAGTAGAACGGATTGACCGGGTTGCCGTGGCGCGAACGCCAGAACAGGCGCGGGTTTTCCTCGCGCATGACCTGCCAGACCGCGCGGCCGAGGCCCTCGCCCTGCGCGTCGTCGAGCACGGCGAACTTGTCGAGGTAGGCGACGCCTTCCTCCTCGGTCAGGATCAGCGCGGTGCGGTAGTTCTCGCTGACGTAGGCGCGGAACAGCGGCGTGCGCGCGAAATAGTCGTCGACGAGTGTGCGACCGAAGCTCGACTCGATCAGCTCGCGCAGGCGCACGAGGTCGAGTTCGTCCCAAGAGGTCGCGCGCAGCACCTTCTCGCCGCGCCGCACGAGCGTGCCCGAGCCCTTGTGCGTGAACAGCTCCTTGGCGAGCTCGGCCGGCTTGGTGATCGACACCGACGAAGTCAGCGGCAGGCGATCGAGCAGGTCCTTGATCTGCTCGATCTTCACGCGCATGCCGCCGTTGATCCACGGTTGCGCGATCAGGTGGTCGTACTCGGTCGAAAGGTTGATCGAGTCGATCACCCTGCCCTGGTCGTCGAGCAGGCCGCCCGTGCCGGTCAGGAAGATGATCTTGTACGGCTGCAGCACCTGCACGAGCTCGTTCGCCGCGAAGTCGGCGTTGACGTTGAGGATCTGGCCGCCGGCCGTCTCGCCCATGCTCGCGATGACCGGGATCGAGCCGGCATTGAGGCTCGCTTCGATCGGCGCGAGGTTGACGCGCGTGACGCGCCCGACCAAGCCGTAGGTGTCGCGATCGAGGAACTCGGCCTCGAACACGCCCGACATGATCGAGGTCGCGCGCGCGTCCCCGGCCTGCAGGGCCTCGACGAGCTTGAGGTTCTGCGCCTGGAACACGCGCCGCACGATCGCGAGCGCCTCGGCCGAGGTCACGCGCAGGCCGTTGACCGTCTGCTTCCCGATGCCGGCCGCGGCCAGTTCCTCGTCGAGCTGCGGTCCGGCGCCGTGCACGACGATCGGGGTGAGGCCGACTTCCTGCAGGAAGGCCAGCGACGAGGTCAGTGCCTCGAGGTCGTCGCGCAGCACGGCGCCGCCGACCTTGACCACGGCGAAGCGCTTCGCGTCGAGCTGCGAGAAGCGCTTGAGGTACTGCGAGATTTCCTTCGCGCTGGCCATGCTGGAGAGCAGGCGCACGATCGTCTGGCGCGTCTGCCTATGCGTTTCCATCATCGATGATCCCGTGCACGGTGGTGGCGTATTGCGCGAGCTGCCCGAGCTCGACCCATTCGTCGGCCGTGTGTGCCTGGGCGATGTCGCCCGGACCGTACACGATGGCGGTATGGCCGGCCTGCGAGAACAGCGAGGCCTCGGTCCAGAAGTCGACGGCGTTGCCGATCGGCAGGCCGAGCGCATCGGCGACGTCGCGCGCGGCGAGCCGGCGCACCTCGGCGTCGGCGATCGCGCCGGCGGGCAGGCT
>JAFLDX010000272.1 GCA_017302215.1 Lysobacterales bacterium
GACCTGCTCGCGCGCCGTCCGGACCTGCGCGCGGCCGAGCTGCGCCTGCGCGCGACCCTGGCCGGCGTTGATGCGACGCGCGCGAGCTGGTATCCGTCGATCAGCCTGACCGCCGGCGCGAGTTCGGGCGGAATCGCCCTCGGCGACGTGCTGAAGAATCCGATCGGCACGCTCGGTGCGGGCCTGTCGCTGCCGTTCCTCAACCTGCACCAGCGCGGCCTCGACATCGCGGTCGCCAAGACGCAGTACGAGGAAGCGGTGGTCGGCTTCCGCCAGGCGCTCTACCAGGCACTCGCCGACACCGCCAACGCGCTCGCCGCGCGCGAGACGCTGGCCGCTCGCGCCGATTATCTCGCGCAATCGCTCGCCGCCGCGCGCACGGCGGAGCGGCTCTACGAAGTGCGCTACAAGGCCGGTGCGGTCGCCCTGCGCAGCTGGCTCGATGCGCAGGAACGACGACGCGCGGCCGAGACCGCCGCGGCCGAGGTCCAGCTCGCGCGACTCAATGCCCAGGTGGCGGTCTACCAGGCCCTCGGTGGCGACGCCGTCGCACCGTGATGCTTGCGGCGTACGCGCACAACGAGCGGCGCCTTCCGTAGAGCGGAGCTTGCTCCGCTGCGCTTGCCCTTGTCGACGCTGCAGCCGAGCGAGCCCGGCTCTACGAAGCGCGAATCGACTCGCTCAACGAGGCCGGCCTTCGCAGAGCGGAGCTTGCTCCGCTGCACTTGCCCCTTTCCACGCTTCAGCCGAGCGAGCTCGGCTCTACCGAGGCATTGCGACGACGTGTGCGAGCAAGGCGCGCGTCCGGCGGATGCCTGTGCATGGGGCGTTGACGCGTCCGGCGGCATTCGATGTATCGTGCAGGGCGGTTCGCCAACGCGGGCCTGCATCCAACATGTAGCCGGAGAACATCGCGCATGAAAACGAGAGCTGCCGTCGCCTGGGCCGCGGGCCAGCCGCTGTCGATCGAGGAAGTCGACCTCGCCGGGCCGAAGGCCGGCGAAGTGCTCGTGCGCATCGTCGCCACCGGTGTCTGCCACACCGATGCCTTCACGCTCTCCGGCGCCGACCCCGAGGGCTTGTTCCCGGCCATCCTCGGCCACGAAGGCGGCGGCATCGTCGAGGAAGTCGGACCCGGCGTGACGAGCGTCGTCCCGGGCGACCATGTCATCCCGCTGTACACGCCCGAATGCGGCGCGTGCAAGTTCTGCCTGTCCGGCAAGACCAACCTGTGCCAGGCGATCCGCGCGACCCAGGGCAAGGGCCTCATGCCGGACGGCACGACGCGCTTCTCGAAGGACGGTCAGCCGATCCTGCACTACATGGGCTGCAGCACATTCTCCGAGTACACCGTGCTGCCCGAGATTGCGCTGGCGAAGATCAGCAAGGCCGCGCCGCTCGACAAGGTCTGCCTGCTCGGCTGCGGCGTCACCACCGGCATCGGCGCGGTACTCAACACGGCCAGGGTCACGCCCGGCTCGAGCGTGGCCGTGTTCGGCCTCGGCGGAATCGGCATGTCGGTGATCCAGGGCGCGGTGATGGCGAAGGCCGGGCGCATCCTCGCGATCGACATGAACCCCGACAAGTTCGAGATGGCCAGGATGCTCGGCGCGACCGATTTCATCAATCCGAAGGATTACCCGGACACGCCGATCCAGCAGGTCATCGTCGACCTGACCGACGGCGGCGTCGACTATTCGTTCGAGTGCATCGGCAACGTCAAGGTCATGCGCTCGGCGCTCGAGTGCTGCCACAAGGGCTGGGGCGAGTCGATCATCATCGGTGTCGCCGGTGCCGGCCAGGAGATCGCGACGCGCCCGTTCCAGCTCGTCACCGGCCGCGTCTGGCGCGGCTCGGCGTTCGGCGGCGTCAAGGGCCGCTCGCAGTTGCCGGGCTACGTCGAGCGCTACATGGCCGGCGAATTCAGGATCGACGAGTTCGTCACCGAGGTGCTCCCGCTCGAGCAGATCAACCACGCCTTCGACCTCATGCACGAAGGCAAGGTGATCCGCTCGGTGATCCGCTACTGAGGTCGCGCCTCGCGCGCGAGCGACGCGTTCCGCCATCGCGACGGATGGCTTCGCTCGCGCATCCGGTTTCCGCTCAGAAAGCGAAGGTCAATCCGGCGGTCGGGCCGCGGATGTCGAGGTCCAGCTTGCCGTCCCAGCTCGTCTTCGCGTAGTCGGCCTTGAGGTTGAACCAGTCGTAGCCGACCTGCACGCCGACGTTCTTCACGAAGCGGTATTCGGCGAACACGCCGGCACGCGTGAAGCGCGCGTCGATGTCGCTGACGTCGGCCTTGAAGGCCTGCACGTAGCCGCCGAAGCGCCAGTGCTCGCCCGGCGTGCCGAGCACGCGCAGGCCGAGCGCGGGCGAGCCGCCGCTGGCGCTCGTGCCGGCGTCGACGATCGGCTCGCCGTCGCTGCGGACGCCGGCCTCGACCTCGGCCCAGTGCGCGCCGATCTGCGCGCCGACGGTCAGGGTCGGCGTCTCGACCAGCGCGTACTCGTACGAGAGCGTGGCCAGCGTGAAGTCGAAGCGGCCCGAGACGTCCGTGTCGACCGGGAACACCTGCCCGTCGAACTCGATGTCTTCGTCGAGCACGGCCGAATGGCCTCGCTTGAGGTCGTAGTAGTTGAAGATCAGGCGATGGCGATCGCCGAGCCGCAGCATGCCGTCGAGGCGCGGTCGCGTCTCTCTCTGGCCGAGCGAGAACGTGTCCTCGAAGTCGATGGCCTGGCCCATCACGTCGGCGGAACCGGCGCTGAGCGTCGTGTCCGACGATGGACGGAAGGCCGATACGGTCAGCGAGAAGCGATCGTCGTCGGCGCGGGCCTGCGGCGCGGACGCGCAGGCGACGGCAGCGCCGGCGAGCAGGAGCGGCGTGATCTGGCGCATGGGGAACCCTCGCGGCAATGTGGAAAAATCCGGCGGCGAGTTTCCGGCGGCGAGGATGAGCGCCAGCCGAACGATTCCTTTCAGAGGTGCCAGTCGCCGCCGTCGAGCGGACCCGACACGCGCGCTGCCACGTCGTAGTGGCGCACCAGCGGTTCCATCTCGAGCAGGTACTGATCGTCCTCGGGATAGTAGACCGAATGTTCGGGATTCTCGCCGGCGAACGCGCGTACCGCGTCCATCGACTCCCACAGCGAGACGAGCATGATCTCGCAGTGCTCGCCCTGCAGGCGGCGCAGCACGGTCACGCCGTGGTTGCCCGGCGTCGCGGCATAGTCGCGCAGGCCGGTTTCGCGCAGGTAGTCGAGATAGGCGTCGGCCCGGTCGGCGAGGGTGATGCCCCGCCAGATGCGCGCGATCATGATCGTCCTCCGGTCGCGGCCGCGATCATGGCACGTCGTGCCGACCTCGGCACCCGGAAGCGCGGTTCGTCGGGATAGACTGGCGCAATCGGGCGTCGCGCCCGCACGGGGAGAGTCGTCATGGGTGAGGTCGGGTTGTTCGTGCTGGGCGCCGTGCTGTTGCTGCTCGGGACCGATTCGCTCGCCAAGGGCGTCGCGGCGGCATTGGCCCGGCGCCAGTCCGGCGGTTATGCGTTCGGCGTATGGGCGGCTGGGTTGAACGCATTGTTGCCCGCGGCCCTGATCGCCGGCGTCGCGGCCTGGCTCGGGGCGAGGGAGCTCGCGGTCGGCGCCCTCGTCGGCAGCGCCATCGCCCAGCTCGGCCTCGTGCTCGGCCTCGCCGCGCTTGTCGCCGCGCTGCGCGTGCGCATCCGCGCACTCGCCTGGATCGCGCCGATGCTGATCGGTGCCGTGATCCTG
>JAFLDX010000273.1 GCA_017302215.1 Lysobacterales bacterium
CTGGAAGACCCGAAAGGCTACGGGCTGATCGAGTATGCGTATTACCTGATGGCGCTCGACTGTGGCATTGGTATCAGTGAATGCCGGCTGTTCAAGGAGAATGGCCGATCACATTTCATGACGCGCGGCCCTGATCGCCGCGGCCGACCTGCGCCTGACGATCGCCGGCAGCGGCGCGGTCGAGAGCCTCAACATCGCCGCGAGCGCCGCCGTCTTCCTGGCCGAGTTCCGGCGCCGCCATCCGCTCGGTGCCTGCTGCGCGCGCTGCGCCGGGAGCGCGTCGCGATCGCGACTACGGTTCCTTCTGCGCGAACGCGCCGGGCTTCGAGCCGAAATCGCCTTTCGCTTCGGCGGCGAGGTACATCGCCACCGCATAGGCGGCGACGTTCTGGCGCAGTGGCTCCAGGTCCACCTTGTCGAGCGTGTCGTTCGCCGTGTGGTGCCAGGCGAAGTAGCGCGTGGTGTCCTGGTGCAGCGACAGGCCGGCCATGCCGACCGCGTGCACGGCGGAAAGATCCGAACCGCCGGCGCCGGGCGCTGCACGGTCATAGGCGATGCCGAGCGGGGCGAGCGCTGCGGCGATGCGGTCGATCGCGTCGCGTGCTTCCGGCTTGACCGTCGCCGTGACCTTGACGATGCGGTCCGAACCGGCGTCCGACTCGGCGCCGAGGATCGCGCGCGCGATCTCCCTGCGATGGGACTCGGCGTAGGCCTTGCCGCCGTACAGGCCAGCCTCCTCGTTGGCGAACGCGACGACGCGGATGCTGCGCGCGGGGCGTTTCGGCAATTGCGCGATCAGCCGCGCCGCGGCGGTCGTGATGGCGACGCCGGCGGCATCGTCGACGGCACCGGTGCCGAGATCCCACGAGTCGAGGTGGCCTCCGGTGAGAAAATACTCGTTCGGCTTGCTGCGCCCTCGGATCTCGCCGATCACGTTGGCGCCGGTGTATTCGCCTTCGATCCCGCAATCGAGGGCGAGGCGCAGGCTGACCGGCTGGCCACGTTGCAGCAGGCGCTCGAGTTGGTCGGCGTCGGGATTCGAAAGCGCCGCAGCCGGGATCGGGGCGACGCCGTCGTCGAAATGCGTGACGCCGGTGTGCGGCAGGCGCGTGTCTTCAGGGCCGACCGAACGCAGCAGGAAGGCGGCGGCGCCCTTGCCGGAAGCGAGTGACGGGCCGCGCGTACGCACGCGCGATCCCTGGCCATAGCCGCGCCCGGCCTTCTCGTCCATGCGCGTCGTGCCGATGTAGACGATGCGACCCTCGATGGCATCGCGCGCGGCCGCCTCGAGCGCTTCGAGCGAAGCGAAGCCGACCACGTCGGCGCGCAGTCCGCCTTCAGGCGTCGCCGCCGAATAGCCGAGCGCGGTCAGCGCGAGCGCTTGCGGGAACGGCGAAACGATCTCGGCGTGCTCGCTGCGGCGCACCCATCGCGGATAGGTGACCGGTTCGGTCCAGACCTTGTCGAAGCCGAGCGCCTTGAATTTCGCGATCATCCAATCGCGTGCGCGTGCATCGGCGTCGCTGCCGGCGAGGCGTGGACCGACCTCGGTGGTCAGGCCCTCGGTGATCTCCCAGGCGAGCGTGTCGGCGAGTGCGCGTTCGCGCAGTTCGGCGGCGGTCTTCAGCGCGGCGTCGGGGATCGTCGTCGGTGCGGCGTTCGCGGCCTGCGCAGCGACGAGGACGAAGGCGAGCAGTGCGAGCAACGGCGACGGACGCATGGCGTGGCGACTCCGGCGGGACGGAATCGCGATGATGCCAGAGCGCCGCATGCCGGCGCCGTGGCGTTGGTCATGCACGGGCGCCGCGTCGCCGCGCGCGCCCGTGCACGGCGGCTCAGGGCTGGCGCTGCTTGAGCAGGTCGCGGATCTGGGTCAGCAGGACGACGTCCTCGGCAGGAGGTGCCGGCGCGGCTTCTTCCTTCTTGATGACGCGGTTCATGAGCTTGATGACGAGGAAGATCGCGAGGGCGACGATGGCGAACTGGATGATCGTGTTGAGGAACGCGCCGTAGAGTATCGCCACCTCGCCTTTTCCGTCCGCGCCGGCCGGCACGAGGATCCACTTGTAGGCCGAGAAATCCACGCCGCCGATGAGGTACCCGATCGGCGGCATGATCACCTGGTCGACGAGCGAGGACACGATCTTGCCGAAGGCCGCGCCGATGACGACGCCGACCGCGAGGTCGATGACGTTGCCGCGCATCGCGAAGGTCTTGAACTCGGAGAAGAAGCTCATGCAGGACTCCTGGGACGTTCAGGGGGAAGTGACCCGGCGGATGCGTCGGCGGGGCCGGGGCCGCGCGGCCATTCTTGCCTTCCGCGCGTCCCGTGTCGAGCCGGCGTGGAGGCTAGAGGATGCGTCCCGAAAGCGTCGCCACGCCCTCCAGTTCGGCATGAAAACGGTCGCCGTGTTGCAGCAGGGCGACGCCGGCTGGGGTGCCGGTGAAGATCAGGTCGCCGGATTCGAGCTCGTAAAACTTTGAAAGCTCGTGGATGATCTCGGCGACGCTGAAGATCATCTGCGACAGCTCGGTCGCCTGGCGGCGCTCACCGTTGACGTCGAGCGTGAGCCTCGCCGACCCGGGCGGGTGGCCGATGTCGCCGACCCGGCGCAGGGCCGATACCGGCGCCGAGTGGTCGAAGCCTTTCGCGGTGTCCCACGGATGGCCCCTCTTCTTGGCGATCGACTGCAGGTCGCGACGGGTCAGGTCCAGGCCGATGCCGTAGGCGTAGACATGCTCGAGCGCATGCGCGACGGGAATGTCGCGCCCGCCGCGCGCCAAGGCGACCGTCATCTCGACCTCGTGGTGAAGCTCCTGCGTCATCGACGGGTACGGCACGTCGCCGTCGTCGATCACGATCGCATCGGCCGGCTTCATGAAGAACATCGGTTGCGCGCGATCGACGCTGGCGCCCATCTCGGCGGCATGGTCGGCGTAGTTGCGGCCGATGCAGTGGATGCGGTGCACGGGAAAGCGCAGGTCGCTGCCGGCGACGGGAATCGAGGGAATGGCGTGCGGGGAAAAGGCGTAGGTCATCGCGGGGTTCTTCGGCAGGAATGGGACGGAAGGGGTGTCAGCGCCGATCCTTGCGCCAGACGAACTTGAGGCCGGACCACGTGGCGTCGATCGCACAGACCTTGATGTCGACGATGCCGAGCGGCAGGGCCAGCGCGCGGATCGTGTCCTCGGTGATGTCGGTGGCGACGCGCGCGCTCTTCTTCGGCCAGGAGACCCACAGCATGCCATCCGGCGGCAGGCGTTTCACGAGGCGCTCGAGCCCTTCCGCCAACCCGGCGGCACGCGTGGCGAAGACATGGGCGACATCGAAGGCCACGCGGGTGCCGACGAGGCGCACCTGTCCCGAGGGCACGCCGGTCAGCTGCGCGTAGTCGCCGGGCGCGTTCTCGACGCGCACGCGCAGGCCCGGCGCGAGGCCGAGCTTCCGCCAGACCGGCTTGCCGGAATATCCGGCGCTTGCACCTGACATCCGTCACCCCGATCGCGTGAGGAAAGTGCCTTCCGGCAAGGTCGTGCCGCTGCCAGTCTATGGCAGACTCGCGACCCTCGTCAGGGCGCAGGACCGGGCATGGAATCGAAGGCTGAACTTCTCAACCAGCTGCGCATCGATCGCAATGCGCCCGAGCCGCGCGGTGCCGGCCCGTGGATCCTCGTCGGCCTCGTGGTCGTGCTGCTCGGCGCCGGCGCGGCCGGCTGGTGGTGGTTCGGCGCCGGCAAGGCATTCGCGGTC
>JAFLDX010000274.1 GCA_017302215.1 Lysobacterales bacterium
GGCGAGCGCGCGGCGCGCTTCAGGCCGATGGCGTACGCGCCACCGTCGAGCGCGCGCGCGAGGCGGTAGACCGGCACGAGCGCACGCAGCCACCACGGCGCGGGCTCCCCGCCGTACCAGATGCGCTCGAGACGCGCTGCGCTCATGCGGGCGGCGCCGGTTCCGCCCCGGTTTCGTGGAAACGCACGCGGTGCAGGGCCGCGTAATGGCCGTCGAGGGCGATCAGTTCGGCATGCGTGCCGCGCTCGACAATGCGGCCCTCGTCGAGCACGACGATCTGGTCGGCGTGCTCGATCGTCGACAGGCGGTGCGCGATCACGAGCACGGTGCGGTCGCGCATGAGCCCGTGCAGGGCGTCCTGGACGAGGCGTTCGGATTCGGTGTCGAGCGCGCTGGTCGCCTCGTCGAGGATCAGCACCCGCGCGTCCTTGAGCAGCGCGCGCGCGATCGCGATGCGCTGGCGCTGGCCACCGGACAACAGCGCCCCACCCTCGCCGGCCTGCGCGTCGAGCCCGCCCGGCAGGCGCGCGATGAACTCCATCGCGTTGGCCGCGCGGGCAGCGGCTTCGATCGCCTCGCGCGTGGCGCCGGCCAGCGCACCGTAGGCGATGTTGCCGGCGATCGTGTCGTTGAACAGCACGACCTGCTGGCCGACCCAGGCGATCTGGCGGCGCAGCGCCGCCAACGTGTAGGCATCGAGTGGAACATCGTCGAGCAGGATCGTGCCGGACTCCGGCTCGTAGAAGCGCGGCACGAGGCTGGCCAGGCTCGACTTGCCGCTGCCCGAACGCCCGACCAGCGCCGTCACCGTACCCGGCGCGCAGCGCAGGTCGACTCCGCGCAACGCGGGCTCGTCGCGACCCGGATAACGCATGACGACCTCGCGCAGCTCGATTGAGCCGCGCACGCGCGCGGTGTCGACGCTGCCCTCGTCGCGCTCGGTCGGCGCATCGATGATCGCGAACAGGTTCTGCGCGGCGGCGACGCCGCGCTGCATCATCGCCTGCACGGTGGTCAGGCGCTTCAGGGACGGCAGCATGGTCAGCATGGCCGTGATCAGGGCCATGAACGCACCGGGCGTCATCGCATCGATCATCGAGGGGCGCGTGGCGAAGAAGATGACCAGGGCCAGTGCGCCGGCGGCGACGATCTGCACGACCGACGTCGACAGCGCATTGGTGGCCGACACCTTGAGGTTGAGGCGGCGGTTGCGTTCGTTGATCTCGCCGAAGCGCGCGCGCTCGCCGGCCTGGCCGAGATAGACCTTGACCTCGCGATGGCCTTCGATGGCTTCGTCGACGATGCCGGTGACCGAACCGACCGAATGCTGGATCTTGCGGCTGATGCGCCGGTAGCGCCGACCCACGAGCCACGCGACGAGCGCGATCAGCGGCGCCATGACGAACAGCAGGAGGGTCAGGCGCGCGCTGTACCAGAGCATGACGCCGATCATGCCGAGCACGGTCAGGCTGTCGAGCACGAACACCTTGACCGCGTTCGTGCTCGCCTGCGCGACCTGTTCGACCGTGTAGGTCAGGCGCGCGATCATCTGCCCCGACGCCTCGCGGTCGTAGTGGCTGGCCGGCAGGTCGAGGTAGCGCGAGAACACCTGGCCGCGCAGAGTTTCAACGACTTCGCGACCGATCCGCGCGAGGCTGTAGTCGGCGCAGAAGGTGGCGATGCCACGTACGACGAACAGGCCGACGATGATCAGCGGCATCCAGAAGATCGTGCGCGCGTCACGCTCGATGAACAGGTTGTCGAGCATCGGCTGGATCAGCCACGCGAACAGCGAGGCGACGCCGGCGTCGAACAACATGCCGGCGATGCCGACCGCCGCATAGAGGCGGTGGCGCGCGGCATAGCCGAGCAAGCGCCGGTAGGTCGCGAACGCACCGGGATTCATGCCCACGCGCCGGCCGACCGCGCATACCGTCTCACGGCTTCGCGCCCGCCTTCGGCCGCGTGGTGGCGAGGCTCAGGCGCTCGAATCCGAGCTGGCCGAGCGCATCCATCGCGGTGACCACGGCCTGGTGCGGCGTCATCGCGTCGGCACGCAGCACGACCGCGCGCGAGCGGTCGTCGCCGGCGACGCGCACGAGCGCTTCCTTCAACGTGTCGACCGACGGGTTCAGCACCTCGTTGTTGTCGATGAAGTAGCGTCCTTCGGTGTCGACGAGGATCGTGAGCGCCTGGCGGTCGCTGCCGTCCTCCGTGGCGGACGCCTCGGGCAGCGTCACCTTCATGCTCGAGTGCTGCACGAAGGTGGTGGTCATGACGAAGAACATCAGCAGGGTCAGCAGGACGTCGATCAGCGAGATCACGTTGATCTCGAAATCATCCTCGCGACGGCCGGAAGCGATGCGCATGTGTCCGGCCTCAGCCCGCGGCGCGCGCAGGCACGGCTTCCGAGCCGATCGTCAGCTCGTCGGTCAGCGCGATGACCTGCTTCTCCATGTCGATCACGAGTTCGGTCACGCGCCCGCGGAAATAGCGGTGGAAAAAGTAGGCCGGGATCGCCACGCACAGGCCGCTGGCCGTGCAGACGAGGGCCTCGCCGATGCCGCCGGCCATCTTGAGCGGATCGCCGACACCGCTGACCATGACCGCGAAGAACATGCGGATCATGCCGAACACCGTGCCGAGCAGGCCGAGCAGCGGCGTGATCAGGGCGATCGTGCCGAGCGTGTTGAGGAAGCGCTCGAGCTGGTGCATGACGTGGCGGCCGGTGTCCTCGACGCGCTCCTTGATGACGTCGCGCGGCCGGTTGCGCACGACCAGGGCGGAGGCCAGCAGCTCGCCGAGCGGCGAGGTCTGGCGCAGCGCGTCGATGTGCTGCGGATCGAGTTTGCGCGTACGCGCCCAGGTCAGCACCTGCTCGCCGAGCTCGGGCGGAATCACGGCCTTGCGTCGCAGGGTCCAGAAGCGTTCGAGGATGATCGCCAGGGCAACCGCCGAACAGATCAGGATGGGCACCATCGCCCATCCACCGGCTATCAGGATTTCAAGCACGTGCAGCGACTCCACGGAGAGGGACGCCGACGGCGACACGCGCCGGCCGGCGGCCGATCATAGCAGCGCGGGCGTTGCCGCCAGCGTGCAGGCGCCACACGCCGGCCGCGTCAGCGTGCGCGCCACCAGGTCGCGCGCCGGTCACGACAGGCTTCGACCCGCGGCGCGTGCGCGGTCGCAGCTGCAAAGCGCAGCGACAGGCATCCCGACTCCGCCGTGCCGGACAGCGCGATGCCGCGCGTGCGATGCCGCGCGACGACGTCGGCGTGCGGGTGGCCGAAGCGGTTGCGGTATCCGGCCGAGACCCACGCGAGATCGGGTGCGACCGCATCGAGCCACGCGACCGACGAGGCGGTGGCGCTGCCGTGGTGGGCGACGCTGGCGAGCAGCGGTCGACGCGGATTGCCGAGCGCCGCCGCGATCGCCGGCTCGATCCGCGCGGAGATGTCGCCGGTCAGGACGATGCTGCCGTGCTCACTGCCGACGAGGAGCACGCACGAGCGATCGTTGCCGCTCGCGGCCGAGCCCGCGGCTGGCCACAGCATGCGCAGGTCGACGCCGTCCCAGCGCCAGGCCTCGCCGGCCAGGCAGGCGCGCGCGGGGAAATCGAGGCGGTCCGGTTCGCCGGCGAGCACGCTGGCGTACGGATACGCGCGGTGCACCGACGCGGCGCCGCCCGCATGG
>JAFLDX010000275.1 GCA_017302215.1 Lysobacterales bacterium
TGCAAGATTGCCTACTGGCGCCGGCCGACCGAACCGGCGGCCGACGCCGGTACCGGCCATGCGACCGGCCTCGACCGCTTCGGCGTGGTGCGCAGCGTCGAGGCGCCGCACACCGAGGCGAACTACCTGACCCACGAGATGGGCTTCGTGCTCGCGCGCCGGCACTCGGCGCGCCTGCGCACGATCGCCTTGGTCCTGCTCGGCGGCGTGGCCGGACTGGCGGCCCTTGTCGCGACGGCATGGCCGGGATTCGGCGCCGGGTTTGCGGCCCTCGCCGTGGCCGCGACCGCGCTCGGCACCTTCGTCGAGCGCTGGCTGTTCTTCGCCGAGGCGCGCCACGTCGTCATGCGCTACTACGGCGCACGCAACATTCCTTGACACGGCATTCACCGGGCGTTCAATCACGCCCGCTAGGATTCTGCCGCGCTGCAACATCCGGCTGCGAGCAGGCCGGACATAGACGAAAACCTCCCTTCCCCGCGCACCCGACCGGGTGGCGCCACCCCAAGGAATCACCCCATGAAGAAGACGCTGATCGCGAGCGCGCTGCTGCTGTCCGTCCCGCTCGTCGCCCAGGCCGCCGATGACGGCAGCTGGTCCGGCGCCGGCGAACTCGGTTTCGCCCTGAGCCGCGGCAACACGAAGTCGGAAAACCTCAACGCCAAGATCGCCTTCAAGAAGGAGGACGATGCCTGGAAGCACAACATCTTCCTCAACGCGCTGCGCAACAAGGGCGAGGTCAAGATCGTCGACGCCACCGGCGCGACGGTCGACAGCTACCAGCTGACCGCGAACCGCTACGAGTTCGGCGCCTCCTCGGGCTACAAGCTCGACGAGCGCAGCTACATCGTCGGCGCCGTGCGCTACGAGAACGACGACTTCTCGCCGTACGAGTACCAGGGCATCGTCTCGCTCGGCTACGGCTACACCGCGATCAAGAACGACCGCACCGAACTGTCGTTCGAAGCCGGTCCCGGTTACCGTCGCCTCGACAAGCGCCCGTATGTCGCGGTCGTCGGCGAACCGCCGATCGATCCCTCGGCCGACGGTCAGATCGTCGCCCGCGGCCTGATCGCGTTCAAGCAGAAGCTGACCGACAACACCGCGTTGGAGAACACCCTGCTGGTCGAAGCCGGCTCGGACAACAAGTTCTTCCAGAACGATGCCGGCCTCGCAGTCAGCATGAACAACAAGCTCGCGCTCAAGCTCGGTTACCAGGTGCGCCACAACACCGACGTCAGCCCGGGCACCGACAAGACCGACCAGCTCATCACGACGAACCTCGTCTACAACTTCTGATCGATCGTTCCACGGCGTGACGACGACGGGCCCTTCGAGGGCCCGTTTTCGTTGGCAAGGTCGGCATTCCGAACCGCGCTCGCCGCGCTTCGTTCCCGGGGCACTACGCGCGAACGATCGCGCACAGACTGCGCTCCTGCGGCCACGCCTCCACGATCCTGCCGTTGCAGGAGCGCACCTTGTGCGCGACCGCCTTCTCGTGCCGATTGGGAAATCGCACACAGGGTGCGCTCCTGCAGCCACGCCTCCACGACCCTGCCGTTGCAGGAGCGCACCTTGTGCGCGAACAAGGCGTCGGGGCAGACCATCGCCCGACAGCCACGCCTCCACCACCCTCCCGTTGCAGGAGCGCGCCTTGTGCACGACCGCATTTCCGTGCCGATTGGGAAATCGCACACAGGGTGCGCTCCTGCAGCCACGCCTCCACGACCCTGCCGTTGCAGGAGCGCACCTTGTGCACGACCGCATTCCCGTGCCGATTGGGGAATCGCACACAGGGTGCGCTCCTGCAGCCACGCCTCCACGACCCTGCCGTTGCAGGAGCGCACCTTGTGCGCGACCGCCTTCTCGTGCCGATTGGGGAATCGCACACAGGGTGCGCTCCTGCAGCCACGCCTCCACGACCCTGCCGTTGCAGGAGCGCACCTTGTGCGCGACCGCCTTCTCGTGCCGATTGGGGAATCGCGCACAGGGTGCGCTCCTACAGCAACGGCTCCACGACCCTGCCGTTGCAGGAGCGCACCTTGTGCGCGAACAAGGCGTCAGGGCAGACCATCGCCCGACAGCCACGCTTCCACGACCCTGCCGTTGTAGGAGCGCACCTTGTGCGCGAACAAGGCGTCAGGGCAGACCATCGCGCACAGGGTGCGCTCCTACGCGATCAACCCCTGCGCAGCGCCGAGGAGCGCAGCCGACCAGCGGGGAAAGGCGAACTGTCCGAGGCCGGGGATGGCCGAGTTGTTCGTCGGCCGCTGGGCGGCGAGCACAGCAGGGAACCGATCGGGCGCAGCCCGATCGGCGCGGATGCCGGGGCGCTCTTTCTCTTGGTTACTTCTCTTGACTCCGCGCATCCTGCGCTCCGCCCCTTTCGGGGCCGGCTTCGCCGTTCGCGTCGCTCCTGCGGCGCAGTGAGCGAGCAGAGAGAAGTGACCCGCTCGCCGCGAGGCGAGCGGAACCCACGGTTCGGTTCACCCGAAGACGTGCGAAGAGCCAATGCTCATTGCTCGCCTGCTTGACCACGATGGCGCAGCGCGCCGCGAGGCGAGCGGAACCCTCGGTTCGGTTCACCCGAAGACGTGCGAAGAGCCAACGCTCATTGCTCGCCTGCTTGACCACGATGGCACAGCGCGCCGCGAGGCGAGCGGAACCCTCGAATCAACGACACCCGGAAAAGAGAAGAACCAAAGCCGCGAACGCACGAACTACCCGACGTGACGTGCCAGCAACTCCCGCGCCCCGCGCTCGAACAGCATCGCCGCGACGCGCCGTCCGAGCGCCGTGGAATCCTCGCCGGGCAGTGCGACGGCCTCGGCGCGCACGAGGCGACCGTCAGCCGGATCGCCGACCAGGCCGAGCAGTTCGAGGCCCTGCTCGGTCTCGACGCAGTAGCCGGCGACCGGGACGTGGCAACTCCCGTGCAGGGCCAGGTTCATCGCGCGCTCGGCCTCGACGCAGCGCCGCGTGTCGGCATCGTCGAGCACGCCGACGAGGTCGGCCACGCGATCGTCGCCGAGCCGTTGCTCGATCGCGATGGCACCCTGCGCGACCGCCGGAACCCAGGCCGGCGCCTCGAGCCGCGAGCGCACGCGCGCGCCGAGGCCGAGGCGTTCGAGGCCGGCGCAGGCGAGGATGATCGCGGCGTAGCGGCCCTCGTCGAGCCGCGTCAGGCGCGTGTTGACGTTGCCGCGCAGGTCGGCGAGTTCGAGGTCGGGGCGCAGCGCGCGCAGCAGGGCCTGGCGGCGCAGCGACGAGGTACCGACGCGCGCGCCGCGCGGCAGTTCGTCGAGCCGCGCGAACGCATTGCTGACGAAGGCATCCGCTGCATCGGCGCGCTCGAGGATCGCGCCGATCGCGAAGCCGGCCTCGAGTTCCATCGGCACGTCCTTCAGCGAATGCACGGCGATGTCGGCACGACCGTCGCGCATGGCGATCTCGAGTTCCTTGAGGAACAGGCCCTTGCCGCCGATCGCGGCGAGCGGCCGGTCGAGGATCTGGTCGCCGCGAGTGGTCATCGGCACGAGCTCGACGACGAGCCCCGCATGCGCGGCGCGCAGGCGCGCGGCGACGTGCTCGGCCTGCCACAGCGCGAGTGCGCTCTCGCGCGTGGCGATGCGCAGCGTGCTCACAGCGAGCGCACCGTCTTGCGCAGCGCCGGCAGGTTGCGCCGGCTGAC
>JAFLDX010000276.1 GCA_017302215.1 Lysobacterales bacterium
AGCTCCTGCGCGCATTCGGCCTCGAAGCCGGCGCGGCAGTAGGCGAGCAGGCCGCACAGCGGCGTGGTCGCGGCCGGACCGGTGGCGGGCGGCTCAGTAGCGCGCGCCATCACTCGATCGGTAGGCGTGGAACACGTCGCGGGCGGTCTGGCGCAGGATGTCGCGGCGCACGCCGATGCCGCGGCGCTCGAGCTCGCCCGCCCAGTCGGTCGGCAACGGGCCCTCGTCGAACTCGCTCAGCTCCATGACGTCCTCGGCGCGCGCGCCGATCAGGAGCTCGTCGATGCCGGCCCAGAAACTCGCCCCGTAGCACATCGCGCACGGTTGCGCGCTGGTGGCGAGGATGTAGCGCTGGCCGTCCTCGTTGAGGCGGAAACGCTGCAGCCGGGCCTGCGCGCTCATGAACGCCATCATTTCGGCATGCGCAACCGAGCAGGCCTGCGGGACGACGCGATTGACGCCGACCGCGACGAGTTCGCCGGACGCCTTGAAGACCGCGGCGCCGAACGGTCCGCCGGTGCGCAGCTCGACGTTGCGACGGGCCAGCATGATCGCCAGCGCGACGCGCGTCTCCTCGTCCGCATAGATGGCGCCCGCATCGACCTCTTGGTGGATCCAGGCGGGCAGGGCAAGCTCGATCTGGGCGTACAGCATGCGGACTTCCGGTCGGTGATGCGTGGAGGGATTATTCGGTTTGCGCTTCGCGGGCCGCGCACTGCCCGGCGACGCAGGCGCAGGCCTCGATGACCGGAAAGCCGCACACGCCCTGCATGCCCTTGCGCGCGCACTCGGCCTTCACGCGCTCGGGGAACACCGGGCTGTCACGGTTCACGCAGGCCGGAAAGCGGCCGCAGCAGTTGCCGACGTCCTTGACCACGCAGTCGGCGTCGACGCGGCAATGCGTGTCGACTTCGTCGGCGGCCCGTACCGGCGTCGCCGGCGCCGCGGCGCAGCCGGCACAGGCCAGCAGGAGCACGAGCAGGGAGGCGACGCTGCGCATGCGCCGATCATAGCGCCGCGCGCGCGGCGCGGGTCGACCTCAGCGTGGCGCGACCTTGGCCCAGGCGTCGCGCAGGGTCACCACGCGATTGAACACCGCCGCATCCGTGCGATGGTCGCGACGGTCCGCGACGAAATAACCGAGACGCTCGAACTGCCAGGTCGACTCGACCGGGACGCCCGCGAGCGACGGCTCGAGCCAGGCGCGCACGACCCGCTTGGACGCCGGGTTGAGGTGGTCGCGGTAGGTCTTGCCGTCGCTGTCGTCGTCGGGGTCGGCAACGTCGAACAGGCGGTCGTACAGGCGCACCTCGGCCGCGATCGCGTGCTTCGCGCTGACCCAGTGGATCGTGCCCTTGACCTTGCGGTCGGCGCCCGGCTGGCCCGGGCGCGTGTCCGCATCGAGCGTGCAGTGCAGTTCGACGACCGTGCCCGTGGCGTCCTTGACGATGTCCTCGCAGCGCGCGATGCCGACCCCGCGCAGGCGCACTTCGCCACCCGGCACGAGGCGGTGGAACCCCTTGACTGGCTCCTCCATGAAGTCCTCGCGCTCGATCCAGAGCTCGCGCGAGAACGGCACGTCGCGCTCGCCGAACGCCTCGTTCTTCGGGTGGTTCGGGAAGCGCAGCGTCTCGGCGTGGTCCGCGCCGAGATGGGTCAGGACCAGTTTCAGCGGATCGATCACGGCGAGTCGGCGCGGCGCCTCTGCATCGAGCACTTCGCGCACGCAGCCTTCCAGCACGCCGTACTCGATCACCGAATTCTGCTTGGTGACGCCGGCACGCTCCCAGAACGTCCGGATCGCGGCCGGCGGAAAGCCGCGCCGGCGCGCACCCGAAAGGGTCGGCATGCGCGGGTCGTCCCAGCCGTCGACGAGTCCGTCCTGGACGAGCGCCATGAGCTTGCGCTTGCTCATGACCGTGTAATCGAGGTTGCCGCGCGCGAACTCGATCTGCTGCGGCGTGCCCGGCTCGCAGGCGAAGCCGGCCGCGCGCAGCGGATCGCTCAGCGCGCGGTCGTGGGGCAGGTCGAGCTGGTCGAGGAACCAGTCGTAGAGCGGGCGGTGGTCCTCGAACTCGAGCGTGCACAGCGAGTGGGTGATGCCTTCGACCGCATCCGAAATGCAGTGCGCGTAGTCGTACATCGGGTAGATCGGCCAGGCGTCGCCGGTGTTCTGGTGGGTCAGCTTGCGGATGCGGTAGATGGCCGGGTCACGCAGGTTGATGTTGCCGGCGGCCATGTCGATCTTCGCGCGCAGCGTGCGCGCGCCGTCGGCGAACTCGCCGTCGCGCATGCGCCGGAACAGGTCGAGGTTCTCGGCCACGCTGCGCGTGCGGTAAGGCGAGTCGCGACCCGGTTCGGTCAGCGTGCCGCGGTACTCGCGCACTTCGTCGGCGCTGAGGTCGCAGACATAGGCCTTGCCGGTCTCGATGAGCTTGATCGCGCAGCGGTGGAACACCTCGAAGTAGTCCGAGGCATGGCGAAGTTCGGCCCAGTCGAAGCCGAGCCAGCGCACGTCTTCCTTGATCGCCTCGACGTACTCGACGTCCTCGCGGGCCGGGTTGGTGTCGTCGAAGCGCAGGTTGCAGGTGCCGGCGAAATCGCGCGCGATGCCGAAGTTGAGGCCGATGCTCTTGCCGTGGCCGAGATGCAGATAGCCGTTCGGTTCGGGCGGGAAGCGCGTGGCGACGCGGCCACCGTGCTTGCCGCTGGCATTGTCGTCGACGACGATCTGGCGAATGAAGCTGTTCGGGGTGCTGATGGCGGTCATGCGAAGGCGGTGCGCCGGGCACCGGGTCTCGGGCAAACCGCAAGTCTAGCCGAGGTCGACCGCGGCCGGAGCCGGCTCAGCTGCGTACGGCGCTGCGTTGGCCGGGCAGGCTGCGCAGGCGCAGCCGCACCGGGCCGCGCGCCTCGCGGATGTCGACCACGCATTCCAGTTGCAGCGCTTCGAGCGTGCCGGCGTCGGCCAGCGCGCCGGCCACCGTGCGGACCGGCCGCATGAGGTCGTGCCAGTGGTAGCCGATGCGCAGGGCCAATGCCTGGGCGGCCTCGGCAAGGCCGATCGTTCGGCCCGGTCCGCGTTCGATGAGCAACTCGAGGATGCATTCGCGGATGCGTTGCGCGAGCGCGTCCTCGGAGAATTCCTGGATCATTCGGAAAGGTCCCGGGACAGCAGCCCATCGGTTCCATCGCCGTCGCGCGCAGGCCATCCCTGCCTGCGCCCGGCGATCGTCCCGATCGCCACCCCCGTCCGCGACCTCCGCGACGTCGCCGGACCTGGGCCGCGATCATAGCGTGCGACTCCCGTTTGTCGAGCGCATCGCGATCCGGTAGCGTGGCGCGGCGCGGCGTGCACGGGACCGCGGCGCAGCGTGACGGGAACCGGATCGAGGCCGTGCATCCGCGTGACGGCATTGCCGCAACTGCATCCGCCCGGAGGCGGCTCATGAAGATCATCTACCGGGCCGCGCACATCATCGACGCCAACCTGTTCAAGGGAGCGCTCGAGCAGGCCGGCGTACCGGCCTTCGTCAGTGGCGAGTACCTGACCGGCGGCATCGGCGAGCTTCCGGTCGGCGGTCTCGTCAACGTGATGGTCGCCGACATCGATGTCGCGCGGGCCGCCCCGGTCGTCGCGGC
>JAFLDX010000277.1 GCA_017302215.1 Lysobacterales bacterium
CCGGGAGCCACGGCCGTCCCTGGGCGGCACGTCCGACCATGACCGCGTCGGCACCGGTGGCCGCGAGCACCGCGTGCGCCTTGGCCGGCGAATCGATGTCGCCGTTCGCGATGACCGGAATGCCGACCGCGTCCTTGATCGACGCGATCGTCGCGTACTCGGCCTCGCCCTGATAGAGGTCTTCGCGCGTGCGTCCGTGCACGGCCAGCGCGGCGATGCCGGCCGCTTCGGCGATGCGCGCGATGGCGATGCCGTTGCGGTTCGCGCGGTTCCAGCCGGTGCGGATCTTGAGGGTCACCGGCACGTCGACGGCGGCGACGACGGCCTCGACGATGCGCGCGACGAGCGCCTCGTCCTGCAGCAGGGCCGAGCCGGCCCAGACGTTGCAGACCTTCTTCGCCGGGCAGCCCATGTTGATGTCGATGATCTGCGCGCCGTGGTCGACGTTGTAGCGTGCCGCCTCGGCCAGCATGGCCGGGTCGTGGCCGGCGATCTGCACCGACACCGGCGCCGGTTCGCCGGCGTGGTCCATGCGCTGGATCGACTTGCGCGTGCGCCACAGGCGCGGATCGGAGATCGTCATCTCGGACACGGCGAGCCCTGCGCCGAGCCGCTTGCACAGCTGGCGGAACGGCTTGTCGGTGACCCCGGCCATCGGTGCGAGCACGACCGGCGGATCGATGCGGTACGGGCCGATCTGCATGCGGCGATTGTAGCGTGGCACTGCGCCACGGCCAGCCGGAACATCGCGTTCATGCCGCCCTGCTAGACTGCGCGCCGCTCTTCGCCACGTTCGCGCCGTCCCGATGCCGAATCCACCCCGCATCGATCGATCGCCGCTCCGATGCCCGCATCGGTGTCGCCGCTGATGGATCTGCTCGACACCCTCGTCCGCTTCTTCACCGAGAACGGCTACCTGGCCGTATTCGTCGTGCTGATGATCTGCGGCTTCGGCGTGCCGATCCCGGAGGACATCACCCTCGTCGCCGGCGGCGTGATCGCCGGCCTCGGCTATGTCAACGTGCACGTCATGTGCGCGGTCGGCCTGGTCGGCGTGCTGACCGGCGATTCGCTGATGTTCATCGTCGGTCGCGTGTTCGGCACGCGCGCGCTGCGCCTGCGCTGGGTCGCCTACCTGCTGACGCCGCGCCGCTACGCGCGCGTGCAGGCCAAGTTCTCGCGCCACGGCACGCGCCTGATGTTCGTCGCGCGCTTCCTGCCCGGCCTGCGTTCGCCGATCTACCTGACCGCCGGCATGACGCGGCGCGTGTCGTTCCTGCGTTTCCTGGTGCTCGACGGCCTCGCTGCCCTGATCAGCGTGCCGGTCTGGGTCTACCTCGGCTACTACGGCGCGCAGAACCACGAGTGGCTGCTCAAGTGGCTCGGTCGCGGCAAGGTGGTCGTTTTCATCCTGCTCGGCGCGATCGCGGCCGTCGTCGTCGCGTACTACTGGCGGCGCATCGCGCGCCGCCGCCGCCTGCTCGCGATGCGCGAGCGCCGTCGGCTGCGCATGCCCTGATCCCGCCCATCGTGGCCTGTAGCGTTCCTGGTTGCCGTTCCTGAACCGTGATGCGATCGCCTGTTCGCGCGCATGCGCGGGCCGCAGAGTGCGTGCGACGCGCGCCGCGCGTTCGCTTGTGGCGCCGGCCGGGATTGTCCTTGCCGGGGATCGACAACCGACGGGGAAGGGACGCGTGATGCAGACGATGATGCGGGAAGGGTGTGTGGCCGGCCTGGCCGCCGTGCTCGCGGCGTGTGCGGCCGGTGCGATCGCCGCGCCGGCCGAGCCGACCGCCCTGCCCAACCCGGTGATGTTCGTCACCCAGTTCCCGATCAGCGACGACTTCGCCACGATCGGCTCGGTGTTCGCCAACCACACCGCCGCGATGAACTCGGCCGGTCGCGGTGGCGACCTGTGGATACGCTATGCCGACGGCAGCCTGCGCAACCTGACCCAGGAAGCCGGCTACGGCATGAGCGGCCTGCAGGGTGCGAACGCGATCGCCGTGCGCGACCCGGCCGTGCACTGGAACGGCACGCGCGCGCTCTTCAGCATGGTCATCGGCGCGCCGACCCAGTACCAGTGGAATGCCTACTACTGGCAACTCTACGAAGTCACGGGTTTCGGCCAGGGCCAGACCGTCTCGGTCACCAAGGTCGCCAACCAGCCGGTCGACTTCAACAACGTGCAGCCGACCTATGCGTCCAACGGCGACATCGTCTTCGTCAGCGACCGCCCGCGCAACGGCGCTCGCCACCTCTACCCGCAGCACGACGAGTACGAATCGACCGCGACGCCGACCGGCCTGTGGAAGCTCGTGCCGGCCACCGGCGCGCTGACCCTGCTCCAGCACGCGCCTTCGGGCTCGTTCACGCCGCTCGTCGACCGCTACGGCCGCATCGTGTTCACGCGCTGGGACCACCTGCAGCGCGACCAGCAGGCCGACGCCGGCACGTACGGAAACTTCAACTGGGCCTCCGAAGCGGCCGATGCACAGCGCCTCGCGACGACGGCCGAGGTGTTTCCCGAGCCGCGCGCCGACACCGCGCTCACCTACGGCCACACGCTCAACCTGTTCCTGCCGTGGATGATCAACCAGGACGGCAGCGGCGAGGAAACGCTCAACCACATCGGCCGCCACGAACTGGTCAACTACTTCAACCGCAGCCTGCGCAACGATCCGAACCTGCGCGAGTTCAGTCCCGGCAACCGGCCGAACCCGAACGTGACCGAGAACTGGCTGCAGCTCAGCGAGGATCCGACCGTGCCGGGCCGCTACCTCGCGATCGACGCACCGGAGTTCTACACGCATGCCTCGGGCCAGATCGTCGCGATGACCGCGCCGCCGTCGCGCAACGCCGACACGATCACGGTCGACTACCTGACCCCGCGCAGCACGCGCGGCACCTACGGCGGCGCGCCGCCGGCCGATTTCAGCGGGCACTACCGCCATCCGCTCGTGCTCGCCGACGGCCAGCTCATCGCCGCGCGCAGCGCCGACCCGCGCGCGGCCGGCAACGACGGCACGCGCGCGAACCCGAACCCGCGCTACCGGTTCCGCCTGCACGCGATGGCGTTGAACGGCGGAACGTATGCGCCGGTCAGCGGCGGCGAGTTGACGGCAGGCATCAGCAAGACGATCTCGTACTGGGATCCCGACGTGCTGGTCAGCTACAACGGGCCGCTGTGGGAACTGTCACCGGTCGAGGTGCGCGTGCGCACGGCGCCGCCGACACCGACCATGCCGCTCGAAGTGCCTGAAGCGGAGGTATTCGCCGACACCGGCGTGTCCGCGGCGGACTTCAAGGCGTTCCTCGCCCGCCACGGCCTCGCCGCGGTGGTCGTGCGCGATGCGACGACGCGCGACGGCGCCGACCGCCAGCAGCCGTTCAACCTGCGCGTGCCGGGCGGCGTACAGCACACCGGCGCCGGCGGCACGATCTACGACATCGTGTGGATGCAGTTCCTGCAGGCCGACCAGATCCGCGGCATCGGCGGCATCGATTCGCCGACCGAGGGCCGCCGCGTACTCGCGCAGCCGCTGCACGAGGCCGACGCACTGCGCTTCATGCCCGCCCAGGCCGGCGCGCCGGCCGGCGGCGTGCGCATCGCTGCC
>JAFLDX010000278.1 GCA_017302215.1 Lysobacterales bacterium
CGCCGGCAATCACCGTCTCGGCCACCGGCCATGGATCGAATGCGCGCACCTTGCGTTCGAGTGCGATGGCCGCTTCGTTCCAGTCGAGGCGTGCCTCGGCCTTGTCGAGCTTGTGCGCATAGGTCACGCCCACGCCGGCCTGCGAGATGGCGTCCGGCAGCCCGCCGGCGACGAGGCGTGACAGGCCCATGCCGAGCACTTCGGCGCCGAGCGTGGCGAGGCGATCGTGCAGGCGCCCGCCGGTTTCGTCGGCGGCGATCGGCGTGCGTCGTTCGATCAGCACGGGTCCGGTATCAAGGCCGGATTCCATCTGCATGAGGCCGACGCCCGTTTCGGCATCGCCGGCAAGGATCGCGCGCTGGATCGGCGCGGCGCCGCGCCAGCGCGGCAGCAGCGAGGCATGCACGTTCCAGCCTCCATGGCGCGGAATCGCGAGCACGCGTGGCGACAGGATCAGGCCGTAGGCGACGACGACCAGCAGGTCGGGCCGGTAGGCGGCGAGATCGCGGCGCGCCTCGACCGACTTGAACGACACGGGCTGCTCGACGACGAGGCCGGCCGCGATCGCGGCGTTCTTCACCGCACTGGCGGTCAGCTTGCGACCACGCCCGGCGGCACGATCGGGCTGCGTGTAGACAGCCACGACTTCGACGCCGGACGTGGCAAGGCAGGCGGCCAGGCACGGCACCGCAAACTCGGGCGTTCCGGCGAACGCCACGCGCAGCGCACTTCCCATGCGGACCTCAGGCGCCCGCAGCGGCGGGTTCGGCGTGGCGACGCTGCTTGGCGAGCTTCTTGCGGACCAGCTCGCGCTTGAGGGGCGACAGGTAGTCGACGAAGAGCTTGCCGGTCAGGTGGTCCATCTCGTGCTGGATGCACACGGCGAGCAGGCCATCGGCCTCGATCACGACCTCCTTGCCGTCGACGTCATGCGCTTCGACGCGGATCCGATCGGCGCGCTCGACGTCGGCGAAGATGCCCGGCACGGACAGGCAGCCTTCCTGGTAAACCTGGCTGCCCTCGCGCGAGACGATGCGCGGGTTGATGATGACCATCGGCGCGTTCTTTTCCTCCGACACGTCGAGGACGAGCAGTTGCCGGTGCACGTCGACCTGGGTCGCGGCAAGGCCGATGCCGGGCGCGTCGTACATGGTCTCGAACATGTCGGCGACGAGCTGGCGCAGCTCGGCGTCGAACGCGACGACCGGCTGCGCCTTCGTGCGCAGGCGTGGGTCGGGGAATTCGACGATTTCTCTGATGGCCATGGCGGACTTCCAACGACGCCCGGCGCCGTGCTGTTGCCGTGAAGTGGGGTTGGCGCGATCCGCGCGCAAGGCGGGGCTGCCGGACGTGATTCTACGCACTTGCCGCGGAGGCAGCGAACCGGCCGGGGCTGGGGCCGCGACGGGCCCGCTTTTTCCGCTTTGCGACGCCGTTCCGGTTTTCCGGAGGTCGATCGTTCTCCGCCGTCGAGGTTTCCTATACACTCGCCAAGCCTTTGGGGAATCAGGGTATTGGCAGCCATGCTTAAAAAACTACTTTCGCTTTCGGCGGGGGTGCTGCTCACGCTGTCCGTGTACGCCGCGACCCAATGGGCCGACGGCGCCCCGAACCGTTATGTCGTGCGCAAGGGCGACACGCTGTGGGACATCTCGGCGAAATTCCTCGCCAAACCCTGGCACTGGCCGGAAATCTGGCAGCTGAACCCGCAGGTCCGCAATCCGCACCTGATCTATCCGGGGGACGAGCTCGTCATCTCGGGCAACGGCATCACGCACGGCGAGGGATCGTTCGGCCCGCATGCGCGCGCCAGCTCGCTCGATGACGCGGTCAGCGCGATTCCGCTGTCGGCACTCAAGCAGTTCCTCAAGAACACGCGCGTCGTCGACGAGGATGCGATCCGCACCGCGCCGCATGTCGTCGCGATCGAGGAGAACCGCCTGCGCGGCACCAGCGGACAACTCGTCTACATCCGCGGCCTTTCGGCCAGCGTCGGCGACAAGTTCGCCGTGGTCCGTCCGCTCGGACGCTATTACGACATGCCGCCCGAAGAGGAAGGCCAGGTCCGCGAAGTGCACCGCCAGGAGCGCGACGGCCGCTACGGCCGGCCGAGCCTGCTGTGGAGCCATGGCCCGCACGAGATCACGCTGCAGGGCCGCGTGCGCTTCCTCGGCTACGAAGTGCTCGAGTTCGGCACCCTGCAGGTCACCCGCAGCGGCGATCCGACCTCGGCCCTCGTCACCTACTCCGACTTCGAGGTCAAGGAGGGCGACTACGTCCTGCCGCTCGATCCGAGCCCGTACGATTCCGAGTTCGTGCCGCATCCGCCGGGCAGCGCGCCGGACAACATGCGCGTCATCGCCTTCACCGATGCGATGAACGCGGTCGGCGCGCGCCAGGTCGTCGCGCTGTCGCGCGGCCGTGCCGATGGCGTCGACAACGGCACGACCTATTCGATCTACACCGAGGGCGAGGTCGTCCACGACGACACCGACTACCCGCGCGGCAAGACGCGCGCGTTCTTCCACCCGAAGGACGCGAAGGTCAAGCTGCCGCCCGAATTCATCGGTCATGTCATGGTGTTCCGCACATTCGAGCGGGTCAGTTACGGCCTCGTCATGGACAGCGTGCGCCCGGTCCATCTCGGCGACTTCCTGCACGACCCCGACACGACCCCCTGATTCGCCGCATCGCTCGATCCTGCGACGGCGCGACCGGCAACGGTCGCGCCGTCTGCATTTGCGCGATCGGCTAGACTCGCCCGCATGGACGCTCTACAGGGCAATCAGGACGCCTGGCTGATCATGTTGCACGCGCACGGCCTCGGTGCCGGCGCCGTGCGCCTGCTCGTCGGCAGGCACGGCAGTGCACGCGCAGCCTTGACGGCGCTGCGGCGCGGCGAAGCCCGCAGCGAGCTGGCTGCCGAAACGCGCGCCTGGCTCGACGCACCGGACGAAGCCACCATCGACCGCACGCGCGCGTGGCTGGGTGAACCCGACCACCATCTGCTCGGCTGGGACGATCCGGACTATCCCGCGCTGCTGCGCGAGATCGGCGGCGCCCCACCCGCCCTGTTCGTGGCCGGCGACCCGACCCTGCTGTGGATGCCGCAGGTGGCGATCGTCGGCAGCCGCAGTGCAAGTGCGAACGGTCTCGACATCACGCGCCGCTTCGCACGCGCGCTCGGCGCGGCCGGCTTCACGATCACCAGCGGCATGGCGGATGGCATCGACGGCGCCGCGCACGCCGCGGCGCTCGATGCCGGCGCGCGCACGATCGCCGTGCTCGGCACCGGTCCCGATCTCGTCTATCCACGCAAGCACGCAGCGCTCGCGGCTCGGATCGCCGCGAGCGGCGCGCTGGCCAGCGAGTTCCCGCCCGGCACCACGGCGCGTCCCGAACATTTCCCGCGCCGCAACCGCATCCTGTCGGGCCTTGCCCTCGGCACGCTCGTGGTCGAGGCCGGCCTCGCCTCCGGATCGCTGATCACGGCCCGCTGTGCGACCGAGCAGGGCCGCGAGGTGTTTGCCGTACCGGGCTCGATCAACAGCCCGCTCGCACGCCCCACTTCGCGCCGCCGGTTGCCATCAACGCTTCCGCGTC
>JAFLDX010000279.1 GCA_017302215.1 Lysobacterales bacterium
AGGCGACCGCGAGGCTGCCGAGCACGGCCCAGGCGACCAGCCATGGCGGGACGCGGGAAGCCGAGGCAAGCGTGGCGGGGCGGTCGCGCCGGCTGCGCGTCGGGCGGGGCGTGTCGGCGAGTGCGAACGGGGCGAGCAGCATGATCGGGTCCTCCGGTTTCGCGCGAAGCTCGCGGTTCGGGTTCTCAGGGACTGAGAACGCGACCGGCCGCCTGCGGGCTGCGTGCGATAATCGGCGCATCCCGGGGAGCGCGCGTGGAATCGAACACGTTCATGCAATACGCGGTCGTGCTGCTGCTCGCGGCCGTGATCGCAGTGCCGCTGGCGAGGCGCTGGCGCCTCGGTGCAGTGATCGGCTATCTCGTCGCCGGCGCGCTGATCGGCCCGACCGGCCTCGACCTGGTCGGCAACGCCGAGGAGATCGGCCACATCGCCGAGCTCGGCATCGTGCTGATGCTGTTCGTCATCGGACTCGAACTGTCGCCCCATCGGCTGTGGGTCATGCGCCGACAGGTGTTCGGCCTGGGCAGCCTGCAGCTCGTCGCCTGCGCGCTCGTGCTCGGTGGCGCCGCCGAGCTGGTCGGCATCGGCTGGAAAGCCGCGCTCGTCATCGGCCTCGGCCTCGCCCTGTCGTCGACCGCGATCGGCCTGCAGACCCTGGCCGAGCGCAAGGAACTGCAGTCGACGCCCGGCCGGCTCGCCTTCGCCGTGCTGCTGCTGCAGGACGTCGCGGCAATCCCGATCTTCGCCCTCATTCCGGCGCTGGCGATCCATCGGGCGAGCGAGGCCGGCTCACCCGACATGCTCGTCGTGCTGCGCGTGATCGGCACGATCGTCGGCGTGCTCGTCGCCGGTCGCGTCCTGCTGCGCCCGCTGTTCCGCATCGCCGCGCGCACGCAACTGCCGGAGGTGTTCACGGCCGCGGCGCTGCTGGTCGTGCTCGGCACGGCCTGGGTCGTGCAGTTCGGCGGCGTGTCGATGTCGCTCGGCGCGTTCCTCGCCGGGGTCATGCTCGCCGACTCCGAGTTCCGCCATGAGATCGAAGCGCGCGTCGATCCGTTCAAGGGTCTCCTGCTCGGCCTGTTCTTCGTCGGCGTCGGCATGTCGGTCGACGTCGACCTCGTCCTGCGCGAACCGGTGCGCGTGCTCGCTGCGCTGGCCGGCCTGCTCGTCCTGAAGGGCTTCGTGCTGTTCGCGATCGCGCGCTGGATCGCGCGCGAGGATGCCGGCGGTGCGCTCAAGTTCGCCGCCGTGCTCGCGGGCGGCGGCGAGTTCGCCTTCGTCGTCTTCACGCTGGCCGTCGAACATCGCCTGCTCGCGCCGCAGCAGCGCGACTTCCTCGTCGCCGTCATCACCCTGTCGATGGCACTCACGCCGCTCCTCGTCGCCGCATGCGCGCGACTCGCGCCGCGCGTGCCGGGCACGGCGCCCGAGTACGACGAGATGCCGGCGGAGGCCGGCGCGCGCGTGGTCATCGCCGGCTTCGGCCGCGTCGGCCAGATCGTCGCGCGCGTGCTGCGCGCCAACCGGATTCCGTTCACCGCGATCGAGAGCTCGATCGACCAGGTCGAGTTCTCGCGCCGCTTCGGCAACACGATCCACTTCGGCGACCCGTCGCGCAGCGACCTGTTGCGCGCGGCGCGGGTCGGCGAGGCCGAGGTGTTCGTTGTCGCCACCGACGATCCGGAAGCGAACGTCCGCACCGCGCGCCTGGTCAAGCGCATGTATCCGCACCTCAAGGTGTATGCGCGCGCGCGCAACCGCCAGCACGTGTTCCGCCTGATGGACCTCGGAGTGGAGGTCGTGCGCGAGACCTTCCACTCGAGCCTCGTGCTCTCGCGCGAGGTGCTCGAGGCGCTCGGCATGGAGCCGGCGCTGGCGGCCGAGCGCGTCGAGCGCTTCCGCGAGTTCGACGAGAAGCTGCTCGCCGAGCAGCATCTGGTCTACGACGACGAGGCCGCGATCATGTCGAACGCGCGCGATGCCTTGCGCGAGCTCGACAGTCTGTTCGATGCCGATGCCGCGCAGTCCGATGCGCCGCGCGGCGGGGATCAGCCGGCATGAGCGCATCGCGCGGCTACGCCCTCGCCGAATGCGAACTGCAGAGCTTCGACCGCAGCGTCGTCGCGCGCTGCCGCGTGCAGCGCCCCGATCGCTACCGCCTGCTCGAGGCCTTGCCGGACGACCAGCCGCGCATCACGCGCGGCGGCGGCGTGTCCTATGTCGACGCGGGCTTCGGCGACGGCAGCCTCGTGCAGGACGTCGGTGCGTTCGACCGCCTGCTCGCGTTCGACGGCGAACGCGGCCTGCTCACGGTCGAGGCCGGCGCGCGCATCGGCGACGTCGTGCGCTTCGCCCTGTCGCGCGGCTGGATCGTGCCGGTTGTCCCCGGTCACCCCGGCGCGACGATCGGTGGCTGCATCGCCGCCGACGTGCACGGCAAGAACCCGGCGCGTGACGGCACGTTCCGCGACCAGGTCGTCGATCTCGAACTGTTCGATCCCGTCGAAGGATGGATCGGGGCCGGCGCGCAGACCCGTGCGGAACGTTTCGCCGCGTGTTTCGCCGGCTTCGGGATTCCCGGCACGATCGTGCGCGCGACCCTGCGCCTTGCGCGCGCGCCGGCCGCGTATGTCGTGCGCCGGTTGCCGGTGGCGAATCTCGTCGAAGCCGCCGACGTGCTGCAGGCCCATGCCGGCGCGCCGCTGCTGTACGGCTGGCACGACGGACGCGCGGGCCAGTTCGGCCGCGGCGTCATCCGCTTCGGCCTCGAAGCGCAGGACACGCCGCGCGCGCGGCCGAGCGAGGATCTTCCGTCGACCGTGCCGCCGTGGCCGCTGCGCGCGTGGAACCGCGCCGGCATCGCCGTGCTCGACGCGTGGATCCACCGGCGCTGGTGCCGGCCCGGCAGTTCGGTCGTCGACGTCGCCTCGGCGCTGTTCCCGCTCAACGGCGCGCGTGCCTATTACGCCGGCTTCGGCAAGGCCGGCTTCGCCGAAGCGCAGTGGCTCGTGCCGCATGCGCGCCATGCCGACTTCGCCGCCGCGCTCGCCGAACTCGTCGCGCGCACGCGTCCGCGGATCAGCCTGATCGCGAGCAAGCTGTTCGACGGTGACGCCGAAGGGTTCTCGTTCAACGGCCACGGCATCGCCTACGCGATCCAGTGTCCCGATCCGCGGGCGGCGCCGCAGCGCGCCTTCCTTGCCGAACTCGCGAACCTCGCGATCGGGCATGGCGGTCGGCCGAACCTGATCAAGGATTCGACGCTCGATGCGGCGACCGTGCGTCGCGCCTGGCCCGATTTCGAGGCGCGCCGCGCCGCGTTGCGAGCATTCGATCCGCATGGCCTGCAGCAGTCGGGCCTGACGCGGAGGCTCGCGCTGTGACCGCGATCGTCATCGGTGCATCGAGCGGGCTCGGGCGCGCGCTCGCGGTCGAGCTTGCAAGGCGCGGGCGGCCGCTGCTGCTGGTCGCTTCCGATGCGCGCGACCTCGATGCGCTCGCCTGCGACCTCGGCCTGCGCTTCGGCGTGGCGGTCGGCACGCTCGCCCTCGATCTCGTCGCCGCGGC
>JAFLDX010000280.1 GCA_017302215.1 Lysobacterales bacterium
GCCGGCGCTCGTCGGCGACGACGTCGACGCCGAAGGCCTGCCGCGCGACCGGCGCCTGCCACCCGTGCCGCGCGACGACGGCTTCGTGCGGGACATCGGCGCGCATGAACGGCAGTCGCTCGCGCCGCTCGTGCTCAACGCGGATTTCGATGCCGACCTCAACCTGTGGACGCCGCTGACGGTCGGCACGGCGAGCCGCGACGCGACCCAGAACGCGAGCGGTGCCGCGACCTCCGGATCGGCGCGAGTGTCGCTGGCCAATACCGGCATCGGCCAGGTCGTCGAAGGCCTCCGCCAATGCGTGCACCTGCCGGGCCCCGGTACCTACACGCTGAACGGATGGGGGCGCGGGACGGGCAACCTGACCGTGGCCGGCGACATCGCCCAGCTGCACTGGGAATTGCGCGCGAACGGCGGCGACGCGTGCGGCGACGGCCTGCCGGTCGATTCGGGTTACCTGTTCCTGTCGAACCAGGCCGGCTGGCGGCGACCGGCGAACCCGGTCGTGATCGAGGTTCCGGCCGCGCTGTGGACCTCCGGCACATCGGTCACGGTGACCCAGGTGGTCACCGAGAACAGCGTGGCCGGCCCGCCGCGCACGGCCACCGGCTGGTTCGACGGCATCACGCTCCAATGGGTCGATCCGGACGATCGCCTGTTCGCCGACGGCTTCGAATGATTCGCCGAAGCGGCTGCGTGCGCCGACCACCTTGCCCGCGCCCGACGACGAGCGCACAGCGTCGGCGGACCGACTCGGGCTAGACTCGGCCGGCGAGGAGGTCCCATGCCCGCTGCGCCCACCGTTGCCGATGCCGCCGACCGCGGCGCATCGGACCAGCTGTTCGCCGAGGTCTACCGGCGCCTCAAGGCCATGGCGAGCCGCCAGCGGCGGCGGGCGGGCGGCGCGACCCTCGACACGACCGCGATCGTCCACGAGCTCTATCTGAAGCTCAACGAGGGCGGCCAGGCGCGCTTCACCGACCCGGTCCGGTTCTTCGCCTACGCCGCGCGTGCGATGCGATCGATCCTCGTCGATGCCGCGCGCCGACGCGGCTGCCGCCAGCGCATCGGCCTCGATGGCGGCACCGACGCCGAGCGCGCAGGCGGCGCTTCCACTGCAGCCGGCATCGACCAGGTCCTCGAGATCGACGCTGCGCTCGACCGGCTCGCGCAGGACGATCCGAGGGCGGCGCGGCTGGTCGAACTGCACTATTTCGCCGGGCTCTCGCTGCCGCAGATCGCCGAGATCTTCGGCGTCGCCACGCGGACACTCAATCGCGACTGGCGCTTTGCGCGCGCCGTCCTCTACAGCGCGCTGCGCTGATGTCGCTGGCGAGCATCCCGGTTCGTTCCCCGAGCCATGCCACCCGACCCGCACCCCACGACCCCACCCGGACAATCGGCCGGCAGCGCCGGGTTCCTGGCCCGCCTGCGCGACTGGTTCGATTCGCTCGACGACATCGCGCCCGGGCGGCGGGTGGCGTGGATCGAAGCGCACGTCGGCGACACCGAAGAACGCGATGCGCTGCTGCGGCTGCTCGAATCCGACGCGAACACCTCGGGATTCTTCGAGATTCCCGCCGCGGATCACCTCGCCGGCCTGCCCGATGATGAAGCCGCCGCGCACGAATCACTGATCGGCACGCGTGTCGGCGCGTTCCGGCTGGTCCGGCTGCTCGGCCGCGGCGGCATGGCGGCGGTGTTCCTCGGCGAGCGCGAGGGAGGTGACTTCCGCCAGCTCGCTGCAGTCAAGCTGCTGCGCCGCGGCCTGTACTCGGAGCTCGAGCAGCGCCTGTTCCAGCGCGAGCGCCAGGTGCTCGCCTCGCTCGCCCACCCGAACATCGCCCACCTCATCGACGGCGGCGTGACCGCGGCCGGCGTGCCGTTCCTCGCCATGGAGTACGTGGACGGCGCCACCCTGCTGGAACATGCCGCCGCGCGGGGACTCGATGCGCGCGCGCGCATCGCCCTCATGATCGTGGTGTGCCGGGCGGTGGAGGTCGCGCATCGCAACCTCGTCGTCCATCGCGACATCAAGCCGTCGAACATCATGGTCACGCACGACGGCATGGTGAAGCTGCTCGATTTCGGCATCGCCAAGCTGGTCGAGGACGAAGCCGACGCAACGACCTCGGTCATCTTCACGCCGGAGTACGCTGCGCCCGAGCAGCGCTCCGGCCAGGCCGTGACGACCGCGACCGACGTGCACGCTCTCGGCATCGTGCTGCACGAACTCCTGCTCGGCACGCGCCCCGCCGGCTCGCCGACGCAACGGCCGTCCGCCCGGATCGATGCTCCGCGTGGCGCCAGCGAGCCGGCGACGCTGCGCCGTCTCCTGCGCGGCGACCTCGACAACGTGCTGCTGCGCGCGCTCGAGGCCGAACCGGAGAGGCGCTACGCCTCGGCCGGCGCGTTCGCCGACGACCTGCAGCGCCATCTCGACGGACAGCCGGTCGCCGCGCATCCGCCCTCCCGGGTTTATCGCGCCCGCAAGTTCGTGGCCCGCCACCGCGGCGGCGTGCTCGTCGTCGCCAGCCTCGTGCTGGCCGTGCTCGCGTCCCTGGTCGTCGCCGTGTGGCAAATGAACGTGGCCCGCCGCGAGGCGCAACGCGCCGAAGCCGAGTCGCGCCGTGCGGGCGCACAGGCTGCACGCGCCGAGCACGTCAAGGAGTTCCTGCTCGGCCTGTTCCGCGGCCTCGATCCCGACATCGCCCCCGAGCGGCGACCGACCCTTGCACGCATCTTCGAGGACGGCATCGGCGGGCTGCGCAGCGATGCTTCCATCGACGCACGCCTGCGCACCGAACTGCTGACGATCGCCGGCGACGTCCTGTTCCGCAGCGGCGAGCGTCAGCGCGGCCTCGATCTGGTCGGCGAAGCCGTCGCATCGGCACAAGCGCAGCTGCCGGCCGACGCCGAGGAAAGCCTGAAGGCGATCGCGACGCTGAGCGACCTCGATTTCCTGGACAGCCGGGTCGACGTCGCGCGCTCGCGCCTGCTCGCCGCGATCGAACGCGCCGGGACCGGGGCGAGTGCGGGCCGCATCGCCCTGCTCGTCGAACTCGGCCTCGTCGAACGTCGACGCGGCGATCTCGCCGCCGCCGTCGATCGGCTCGAACAGGCCGCGGCGATGCGCACGGCAGCCGCGGTCGCCGCGGACAGCACGCTCGGCGTCCTCGTCGACACCGAACTCGCCTACCTCTACTACCTGTCGGCGCGCTTCAGCGACGCCGCGCGGCTGCAGCAGCCGTTGCTCGCGCGCCTGCGTGCCCGCCACGGCGACGACCATGCGCCGGCGATGCGCCTGATGGGCGACTATGCCGACACGCTCGCGCGCATCGGTCGCGATCGCGAAGCCGTCGACCTGCTTCTGGCCAGCGGTCGGTTCATGCGACGCACCCAGCCGGCACCGAACGAAACCCTCGGCGTCTGGCTGGACAGCCTCGGCACGGCGTATCTCGACCAGGGGCTTCTGCAGCCCGCGGCGCGCGCGTACGCGGAATCGGTGGCGACGCTGACCGCACGCTTCGGCGCCGACGACATCCAGGTGCTCGGTTCGCGTGCCGC
>JAFLDX010000029.1 GCA_017302215.1 Lysobacterales bacterium
GGCGCCGGCGGCCGCCTTCGGCGCGCCGGCGCGGCGCACGGCGTCCTCGAGTTCGCGCACGCTCCAGCCCTTCGCCACCGCTTCGCGCGCGAGCGCGTTGGCGCGCGCCGCCGGCAGGGTCAGCAGGGCGCGTGCATGGCCCATGTCGAGCTTGCGCGCGTCGAGCAGCGCACGGATCTCGCTCGGCAGCTCGAGCAGGCGCAACAGGTTGCTGACCGTCGCACGCGACCGGCCGATCGCGTCGGCGACCTGCTGGTGGGTGTACTTGAACTCCTCGATGAGGCGCGCGAGCGATTGCGCCTCCTCGAGCGCGGACAGGTCTTCGCGCTGGATGTTCTCGATCAGCGCGATCGCGATCGCGGCGCGATCGTCGATCACGCGCACGATCGCCGGGATCTCGTCGAGGCCGGCACGCTGCGAGGCACGCCAGCGGCGCTCGCCGGCGATCAGCTCGAAGCGCCCGCGGCCGGTCTCGCGCACGATGACGGGCTCGAGCACGCCCTGGCTGCGGATCGACGCGGCGAGCTCTTCGAGCTTGTCGTCGTCGAAGTGGCGGCGTGGCTGGTACTTGCCCGACGTGATCGCGCCGACGCCGAGCATGCGCAGTCCATCGTCGCCGCTGCTGGCGGCGGCGTCCGGTTCCTGCGCGCCGAGCAGGACGTCGAGGCCACGTCCGAGTCCGAGCCCGCGCTTCTTCGCTGCCATCAGTGGAGTCCCTGGGTGGTGGCCGCGGCGGCCGGCGTGCGTTCGCGCCGCAGCATCTCGCCGGCGAGCCCGAGATAGGCGATCGCGCCGCGCGATTCGCGGTCGTAGAGGTTGATCGGCTTGCCGTGGCTCGGCGCTTCGGCGAGACGGATGTTGCGCGGAATGACCGAACGCAGGACCTTGTCGCCGAAATGCTTGACCAGCTGCGCGGACACTTCGTTGCCGAGGTTGTTGCGCACGTCGTACATCGTGCGCAGCAGGCCGTCGACGTCGAGGTCGGGGTTGAGACGCTTGCGCACCGCCTTGATCGTGTCGAGCAGGCTCGACAGGCCCTCGAGCGCGAAGTACTCGCACTGCACCGGGATCAGCACGCCGTTCGCCGCGGTCAGCGCGTTGAGCGTGAGCAGGTGCAGCGACGGCGGGCAGTCGATCAGGATGACGTGGTAGCGCTCGGCGACCTTGGCCAGCTGCTCCTTGAGGCGCTGCTCGCGCGCGATCGCGTCCATCAGCTTGATCTCGGCCGCGGTCAGGTCGCCGCTGCCGGGCAGCAGGTCGAAGCCGGCCTCGGTGGTGACGATCGCGTCCTCGATCGCGGCTTCCTCGAGCAGCACATCGCAGCCGTTCGGCCTGGCCTGGCGCTTGTCGATGCCCGAGGCCATCGTCGCGTTGCCCTGCGGGTCGAGATCGACGAGCAGCACCTTGCGTCGCGTCTCGGCGAGCGCGGCGGCGAGGTTGACGGCGGTGGTCGTCTTGCCGACGCCGCCCTTCTGGTTGGCGATCGCGATGATGCGCGTCATGGTGGGTTCCCTGCGTCCGCCGCGCGGGCGCTGCGACGGATTGTGACGAGATGGCGCTCGGCGTCCAGCCCGGGCACGTCGAGGCGCTGCACCGACTCGACCTCGAACCCGGCCGGCAGGGCCGCGATCTCGTCGTGCGGGATGCGCCCCTTGAGGGCCAGCCAGCGCCCGTCCGGTCCGAGCAGATGGCCGCCCCAGGCCAGCATGTCGGCGAGTGTGGCGAACGCGCGCGCGGTGATGCAATCGAACTCGCCACGCACGGTCTCGACGCGACCCTGCGCGACGGTGACCGCGGCGAGTCCGAGCTGGCGCACGGCTTCGCGCAGGAAGCGCGCCTTCTTGCCGTTCGAATCGATCAGCACGACCGCGTCGAACCGATGGCACAGGGCGAGCGGGATGCCGGGCAGGCCGGCGCCACTGCCCAGGTCGGCCAGGCGCGTACCGCGCACGTGCGGCAGCACGGCCAGCGAATCGAGCAGGTGGCGCGTGACCATCTCGGCGGGGTCGCGTACCGCGGTCAGGTTGTAGGTCGCGTTCCAGCGCAACAGCAGGTCGACGTACGCGAGCAGGCGTTCGATCGTCGCATCGGCGACATCGAGCGACAGTGCCGCGAGGCCCGCGCGCAGCCGCTGCCTCGGCGGTTCACGCTCGGACATGCCTTGCTCGGAAACGAAAAGGGCGCCAAGTATCGGCGCCCGCGCGGCTCAAATCCAGCCTCGGCGTTCAAGCCGCGTCGGCAGGACGCAGTTCGATGCGCGTGACGAGCAGGCCGCGTTCGCGCACCTCGGCGTTGAGCGTCTGCTTGAGCCAGTGGCGGCATTCGGCGGCGTCGGCCGGTGCGTCGACCCGCGCCAGCAGGGCACGCGCCGATTCGCGCAGCAAGCCGTCGACCGATTCGATGATGCGGTCCGCGCGTGCCGGATCGACGACCTGGAAGTACAGCGCGCCGCGCCACGGCTCGCCGGCTGCACGCATGCCATCGATCGCGAGCGCGCTGCCGGTCAGGCTGATCTTGTGCGACACGCGCTCGAGCAGCGGCAGCAGGAAGCGCGTGCCGGCGCCGACGAAACGCGTCTGGCCATCGACCCGACGCAGCGAGTAGACCTGGCCTTCCGGGATGCGGCGCACCGATGCGATCGCGAGCGCGATCAGCATGCACAGCATTATCCACAGGACGGGAGACGACATTTCCTACACCTTACAAGAGGTTGAGACGCGAACCTCGATTCCATGCTAACAAAGTGCCGGGCGACTTGGAATCACAACGGATTAACATTTTCACAACAACTGCCCGACTGGACCCTGAACGCGATCACACTTCAACTGCCGATGGTCTTGACACGGCGCGCACGCGACCTCGCGGCCGGGCGGCGACGCACGCACGCGCGCGACCGCCGTGTCCTCTTCAGACGCAAAACGAAGTCCTTTCCTGTCACCTTCGTCCCCTTCTCGTCAGGCCTGTCGTCGTCGCCCTCGCTTGTGCGCGCGCGGCGGTGGCAGCGCATCGGCGAATTCGCCGACGACGGGATGAGCAGCAAGTAGCGTGCCGCGAGCCGCCGCGACGAGGCTCGTGCCGGCGCGCGGTCGAGCGGTCCCTTGACGCCATGGCGCATGACTGCGACGGTCGCTCACCGCCTGACGCCTGCCCGGAGAGCGAATGACCTCGAGCCCGCGCGACACGACCGCCGCGCCGTTTCCTCCGGAAGCGGACTTCCTCGGCCATCCGCGGCCGCTCTGGCTCCTGTTCGCCACCGAGTTCTGGGAGCGCTTCGCCTATTACGGCATGCGCGCGCTGCTCGCGGTCTACGTCGCCTCGACGTTCTTCGCCCTGCTTCCCGAAGGCGAGGCGAAGGCACAGGCGAGCCTCACCTACGGTGCCTACACCGCGCTGATCTACGCGACCGGCATCTTCGGCGGGTTCATCGCCGACCGTTATCTGGGTTACCGGCCGTCGATCCTGCTCGGCGGCGCGATCATGGCCCTCGGCCTGTTCCTGTTGCTGATCCCCGATCTCGACTGGTTCCTGATCGGCCTCGCGGTCATCGTGGTCGGCAACGGCCTGTTCAAGCCGAACATCTCGACGATGGTCGGCATGCTCTATTCGAAGCACGACGCGCGCCGCGACTCCGGCTTCACGATCTTCTACATGGGCATCAATGCCGGCGCCGCGCTCGCCCCGCTCGTCTGCGGGACGATCGTCGGACGGCACTTCGGGTACCAGTGGGGCTTCTTCGCGGCCGGCATCGGCATGATCCTCGGCCTGATCCTGTTCCAGTGGCTGGTCGGCTGGATGGCCGGAGTCGGTCGCGCGCCGCGCCCCGAACTGAGCCTCGCGCGGGTGGCCAAGATCGCGTTCGGCTGCATCGCGCTCGTGCCGGTCGTGTACCTGATGCTGAGCCAGGCGCTCGTGGTCGGCTGGTTGCTGATGTTCCTCATGATCGTGCTCACCGTGTACTTCATCGGCAGCGGCGTGCGCAGCGGCGACAAGGTGCAGTTGCACCGCTACATCGCGATGCTGCTGCTGTTCCTCGCCAAGATCCTGTTCTGGGGCATGTACGAGCAGGCCGGTTCGTCGCTCAACTTCTTCGCCAAGGACTACGTCGACGCGCCGTTCGACTTCACCCTGTTCCAGTCGGCGAATCCGGTGTTGATCATCCTGCTCGCGCCGCTGTTCGCGTGGCTGTGGCCGCGCCTCGAGTCGCGCAACCTCAATCCATCGATCCCGCGCAAGTTCGCCATCGCGCTGGTCCTCGTCGCGATCGGCTTCACCACGCTCGTGCTGACGATCGGCGAGGCGATGGAGGGCGACGGGCGCATCGCCTGGCAGATGCTCGTGCTCGCCTACCTGTTCAACACGATGGGCGAGCTGTGCCTGTCGCCGATCGGACTGTCGATGGTGACCAAGCTCGCTGCGCCGAAGGAGACCGGTCTCGCGATGGGAGCCTGGTTCCTGTGCACGGCGATCGGCAACTACGTGGCCGGTGCGGTCGCCTCGATCGCGTCGGGTGGCGACGCGGCGTCGGGGCTCGCGCAGTACGCGGAAACCTATTCGCACATCGCCTGGGCCGGCTTCGGATTCGGTGCCGCATTCCTGCTGTTCGCGCCGCTGATCAATCGGCTCATGCACGGCGTGCGCTGACGCGCCGCGGCCCGCGCGACGGCGGAGCGCATCGGCTGCGCGGATGCAGCCACGGGGAAAGCGCAACAGCGGAGGGTGGAACGAACCGGACGGCGTGGAATCGCCGTCCGGTCCGAATGCGGCGGCCTCAGGCGCGCCGCATTGCGGAGGCTCGCATCAGGCGGCAGCGTCCTTGAGCTTCTTCAGCGGACGAACCTTGACCTTGACGGTCGCCGGCTTCGCCGCGAACCACTGCTCTTCCTTCGTGAACGGGTTGATGCCCTTGCGCTTCGGCTTCGCCGGCACCTTGACCGAGCTGATCTTCAGCAGGCCCGGCAGGGTGAACGAACCGACGCCCTTGCTGCTGATCGAACCGTGCACCGCCGATTCGAGCGCGGCGAGCACCGCGCGCACGTCCTTGGCGGCAACGCCAGCGGCTTCGGCGATGTGCGCGACGAGGCCGGACTTGCCGAGGGCTTCCTTGATCGCCTTCGGCGCGGCAGGTTTCGCGGCTGCTTTCTTTGCAGGTTTCTTGGCCATAACTTTCCCGATGGTCCTGTAGAGGATGGATTTGGTAGGCGCCCCGGAGCGCGACGACGGTGGACGCCGGCGCGCGGCTCCGCGGACGCCACGCAGCATAGCGGTTCCGCGCGCGCGTATCGACGGTTCCCGCGCAAAAAAATGCCTTATTTCGCGGCGAATCGCATGGTGTGGAGGGTGGACCGGCAGGCGGCGCATGCGCGCGATCGAGCGCGCGCTGCGCACGCGTACCCGGCGAGCCGATGATCCCGGTTCGCGCTCACCCCGAGGCCGGGTGGAGCGCGAACCATTCGATCTCGCGCCGGCACGTGAAGGTGTCACTCACGATCATCCTCGCAAGTGCTTGATCAACGGACACGAGCCGCGGCCGGATCGCGTGCGCGTCGCCGCGATGCACCCCTGCGGAGGGGAGCGTCGGCGAACAGGACTTCCGCTCAGAGACGCTTCCAGACCGGCCCTTCGCCGCTGCGCCAGTAGACGGCGACGGCCTTGCCGTAGAACGCGCCGACCGGAACGAGGCCGTACATGCGGCCATCGAAACTGTTGCCGCGGTGGTCACCGAGCACGAGCACCTGGCCTCGAGGAATCACGAGGTCATCGATGTCGGGGCCGCCACCGTGGTCGAGATTGACCAGGGCTTCGCGCGAACCGAAGCGCTCGATGTCGCTGCCGGCCGCGTCGGCGAGCGCCTGGCCGTTGACGACGAGGTGGCCATTGCGCAGCGACACGCGATCGCCGGCAACGGCGGCGACACGCTTGATCAGGCGCGTGCCGTCGACAGGCGAATCGAACACCACGATCTCGCCGCGCGCCGGATCGCCGCGCCCGGCCACGACGACGTCGGTGAACGGCACGCGCAGGCCGTAGGCGCTCATGTCGACGATCACGCGGTCGCCCGGAACGAGGGTGTCTTCCATCGAACCGGTCGGCACGACGTAATGGTTGGCGAACGACGACCGCGCGGCGGTCAGCAACAGCAGCAGGGCGAACGCCGGCAGCCATTCGACGACGATGTTGCGAATGCGCTGGAGCGGCGCGGCGGGCTGGGTGGCGGCCATGGCGAGGGTCCTGTGATGGCGGGTCGGGGCGTTCCCCATTGCGACCGCGCCGCTGCGCGCGGGTTCCCGGCCGACGCGCTCAGCGTACCGCGACCGGCACCGATGACTTCGCCGCGAACGGGACGACCAGCGCGCTCGGGTAGCGCACGTCGTGGTGCAGGGTCACGCGGACCGGGCGCGACTGCGCGCCCGACTCTGCCGCCACCACGCCGCCGGTGTTGTAGTTCTTCTCGACGTGCATCGAATCGACCGGGCCGACCACAAGGCGCAGGCGGCTGCCCTTCGGCATGCGCCTGGCGATGAAGTCGAAGCCGTCGAACTCGTAGCGTTCGATGCGGTTCGGCGTGACGGCTTCCGCCGTGCGCAGGTCCTTGCGATAGCGCGCACGTTTCCAGTCGCTGCCGATCGCCACGCTGCTGCCGTCGACGCGGATCTCGTAGAGCTCGACCGCGATGTCGGTGTCGGGCTGGTCGATCTCGATGTAGGCGGTGAAGCGGAAGAAGCCGGCGATGTCGATGTCGCGCGACATCGGTGCCGAGTGGTAGACGAGCCGTTTGCCGGCGGCGAGCAGCACGTGGCGCTGGTCGACGAGAGGACCGGCCGCCGGCGGCTGATCCTCGAGCGCGAGGGAGGACGTGTCGAGCGGGTCGTGCGTGTAGCTGTCGGGCTTTCCGCCGCTGCCCGGACGACGGTCGAGCAGCACGCCCGAACCGAACACGTCGTTGGCGCGGCCGTCGTCGGAGTCGAGATGCCAGACCTGCACGCGCTGGGTGACCTTGTCGAGTGACGGCGCGTGGCGCCAGGCCTCCTCTCCGGCCATGTAATAGGTCACGCGATCCTTGAGGAACTCCGGCTTCGGACCGCCCTTCAACGTCCAGTCGTACCAGGCCTTGTGCAGGGCATTCATGTCGATGACCGAGGCGGCGGCAAACGTGAGACCACCGAACTCGGCCAGCGGCGTGCGCGTGCCGGGATGGTCCCACGGTCCGATCACGAGGAAGTGCTTCGCCTTGGCCGCCTCGCTGCCGAACTGCATGTGGTCGCGATAGAACGCGATCGCGCCGGGCTGGTCGCCGTCGTACTGGCCGGTGATCGAGAGGATCGGCAGGTCGAGCTTCGCGTACTGCTCGGCGCTCGGGCTGAAGGCATCCCACCAGTCATCGCGTTGCGGATGTGCCAGCCAGGTCTGGAAATGCGTCGACGGATTGCCGACCACGGCGTCGAGCGTGTTGAACGGCGCATGCGCGGAGTACCAGCGCCGGAAAGCCGCCTTCCACAGCGCCTCGTCGCCGAAGATCGCGTCCTGCGCCGTGCGTCCGCTGACGAGGGTCAGCCACGTCATCGCGTAGCTGGTGAAGATGTTGTTGCGCATCGGGAAATCGACGCCGGGCTTGGGCGAGGCGACCGGCACGATCGTGGCCAGGGCCGGCGGGAACTCCTTCGCCGTCGCCCACTGGTTGTAGCCCGCGTACGAGCCGCCCCACATCGTCACCTTGCCGTTGCAGTACGGCTGCCTGGCGAACCACTCGACCGCATCGTGGCCGTCCTTCGCCTCCTGCAGCAGCGGCGTGAACTCGCCGCCGGAGTTGCCGCGACCGCGCACGTCGATCGTCGCGAACACGTAGCCATTCGCACCGAAGTACATGCCGCGCGCGTGGTAGTTCGAGGCCTGGTACGGCGTCATCGTCAGCACGCACGGCAGCCCGCCGTGCTGGCCGAGCGGCCGATACAGCGTCGCCGCGAGCTCGACACCGTCGCGCATCGGTACGCGCACGCCCCACTGGAACTGCACGTCGGTCGCCGCAGGTGCGTCGGCCGCCGCAGCGAGCGTGGCTGCGAACAGCACGGGAACCGCCAGGAGACGGGGCAGCATCGGATTCACCGCAGCCAGGGGATTGCGCGAATGATGCGACAGGACGGCCCTGGCATGCACGCCCCGCGTCACCGATGGCGCCGCAGGAGCGCAGCCCCGGATCGAGTCCGGGGCAGGCGCTGTGCGCGATTGCATCCTGCAGGATGCAATCGCGCACGAGGTGCTCGAGCATGGGCAACAACTTCATGCCCACCGCTCGTTCCCGCGCGGAAGGCTACTTGAGGCCGCGATGCCTGAGCAGCGGTTCCACGCTCGGATCCTTGCCGCGGAACGCCTTGTATATCGCGCCGAGATCTTCCGAGCCACCGCGCGAGAGCACCTGGTCGCGGAAGGTCTGCCCGTTCTCGCGCGTGAGTCCGCCGTGCTCGACGAACCACTGGAACGCGTCGTGGTCGATGACCTCGCTCCAGAGATACGCGTAGTAGCCGGCCGAATAGCCGCCGCCCCAGATGTGCGAGAAGTACGGCGTGCGATAGCGCGGCGGAACCTCGGCGAGGTCGACCTTGAAGCGCTTCAGCGCGTCGGCCTCGAACGCGGCCGCATCCTGCTTCGGTGCATCGGCCGGCAACGTGTGCCAGGCCTGGTCGAGCAGGGCGGCGGCGAGGTACTCGACCGTGCCATAGCCCTGGTTGAACGTGCGCGCCTTGACGATCTTGTCGACCAGCGCCTGCGGCATCGGCTCGCCGGTCTCGTGGTGCTTCGCATAGTTCGCGAACACCTTCGCATCGAGCGCCCAGTGCTCGTTGAACTGCGACGGGAACTCGACGAAATCGCGCGGCACGCTCGTGCCGGCAATGCTCGGGTACTTCACGTTCGAGAACATCCCGTGCAGGGCATGGCCGAACTCGTGGAACATCGTCGTCACGTCGTCGAAGCTCAGCAAGGCCGGTTGGCCCGGAGCCGGCTTCGTGTAGTTGCAGACGTTGAACACGACCGGCTTCGTGCCGGTCAATCCGTCCTGCTCGACGAACACGTCCATCCAGGCGCCGCCGGCCTTGCTCGGGCGCGCGTAGTAGTCGGCATAGAACAGGGCGAGCTGCCGGCCGTCGGCGTCGAACACGTCGAACACGCGCACGTCCGGATGGTACACCGGCAGGTCCTTGCGCTCCTTGAAGGTGAGCCCGTAGAGCTGGTTGGCGGCGAAGAACACGCCGTCGTTGAGCACGCGGTCGAGCTCGAAGTAGGGCCTGATCGTCGCCTCGTCGAGATCGAACTCGGCCTTGCGCACGCGGTCGGCGTAGAGGTCCCAGTCGGCGGCGGTCAGCTTGAAGCCGCCGTGGCCCGCGTCGATCACGGCCTGGATCTTCTTCGCTTCGCCGCGCGCCTTGGCGGTTGCCGCCGGCACCATGTCGGTCATGAGCTTGACCGCGGCCTCGGGAGTCTTCGCCATCTGGTCCTCGAGTGCGTAGGCCGCGTAGCTCGGATAGCCGAGCAGCTTCGCGCGTTCGGCACGCAGTTGGGCGAGGCGCTCGGCGATCGCGCGCGTGTCGTTCGCGTCACCCTTGCTCGCGCGCTGCTCCGAGGCGGCGAGCAGGGCGAGGCGCGTGTCGCGGCTGGTCAGCGAGCCGAGCGCGGGCTGCTGCGTCGTGTTCTGCAGAGCAAGCACCCACTTGCCGTCGAGCTTGCGCTCCTTCGCCGCGTCGGCCGCCGCCGCGATGCCACCCGCGCCGAGGCCGTCGAGCCTGGCCGCGTCGTCGACGACGAGCGCGCCGGCGTTGTTGGCCGCGAGCAGGCGGTTGTCGAAATCGGTCGACAGGGTCGACTCCTCCTTGTTGAGCGCGCGCAGTTTCGTCTGCTCGGCTTCGCCGAGTCGCGCGCCGGCGCGCACGAAGTCCTTCCAGGTCTTCTCGACAAGGAAGGTCTGCACGGCATCGAGGCCGGACGTCGCGCGCGCGTCGTACACGGCCTGCACGCGCGCGAACAGCTTCGGATCGAGGTGGATTGCGTCGCGGTGCTCGGCCAGTTTCGGCGCGAGTTCGACCTGGGCCTTCTGCAGCGTCTCGTTGGTGTTGGCCTGGGCCAGCGCGGAGAAGATGCGCGCCGCGCGCGTCAGCAGTGCGCCGCTGCGCTCCATCGCCTCGATCGTGTTGGCGAAGGTCGGCGGCTCGGTGCTGTCGGCGATCACGCGGACCTCGGCGAGGTGCTCGCGCATGCCCTGCTCGATCGCCGGCTGGTAGTCGCCGTCGCGGAGGCGGTCGAACGGCGGCGCCTGCAGCGGCAGCGGGCTCGCGGTCAGCAGCGGGTTCACGTGTTCGGGCTCCTTGGCGGCAGGGGCGGGCGCATCGGCCTTCTTCGGCGCCTCGGGTGTCGGCGCGGAACAGGCGGACAGCACGGCGAGTGCGAGCGTGGCCACGGCGAGACGTTGCATGGGACTCGATTCCTGCGTTCGGGGCGCGCACGATAGCGGCCCGGCCGCGCATTTTCATGTGCCGTTCGGCGCAGCGGAGCCCGACTTCCGGCATTCGCGGCGTCCGCGCGGCGCGCTCAAGCTGAGCGGCGAACCTCCCGGAGCCTGCCATGATCCGCATCCCGAGCCTGCTTGCCCTCGTCCTGTTCGCCGCGACGGCCCAGGCAGCCGAACGCGTCGAACGCAGCACGGCCCTGCTGCTCGGCCAGAAGGCCGGCTTCCAGGAGGCGCGCTACGCGGATGACGGCAGCGTGCGCGTGCACTACGAGTACACCGATCGCGGGCGCGGCCCGAAGCTCGACGCGACCTATCGCCTCGGTGTCGACGGCACGCCGGTCGCGATCACGCTCGCCGGCAACGACTACCTCAAGGCCGCGGTCGAGGAGCACTTCACTCGCGAGGGCGCACGCGCGGTCTGGAAGAACACGGCCGAGGACGAGTCGCGCGAGGTGGCCGGCGCGCAGTATTTCCTCGGCCTCAACACCGTGCCGGAGGACGGCGTGCTGCTCGCGCGCGCCCTGCTCGCCGCGCCGCAGGGTCGCCTGCCGATCCTGCCGGCCGGCGAAGCGGCCATCCGCAAGCTCGCCAGCGTGAACATCAAGGGCGCGGGACACGTCACGCTGTATGCGGTCAGCGGCCTCGACCTGCTGCCGTCCTACGTCTGGCTCGACGGGAAGAACCAGTTCTTCGCGAGCTGGTCGAGCTGGATGTCGCTCGTGCGCGAAGGCCACGAGGGCGCGCTGCCGAAGCTCGCGCAGCGCCAGCAGCAGGAGGAGAAGGCACTTGCCGCCGCGCGCGCGAAGTCGTTGACGCGCGTGCTGTCCAAGCCGCTCCTGATCCGCAACGTACGCGTGTTCGATCCGCCCTCGGGCGAGGTCGTCGACGCGCGCTCGGTGATGATCGACAAGGGGCGCATCGTCGCCATCGCTGCCGCCGATGCGCCATTGCCGGCCGGTGCCGAGGAACTCGACGGCGGCGGGCGCGTGCTGATGCCGGGCCTGTGGGACATGCACACGCACTACTCGGGCGGCGCCGACGGCCCGCTCGACCTCGGATCGGGCGTCACCACGATCCGCGACCTCGCCAACAACCTCGAGGACCTCAAGGCGCGCATCGACGCGATCGAGGCCGGCAGCGACATCGGCCCACGCATCATCCGCGCCGGCGTCATCGATGGCCGCGGGCCGTACGCCGGGCCGATCAAGACCCTGGCCGACACCGAACAGGAGGCGATCGACGCGGTCGCCATGTACGCGGCCACCGGCCACGAGCAGATCAAGATCTACAGCTCGGTGAAGCCCGAGCTGATGCCGGTGATCGCGAAGGCGGCGCACGCGAAGGGCCTGCGCGTCAGCGGCCACGTGCCGGCCTTCATGACTGCGCGCCAGTTCGTCGAGAACGGCGCCGACGAGATCCAGCACATCAACATGCTCGTGCTGAACTTCCTGTTCGACAAGGTGCAGGACACGCGCTCGCCGGCGCGCTTCACCGCGGTCGCCGAAAACGCGGCCACGCTCGACCTGGGTTCTACGCCGGTGCGTGACTTCATCGCCCTGCTCAAGCAGCGCGACATCGTCATCGACCCGACCGTCGGCACGTTCGAGGACATGTTCCTGAGCCGGCCGAAACGCCCCGGTCCCGGCTTCGCCGCGATCGTCGACCGCTTCCCGCCGATCTGGCAGCGCCAGTTGCGCTCGGGCGCCGGCGGCCTGCCGGTGACGCCCGACAAGGAGGCGCTGTACCGCGATTCCTACCGCAGGATGATCGACTATGTCGGCGTGCTGTACCGCAGCGGCGTGCGCATCGTGGCCGGAACCGACAACCTGGCCGGCATGACCCTGCCGCGCGAACTCGAGCTGTATGTCGAAGCCGGGATTCCGCCGAAGGACGTGCTGCGCATCGCCACGCACGATAGCGCGGTGGTGATGAAGCGCGGCGACGCGTACGGCCGCGTCGCGCCGGGCTACGTCTCCGACCTGATCCTCGTCGACGGCGATCCGACGATCAACATGGCCGACATCCGCAAGGTCAGGACGACGATCCGCGGCGACCGCCTGTACGACGCCGACGCGCTGTTCGCTGTGGTCGGCGTGAAGCCCGTCACGCGCTGAAGCGTTGCGGCCGGTTCGGATTCCGGCCGCGTTCCTGCGTAACAGGTCGCGGGGCGACGTGCCCCGGCCTGCAGCGCGGAGCGTCAGCCATGTCCCGAATCGAGTGTCGCGTCTTCGCCGGCGTGTGCCTGCTCGCCCTCGCGAGCGCTCCCGCCGCGCATGCGGCGACGGTGTTCTGCATCGGTGACGAGACGCAGTTCCGCTCGGCACTGGCGACGGTCGGCAGCACGTTCACCCAGGACGACTACGAGCTGCGCCTCGTTGCGCGCGTGTTCTTCAACGGAACGGCGGCGTTCTCGAGCCAGCTCTCGAGCAACGTGCGCAACCTGTCGATCAGCGGCGGCTGGAACGCGGCCTGCCTGCTGCGCCAGCCCGACCCGCGCGCGACCGTGATCGATGCGCAGGGCCTGTCCGCGGTGCTCTCGATCACCCGCAACAGCGCGGTCGCCGGCATCACGCCGGTCATGTCGGTGTCCAATCTCACCTTGCGCAACGGCCGCGCGGCGAGCGCGCCGGTCGGCCTGTACCTCTACAACAGCTTCGGCCCGGTCGAGGTCGACGACGTGATCGTGCACGGCCATCGCGCGACCGCCTCGCAGTATCTCGGCGGCACCGCGATCACGCTCGATTCGTCGCGCCACGACATCCGCCTGCGCAATGCGCTCGTCTACGACAACGACGGCCAGTTCATCAGTGGCAGCTGGCCGCTCGTCGACGTGCTGTTCACCTCGCTTGCGCTCAATCCCGATCGGCAGTTCATCGTCACCAACACGACCATCGACGGTGGCCCGGGCAGCGCGGATCCGGCCCTGCGCCTGCAGAGCGACGGCCACTTCGAGGTCTTCAACAACATCATCCGCGGCGAGGCGCGTTTCGACGTGACGATCACCGGGGCCGGCGCGGCCACCGCGCCGCGCATCCGCCGAGTGTTCAACCACATGCAAGCGCCGGTCTCGAATGGTCAGCCGGTGATCGATCTCGAATCCGGCAACGAGACCGGCGATCCGCAGCTCGACGTCAACCACGTGCCGCTGCCGGGCTCGCCGGTCGTGAACACCGGCCTCGGCAATCCGCCCGGCGGGCAATCGGTCGTGGACGCCTACGCCCGACCTCGCGTCGCGTTCACGTTCATCGACCGCGGCGCGCTCGAGTCGCAGCTCGACCCGGACACGCTGTTCCGCAACGGTTTCGAGTGAGCGCGGATCCTCGCGCTCAGGCGGGTCGCGGGGATTGCGTCGTCACCGCCGGCACCTTGCCCGTCGCCTTGGCCAGGTAGCGACCGAACGCGTAGCCCGACGCGCCGATCGCGCAGGCGATCGCCACCGCGAGCAGTCCCACCAGCAGCTTGTTGACCATCGTCGTTTCCCCTCGGCCATCGGCGGAACGCCGGTGCGCGGAGCACGTTCGCACTCGCGTTCGGTCTCTTCGCGTGCCGCTCGTCACGGCCACGGCGTGATGGCTCGATGTTCCGGTCCGCGTGGTTGAGCGGGAGGCCGGCGTTCCGATCGGCCCGCGGAGGAACGATGCCGATCTCGAACGTGTGGTGGATTCACGCGGCGCTGTTCATTGGCCTGCCGGCGGCCGGACGCGCCGCCCTGACCGTGCAGTGCGTCGGCAACGAGACGGAGCTGCGTGCCGCGCTGGCCGCGGCCGGCGGCAGCTCGCCCGATGATCGCGAGGTCCGCCTGGTCAGGCGCGTGTACTTCAACGGGACGACCGAGTTCGTGGCGCAGCTCGGCAGCCTCACCGGCGCGTTCTCGCTGAGCGGCGGCTGGTCGCCCGGATGCAGCACGCGCATCGACGACCCACGCGCGACGGTGTTCGACGCGCAGGGCCTCTCGCGCGTGCTCGTGCTGCGTCGCGATGGCGTCAGTGGCAACCGCACGCCACCGATCGCGGTTTCGAACCTGACCCTGCGCAACGGTCGCGCCGGCGATGCGCCGATCGGCCTGCACATCGCCAATGCGTTCGGCAGCGTCGAGGTCGACGACCTGATCGTGCACGGCCATCGCGCGACGGCGTCGACCGCCTATGCCGGCACCGCGATCACGCTGCAGACGTCCAATGGCAGTCGGATCGGCCTGCGCAACGTGCTCGCCTACGACAACGCCGGCGTGTTCGGCTCGGGATCGCAGCCGCTGTTCGACGTCATGCTCAACTCATTCACCCCCGAGGTCGAGCACCAGTTCATCATCACCAACACGACGATCGATGCGGCTGCGTCGGCGTCGGCATTGCTGCTCTACAGCACGAACACGCGCTACGAACTCTTCAACAACATCCTGCGCGGCGAAGTGCGCTACGACTGGACCGGTGGCGTCGCGCCGCTGCTGCGCGTGCGCCAGGTGTTCAACCACATGCCCGCGGCGCTCTTCAACACGCCTCCGGTGATCGACCTCGACGTCGGCAACGATGCCGGCGATCCGCAACTCGATCCGGTGACGTTCGAGCCGCGCCCCGGATCGCCGGCCATCGACAGCGGTCTCGGTGCGCCGCCCGGCGGGCAGTCGGCCACCGACGTCTACGGTCGACCGCGCGTCGCCTTCACCTACATCGACCGCGGTGCGCTCGAATCGCAGGTGAGCCCCGACACGCTGTTCCGCGACGGGTTCGAATGAGCGTGGGCAAGCGTCCGTGGCGCGGGATCCGCTGCGTCGCGCAGCGCCCGCGCGGTACGCGTCGCCGATCCTCGGACGCCCCTTGGCGTGATTGCGGCGCAAGCCCGGATCTGCTCGGGCATCCGGCCATGGCCCGCTTCGCGGGGCTTGAATGGATCCCGGCTTGCGCCGCTGCCTTGTCCCGTCGTAGAGCGGAGCTTGCTCCGCTGCCTTGCCGGTTCGACACGGGTCGCGAGCCGAGCGAGCTCGGCTCTACGTAGAGCGGAGCTTGCTCCGCTGCCTTGCCGGTTCGACGCGGGTCGCGAGCCGAGCGAGCTCGGCTCTACGTAGAGCGGAGCTTGCTCCGCTGCCTTGCCGGTTCGACACGTGTCGCGAGCCGAGCGAGCTCGGCTCTACGTAGAGCGGAGCTTGCTCCGCTGCCTTGCCGCTTCGCCACGTCGCGAGCCGAGCGAGCTCGGCTCTACGCAGGCGCTTCATTCGCTCCGCTACCTTGCTCCGCTGCCTTGCCTCCGGCGTTCCGGCAGTCGAGCGTGCGCGGCCCTGCACGCGCAACACCCGCTTTCTTGCCGCAACGCAACACGCTAGGCTCGCGGCATGAGTCCCGTCTCGCATCCCGCCGACAGCCTGCGCTCGATCGACCTGCCCGCCACCGACCAATGCCTGCGTGACGACGTCGACCGCGTCGGCACCCTGGTCGGTGAAATCCTCGCCGAGCAGGAGGGCGCGCCGTTCCTCGACGAAGTCGAACGCATCCGCGTCGCCGCGATCGCGCGACGCGAGGCCGGCGACGACACCGGCGCGCTCGAACGCGCGCTCGCCGGCGCCGGCGTCATCCATGCCGGTGCGCTCGTGCGGGCCTTCGCCACCTACTTCCAGGCGGTCAACATCGCCGAGCGCGTGCATCGCATCCGCCGCCGGCGCGATTACGAGATGAGCGGCGCCGCGCCGCAGCCGGGTGGACTGCGCGACGTGATCGCGCGCCTGCGCGCGCAGGGCGTCACGGCAGCGGAGTTCGCCGACTGCCTCGCCCGCCTGCGCATCGAGCCGGTGTTCACCGCGCATCCGACCGAAGCCGTGCGCCGCGCGCTGCTCGAGAAGGAACACGAGGTCGTGCGTGCGCTGGTCGCCGACATCGACCGCGGCCGCACCCCGGTCGAACGGCGCAGCGACTACGAGCGCATGCGCCTCGCCCTCACCGCGGCCTGGCAGACCTCGGAACTCGCGCTCGAGAAGCCGACGGTCGGCGACGAACTCGAACATGTCGGCTTCTACCTGACCGACGTGCTCTACCGCGTCGTGCCGGTGTATTACGAGGTCTTCGCCGACGCGCTCGAAGGCGATGCCTCGGTCGAGCTGCCGGCGCTGCTCGGCTTCGGCACCTGGGTCGGTGGCGACATGGACGGCAACCCGAATGTCGGCGCCGAGACGATCGCGGCGACGCTCGCCACGCAGCGGACCCAGGTGCTCGCCTTGTATCGGCGTGAAGTCCTCGAGCTCGCGAGCCTGCTCAGCCAGTCGTTGTCGCGCGTCGCGTGCTCGGCCGAAGTGCTCGCGCGCATCGATGTGTACCGCGCGCTGTTGCCGAAGGCGGCCGCCAAGCTCAAGGCGCGTTATGGCGACATGCCGTACCGCCAGTTGCTGCTGCTCGTCGCCGAACGCCTCGGCGAATCCGAGCGCGGCCGCGAGGGCGGCTATCCCGACGCGAACGCGTTCATCGCCGACGTGCGCCTCGTGCTCGACAGCCTGCGCGCGCACCGCGGCCTGCACGCCGGCGGCTTCGCCGTGCAGCGCCTGCTGCGCCGCGCACAGGCCTTCGGATTCCATCTCGCCACGCTCGACCTGCGCCAGGACTCGGCCATGCACGACGCCGCGCTGGCGGCACTGCTCGGCGATGCCGATTGGTCGACGCGCCCGGTCGAGGCACGCGTCGCACGCCTGCAGGTCCTGCTCGGCGGCAACGAGCGCATCGCCGCGAGCAGCGACGACACGGCGCGCCGCACGCTCGCGGTGTTCCGCACCGTCGCCGAACTGCGTCCGCGCTACGGCGAACGCGCCTTCGGCCCGTACATCGTCAGCATGAGCCGCAGTGCCGCCGATGCACTCGCCGTGCTCGCGCTCGCGCGCATCGCCGGCTGCGTCGACGGCGAAGGCCGCGTGCCGCTCGATGTCGCGCCGCTGTTCGAGACGGTCGACGACCTCGACGCCGCCGAGGGCGTCGTGCGCGCGCTGTTCGCCGACCCGTTGTATCGCGCGCACCTGGCCGCGCGCGGCGAACGCCAGCTCGTCATGCTGGGCTACTCCGACAGCGCCAAGGACGGTGGCCTCGTCGCCTCGCGCTGGGCGCTGCAGCAGACCCAGATCGCCTTGACCCGGCTCGCGCGCGAGGCCGGCATCCGCATCGTGTTCTTCCACGGCCGCGGCGGCTCGGCCAGCCGCGGTGGCGGCAAGACCGAGCGCGCCGTGATCGCCTCGCCGCGCGGTTCGGTCGACGGCTTCCTGCGCCTGACCGAGCAGGGCGAAGTCATCCACCGCAAGTACGGCATCCGCGCGCTCGCCCTGCGCAATCTCGAGCAGATGACCGGCGCCGTGCTGCGCGCGACCCTGCGCCCGCGCCCGCCCGAACCGCGCGAGGCCGGCTGGCGCGAGGCGGCGACCGCGATCGCCGCCGTCTCGCGGCAGGCCTACCGAGCACTCGTGCACGATGACGCGCGCTTCCCCGATTACTTCCGCGCAGCGACCCCGATCGACGTGATCGAACGCCTGCGCATCGGCTCGCGTCCGTCGCGTCGCGGCGGCGAAGGCGGCATCGACCGCCTGCGCGCGATCCCGTGGGTGTTCGCGTGGTCGCAGAACCGGGCCGGCCTGACCGGCTGGTACGGCGTCGGCAGCGGCCTCGTCGCCGCGATCGAGCGCCACGGGCGCGATGCGCTCGCCGAGATGACGCGCGACTGGCCGTTCTTCGCGCAACTCGTCGACGACGTCGAGATGGTGCTGGCCAAGTCCGACCTCGGCATCTTCGAGCGCTACTCGCAACTCGCCGGCGACCTGCATGCGCCGTTCTTTGCGACGATCCGCGCCGAGTTCGAGCGCACGCGCACGGCGATCCTCGGTCTCAAGGGAGAGGACGAACTGCTCGCCGGCGACCTGCGCCTGCGCCAGTCGATCCGCCTGCGCAATCCCTACGTCGATCCGATCAGCCTGCTCCAGGTCGACCTGCTCGCGCGCTGGCGCGCCGCCGGCCGCGACGACGATGACCTGCTGCGCGCGCTCATCACCACCGTCAACGGGATTTCGGCGGGGATCCAGAACACGGGTTGAAAGCAGGAATTAAGCAGGAATGGGGAGGCAGAGGTGTAGGAGCGCACCCTGTGCGCGATTGCTTTTCACCCTCTCGAAGAGAATCGCGCACAGGGTGCGCTCCTACGAAAGCGGGCCGCGACGCCTTCGATCCGTCGCGGATTCCGCCGTCGACGCACGATGCCGCTCACGCCGGATCGCGCTTCACGGCATAGCGGTACAGCAGCCACGCGATGAATGCGAGCAGGACCAGGCCGAGCCAGCCGCCGAACTGCATCGAGGCGGGCAAGGCCAGGGCGTCACCGCGTTCGGTGAGCACGATCGGCACCGCGATGAAGATGCCCATCAGCGCCTCGCCGGTGATCAGGCCGGCGGCGAACAGCATGCCCTTGCGGTGGATGCGGCCGTGTTCCTCGTCGTTCTTCGGATGGCCGACGCGGCGTTCGACGAACCACGACAGCAGGCCGCCGAGGAAGATCGGCACCATCAGCTCGATCGGCAGGTAGATGCCGATCGCACACGCCAGCACCGGGATGCGGAACTTCTTGCCGCTGGCTTTCAGCCACGAATCGACGGCGATGATGACCGCGCCGATACCCGCGCCGATCGCGATCGTCGTCCACGGCAGCTGGCCGCCGAAGATGCCTTTCGCGACCGAGGCCATCAGGTTGGCCTGCGGCGCGAGCAGCGCGTTCGGGTGCTCGGCGGTCGGCGCGCCGATGCCGTAGGCCTTGAGCAGCAGGTTCAGCACCGGCGCCATGACCAGCGCCGACGAGATCGCGCCGATCGCGAGCATGACCTGTTGTTTCCACGGCGTCGCGCCGACGATGTGGCCCGCTTTCAGGTCCTGCAGGTTGTCGCCGCCGATGCAGGCCGCGCAGCAGACCACCGCGCCGATCATGATCGCGGCGACCGCGCCGATCGACGAATCGCGCCCGAGCAGCAGCACGAGGATCAATGCGGCGAACAGGATCGTCGAGATCGTGATGCCCGAGACCGGGTTGTTCGACGAACCGACCAGGCCGGCCATGTAGGCCGATACCGACACGAACAGGAAGCCGGCGACGATCATGATGATCGTCATCGGGATGCTCGCGGTCCACTGGTGCACGATGCTCTGGTACAGCGCGAGCAGCGGCAGCGTGAACAGCACGAGGCCGAGCGCGATGTACTTCATCGGCAGGTCGCGTTCGGTCTCGGCAATCACCGTCGCGCCACCCGCGCGCGTCGCCGCAAAGCCGCTGCGGATGCCCGAGAACAGCGACTTGCGCAGCGAGATCAGGGTCCAGATGCCGCCGATCAGCATCGCGCCGACGCCGAGGTAGCGGATCTGCGCCGACCAGATCGCGCCGGCCGCGCATTCGGCATCACCGCCGATGCCGCCGCAGTCCGCGGTGATCGCGGCCAGCAGCGTCGGGTCGTTCTCGAGGAAGAAGCTGCTGTAGATCGGGATCGCGATGTTCCAGCCGATGACCGCACCGAGCAGGACGACGATGCCGATGTTGAGGCCGACGATGTAGCCGACGCCGAGCAGGGCCGGCGACAGGTTCGTACCGATGTAGGCGATGCCCTTGCCGGCCCAGCCCGCGTGCGCGGCCGCATCGGGGAACAGGCGCAGGCCGCTCGCCGCGCCGAGCTTGGCGAAGCCGCCGAGCAGCGCCGCGATGCCGAGCGTCTTGATGCCCTGGCCCGGGTTCTCGCCGGTCTTCAGCACCTCGGCCGCGGCCTTGCCTTCCGGGAACGCGAGACCCTGGTCGACGATCAGCGAACGGCGCAGCGGCACCGAGAAGATCACCCCGAGCAGGCCGCCGAGGCCCGCGATCGCGAGCACCCAGGCGTACTCGAAGGTCTGCCAGTAGCCGAGGATGACCAGCGCCGGAATCGTGAAGATCACGCCCGAGGCGATCGACGAGCCGGCCGACGCGCCGGTCTGCACGATGTTGTTCTCGAGGATCGTGCCGCCGCCGAACAGGCGCAGCACGCCCATCGAAACGACCGCTGCCGGGATCGCCGAGGCGATCGTCATGCCGGCGAACAGGCCGAGATAGGTGTTCGCGGCGGCGAGGATGACGACCAGCACGATCGCCAGGATCACGGCGCGCACGGTCAGTTGCGGAACGGCGGTGGTGCTCATCGGTTCTCCCCGGAAAAGGCCCATCCATCGGCGAAGCAAGACGCGATCATATGCCACGCGCCGTCCGAGGCGGATATCGCAAGCGCGGCTGTCAGTGGGAGCAGCTGACCAGCCCTGCGGCTGTTGAAAGCCAGCCGCGATCTTCTCCAGGCTCGTGCAAACCCTCTGGTCGAAGCATCGCGACTGAAGTCGCTCCCACAAGGGACCGATTCCGTGGGAGCGGCTGACCAGCCCTGCGGCTGTTGAAAGCCAGCCGCGATCTTTTCCAGGCTCGTGCGAACCCTCTGGTCGAAGCATCGCGACTTAAGTCGCTCCCGCAAGGGACCGATTCCGTGGGAGCAGCTGACCAGCCCTGCGGCTGTTGAAAGCCAGCCGCGATCTTTTCCAGGCTCGTGCAAACCCTCTGGTCGAAGCATCGCGACTGAATTCGCTCCCACAAGGGACCGATTCCGTGGGAGCGGCTGACCAGCCCTGCGGCTGTTGAAAGCCAGCCGCGATCTTTTCCAGGCTCGTGCGAACCCTCTGGTCGAAGCATCGCGACTGAAGTCGCTCCCACAAGGGACCGATTCCGTGGGAGCAGCTGACCAGCCCTGCGGCTGTTGAAAGCCAGCTGCGATCTTTCGTTCATCGGAAACCAACTTTCGCGTGGCCTGGGCACAGCATCGCCATTGAAGTCGCTCCCTGCAGGAGTGATGACGAGCCCTGATCGCCACTGAAGTCGCTCCCGCAGGCTCTGTTGGAGGTCGCAGTCCTGGTGTGGGAGCGGCTTCAGCCGCGATCTCTTCCAAGCTTGCGCAGCGCCCTGGTCGAGGCATCACGCCTGAAGCCGTTTCCTGCGGCGAAACCCTGGCTGCACCACCCGTCCGCCCGCAATGGTTTCCGCCACGCCCCGTGCCGGGCATAGTACGAAACCCCGCACCGACGAGATCGCCACGCGATGACCGCATCGACGCCTTCCGCCGACACCGGCCGCATGCCGCGCCAGATCCCGTACATCATCGGCAACGAGGCCTGCGAGCGCTTCAGCTTCTACGGCATGCGCAACATCCTCGTGCCGTTCCTGATCAGCTCGGTGCTGCTCGCCTACCTGCCGGACGAAGCAGCGCGCCAGGGTGCAGCCAAGGACCTGTTCCACAGCTTCGTCATCGGCGTCTACTTCTTCCCGCTGCTCGGCGGCTGGCTGTCGGACCGCTACTTCGGCAAGTACAACACGGTGCTGTGGTTCTCGCTGATCTATTGCGCCGGCCACGCCTGCCTCGCCTTCTTCGAGAGCCACGCGGCCGGTTTCTACACCGGCCTGTTCCTGATCGCGCTCGGCTCGGGCGGCATCAAGCCGCTGGTCGTGACGTTCTGCGGCGACCAGTTCGACCAGAGCAACAAGAGCAAGGCGAAGGTCGTCTTCGACGCGTTCTACTGGATCATCAACTTCGGTTCGTTCTTCGCCTCGCTGCTGATGCCACTCGTGCTGCGCAGCTGGGGTCCGCAATGGGCGTTCGGCATCCCGGGCATCCTGATGGGCATCGCCACGTTCGTGTTCTGGCTCGGCCGGCGCCAGTACGTGAACGTGCCGCCCAGCCGCGGCGACGACCCCGATTCGTTCCTCGCGATCGTGCGCAGTGCGCTGCTCGGCAACGAGCGCGGGACCGGAACCGTCGTTGCCGCCGCCGGCGTCGTTGCCGCAATCGCGATGCTCGCGCTGTGGGCGGTGCGCCATGCCGGCATCGACCTCTGGCCCGACGCCTGGGGTTTCGTCATCACCGCCTGCCTCGCCCTCGGCGCGCTGATCGCCGGCGTCGGCATCGGCACCTCGCTGCAGCTCGAGCGCGCGCGCGGACGCCATCCGGACGCCGCGATCGAAGGCGTGCGCTCGGTGCTGCGCATCCTGATCGTGTTCGCTCTCGTCACGCCGTTCTGGTCGCTGTTCGACCAGAAAGCCTCGACCTGGGTCATCCAGGGCAAGGCCATGCTGATCCCGCACGACCTGTGGTGGTGGCCAAGCTGGCTGGTCAAGGACGCGACGCAGATGCAGGCGCTCAATCCGCTCATGGTCATGCTGCTGATCCCGTTCAACAACCTCGTGCTGTACCCGGGCCTGCGCCGGTTCGGCTTCAAGGTCACCGCGCTCAAGCGCATGGGCTGGGGCATCGCGATCTCGGCCGTGTCGTGGGTCGTCGCCGGCGTGCTGCAGCTCGGCATCGACGAGGGCGAGCCGGTCTCGCTCGCGTGGCAGACCCTGCCGTACCTGCTGCTGACCTTCGGTGAAGTGCTGGTCTCGGCCACCGCGCTCGAGTTCGCCTACAGCCAGGCACCGATGGCGATGAAGGGCGTGATCATGGCGTTCTGGTACCTCACGAGCACGTTCGGTGGCCTGTGGGTGCTGCTGACCAGTGCGAGCGTGCGCGACCCGGCGGTGATCGGCTGGATCCAGGCGCAGGGCTGGACCGAGAACGCGTTCCTCATGTTCTTCTTCGCCGGATTCGCCTTCGTCGCCGCACTCGCGTTCGCGTTGTACGCGCGGCGCTACCCGATGCAGGACCACTACCGCGAAGCCTGACGAGGCGTGGTTCCGGGCGCTGGCGATGTTCCGATCGGGCCCGATCTCGGCTGAAGCCGCTCCCGCGAGATATTGATTCGCGAGGTATTGCCTACTGATCCTGTGGGAGCGGCTTCAGCCGCGATGCCTCTTGTTGCAATCCTCAAGCATCGAAGCCCGTCCCGGCAAAGCGAAGGCTAAGGACACCGCCCACCTCCACAGGTCCAGGGACGTACACGAAACCCCTGTTCCGCGTCAGCCCGCCCTGTCGAGCGGGCTGACCACGCCACGGTCCGGCCGTCGCGCTGCATCGCTCGGGCGCTCGTCGTTCGCGAGGCAGTGCCTCGCGTCAGCCCGATCTGTCGAGCGGGCTGACCACGCCTCGGTCCGGCCCTCGCGCTGCATCGCTCGGGCGCTTGTCGTTCGCGAGGCAGTGCCTCGCGTCAGCCCGCCCTGTCGAGCGGGCTGACCACGCCTCGCCCTCCCTTGTTGAGGACGTGGGTGTAGATCTGCGTGGTCGACACGTCCTTGTGGCCGAGCAGTTCCTGGATCGTGCGCAGGTCGTAGCCGGCTTCGAGCAGGTGCGTGGCGAAGCTGTGGCGCAGCGTATGCGCGCTGACCGGCTTGTGGATTCCCGCGTGGTGTCGCGCGCGCTTCATCGCCCGCGCGAGGAAGTCCTCGTCGAGATGATGGCGCCGTTCGACACCGTCGAGCGGATCGATCGAACGCCGCTCGGACGCGAACACGAACTGCCAACCCGTCTCGCGCGCCGCACGCGGGTACTTGCGTGCGAGCGCGTGCGGCAACCGCGTTTCGCCGCGTCCAGCGGCGAGATCGCCCGCATGCAGTCGAATGGCCCGCTCGACTTCACGCCGCAGCGGATCGACGAGGCTTGCCGGCAGCACGGTGCGACGATCCTTGCCGCCCTTGCCCTCGCGGATCACGATCTCGTGTCGCGCGAAGTCGATGTCCTTGATGCGCAGGCGCAGGCCTTCCATCAAGCGCATGCCGGTCCCGTACAACAGGCTCGCCACGAGCCAGGCGCGCCCCTCCATGCCGGCGAGCAGGCGCTGCACCTCGTCGATCGAGAGCACGGTCGGAACGCGGCGCTGGCGCTTCGCGCGCACGACGCCATCGAGCCAAGGCAACTCGGTGCCCAGCACCTCGCGGTACAGGAACAGCAATGCCGACAGCGCCTGGTTCTGCGTGCTCGGCGCCACGTCGCGTGTGACCGCCAGATGGCTCAGGAACGCCTCGACCTCCGGACCACCGAGCGTCGACGGATGGCGCCGGTCGCTGAACCGGATGAACGCTCTGATCCACCCGACATAGATGCGCTCCGTGCGCAGACTGTAGTGCTTCAGCCGCAATCGTCGTCGAACCTCGTCGAGCAGGCGCGGTTTTGCTGCAGCGCTGCCACCACCCGATAGCACAGCTCCGCCACGCTGATATCCCATATCACCGCTCCGATGCCCGCTATGTACGCATCGTCGCTGTGTCGGGCAGGCGCGTCTGCCCGCGCAATGCCATGAATCCTGTAGGAAATCGGCTTGACGCGCGTCGACCCGCCGCCGATGATCCCTTCATAACCCGCAGTTCTGCGGACTATTTGTAGTTCTACG
>JAFLDX010000281.1 GCA_017302215.1 Lysobacterales bacterium
CGCCGAACGCGCGAGCCAGCGCAGGCCGGCATGCGCCGCGCGCGTGTCGCGGCGGATGCGCCGGCCCGAGCCGTCATCGACGATTTCGATGCGGCCGAGTGCGTCGGCCTTGAGCAGTTCGGTATCCATCCGGCGCATTATCCCGGTTCTCGTGATCCGTGATTCGTCAGCCGCGGGATCAGGTCTGAACAAGGAGCATCGCGGCTGAAGCCGCTCCCACAGGATCTTGATTCCGTGGGAGCTTCAGCCGCGACAAGGATTGATCAGGGTTTCCCGAACGAGCTACAGGGTGGAGCGGCGCTTGTGATCTTGCCAATCACGAATGACGAATCACTCATCATCGCGTTCGAAGCGCTCAAGCTCGTCGAGCTGGGCGCGGGCCTTGCGCAGGCTGTTGCCGCTGACCGCGGCATCCATGGCCGCGGCGAGGCGCGGGCGTCGCGGGTCGCGCGACCAGCGGTGGAACCAGGCCGTCGCGAGCAGGCCGGCGGCGCCGACGCCGAGGCCGATCCAGACCATTTCGGGCACCTTCGCGTACAGGTCGACGCCGCCGAGGCCGGCCAGCACGAGCAGGATCGGCACCCACAGGAACCACCACGGCAGGCCGCCGACCATGCCGCTGACGATGTAGGTGCGGCGCAGCGCGGCGAGCTGCTTCTGGATCTCGACGACCGGCGCGGCGTAGTCGATCGCGCCGATGCGCCGGATCGTCTCGCCGGCCAGCGCGACGGTGGCGATGCCGTAGAGCTGCACGACGATGCCGGCGACGAGCGCACCGAGCGGCAGGCCGTCGGGCAAGGCATGCACGCGCATCCACAGCAGCGCGGCGAGCAGGATGAACGGCACGCCGAACACGGCCTGGAGCACCTGCCCCCACCACAGCGGACGCAGGGTCGAGCGCGTGCGGTCGAGCTTCTTCTCGCGCAGCAACTGCAGGTTGATCGTGTCCTGGCGCTCGAGCCGGCGGTTGAGCGACTGCCAGGCAGCCTTGAGATCGTCGTTTTCCATGGTGGCTTCCATCATCGGATCCGGTCGGGTCGGGAAAGGCTCAGAGTTCGTCGCGCAGGCGTTGCTTGAGGCGACCGATCTTGGTCGAGACATTGGTCTCGCTGAGACCGAGGATCTCGCCGATCTCGCGCTGGCTGCGCTCGTCGAGGTAGAGCAGCAGCAAGGCGCGCTCAAGCGGCGGCTGGCGTGCGATGAACGCCTCGAGCAGGCGCACGCGTTCGGCACCCTCGTGGTCGCTGCCGGCCTCGTCGGCGAGGTCGTGCAGGTTATCGTCGAACGCCTCGTCGGCGGGTCGCGCGGCGGCACCGCGCACGTGGCTGATCGCCACGTTGAGCGCGATGCGGTACATCCACGTGCTGAAGCGCCGCGCCGGGTCGTAGCCGGGCCAGGCACGCCACAGCTGCGTGGCGATCTCCTGGGCGAGGTCGGCGCGATCGTCCGGGTGGCGGCAGTACGTTCCGGCCACCTTCGCGACGATTCCGCGGTGCGCGTCGAGGAGTTCGCCGAACGCGTCGCGCCGTGCATCCGCCATGTCGATGACCCGCTCCATCCGTCGTTCCATCCTGCGCCAGACGCGATGCGGCTGCATCCGTCGCAAAGATGATTCGCGGCGACGGGCGGTTCCTCACACGTGCCCGGTCGCGCCGGCACGCCGCGGTCGGCTCCGCCGAGCCGGGAGAGGCTAGACTGCGCGGCCTCCCCGCGAATGTCGCCGATGACCGCCGAAGTCCTGCTCTACGTGTTGTCCGCCGTGCTGATCCTGGTCGGCATCGCCGGCACGATCCTGCCGGCCCTGCCCGGCGTACCGCTCGTCTTCGCCGGCATGCTGCTCGCCGCGTGGACGGGCGATTTCGCCCACATCGGCTGGCCGACCCTGGTCGTGCTCGGCGTGCTGACGATCATCGCGGTGGTCGTCGATTTCGTCGCCGGCCTGCTCGGCGCGAAACGCGTCGGCGCAAGCGGCTGGGCGCTGTTCGGCGCGGCCGTCGGCACCGTGGTCGGCATGTTCCTCGGCCTCGTCGGTCTGATCCTCGGTCCGTTCGTCGGCGCCGTGCTGGGTGAGTTGATCGCAGGCAGCAGCCTGCGCCGCTCGACCGTGGTCGGCGTCGGCGCGTGGATCGGCTTCCTGTTCGGCACGATCGCGAAGATCGCGCTGTGCTTCACGATGCTCGGCGTGTTCGTGTTCGCCCTGCTGGTCTGAGCGCCTCAACGATCGGGCAGCACGTACAGCAGCACGGCGAGGAACTGCAGCACGCTGCCGGCGAGCACGAACACGTGCCACCAGGCGTGGTTGTACGGCAGGCGCCGCCACAGGTAGAACGGCACGCCGAGCGTGTAGCAGAGGCCACCGCCGAACAGCAGCCAGAGGCCGCCAGGGGCCAGCCGATCGAGCAGCGGCCCGATCGCGACGACGCCGATCCAGCCCATGGCGAGATACAGCGCGACCATCACGTAGCGGTTGCGCACGCGCCGCAGTTCGAGCGCGATGCCGATCGCCGCGAGCAGCCAGACGATCGCGAACAGCGTGTAGCCCCACGGCCCGCGCAGCGTGACGAGCGTGAATGGCGTATAGGTGCCGGCGATCAGCAGGAAGATCGCGGCGTGGTCGAGCACGCGCAGGATCGGCTTGGCGCCGGCATGCGGGATGCCGTGGTACAGGGTCGAGGCCGTGAACAGCAGGATCAGGGTGGTGCCGTAGACGATGCTCGCGGCGAGCGCCATGCCGTTGCCGCCGAGCGCGGCGAACGCGACGAGGATGGCGAGGCCGGCGATGCTCAGCACGATGCCGAGGCCGTGGGTCAGGCTCGAGGCAATCTCCTCGGCCGTCGAATAGCGCGGTGCGATCGTCGCCATGCGGTGTCTCCGCGGCTGCTTCGGCAGCGGATGCTGCAGCGCACGAACATACTCCCGCGCGCCGGCCCGCGCCAGCGGGCGCGGCGATCAGTCCCGCTCGATGTGGAAACTGCCGAACGCGACGCCGATGTCCCAGCCGCGGCCCTTGCCGCTCAGGGCCAGCGAGATCGGGCCCTTGGTGACGACGCGCGCACTCGCCGACTTGACCGCGCCGGCATGCGCTTCGGCCGTGGCGTAGCCGCCGATCACGTCGTCGATCGCGTAGACCTCGCTGAACTTGCCGACGCCGTCCTCGATCTCGGACTTGCCGAAGCTGAGGCCGCCGCCCTTGGCCGTGATCTTCACGTTCATCGTCTTGCCGTTCGAACAGGTGACGACGCCGGTTCCCGAGGCACGCTTGTAGAAGACCGACCAGCCCGACATCGAGAACTTCATCTCGCAGTCGAGCGGCGCGGCGCGCGCCGACGAGGCCGCCAGGGCGAGCACGACGGCAACGGGCACGACGGACCAGGCGCGCATGGCATTCTCCGGCTTGGATTGACCTCGGTCATTCTCGCCCGGCACGGCTGCGCGGACAATGTGCGCGCCGCCTGACTCGCGCGCGCGCCGACCCGCGCGTGCGAGCATGCAGGCCTTGCCCACCACGATTCGGGAGAATGCGCCATGGCCGCACTCGATGTCCTC
>JAFLDX010000282.1 GCA_017302215.1 Lysobacterales bacterium
GCCCTCCGCGAGGGAGCCCGGTCCATGAGCGGCGACATCACGCGCTGGCTCGGCCAGTTGCGCAACGGCGATGCCGGCGCACTCGATGCCCTGCTGCCCCACCTGTACGGCGAATTGCGCGCGATCGCGCAGGGCCTGCTCGCCGGCGAGCGCGGCGGGCGCACGCTGTCGCCGACCGCACTCGTCAACGAGGCTTACCTGCGCCTGTCGCGCGAACGCCGCATCGGCGTCGCCGACCGCGCCGATTTCTTCGCCGTCGCCGCGGTCGCGATGCGCCGCATCCTGGTCGATTCGGCGCGACGACGGCTGAGCGGAAAACGCGGTGGCGATGGCGTGCGCGTCGACCTCGATGCGTTCGACGCCGGCCTCGTCGCCGACGCCGAGGTGGACGAGCTGCTCGCGGTCGACGAGGCGCTCGACCGCCTCGGCGCGCAAAGCGAACGGGCCCGGCGCGTGGTCGAACTGCGCGTGTTCGTCGGCCTCGGCGTCGAGGAGATCGCCGACGTGCTCGGTCTCAACGAGAAGACCGTGCGCCGCGACTGGCTGCTCGCGCGCGCCTGGCTGCGCCGCGACCTCGGACCCTGAGCCGCGCCGCTACGGCACGAGCACGAACGGAACCGCATCGGACGCGTCGAAGCCGTTCTTGAACAGCGGCACGTCGACCTCGAACGGTTCGCGCCAGACCAGCGGTGCGACGGCCGAGTAGAGCACGCGATCGTGGAACGCATCGGCCGCGATCGATTCCGGCGCCCCCGAACCGACGCCCGGCCAGGTCTCGGCCAGCAGGCGCGCGCCGCTGGCATCGGCGATCCAGAGCTCGCGACCGTGCACACCGTCGTCGGCGCTGAACACGACCTGCTGGCCGATCGCGACGAGATCGCGCGGATTGCTGCCGTTGTTGCCGGCGACGAGGTCGGCGCGCTTCAACGTGAGCGCAGCGTCGATCGTCCACAGCTCGTAGCCGTTGATGCCGTCGTCGGCGACGAAGTAGAGGCGGTCGCCGGCGACCGTCATCTCGCCGATGTCGGGGTCGCTGCTGCCGGCGGCGAGGTCGGTCACGCGTCCGCTGATGCTGCCGTCGGTGCGCCAGAGCTCGCTGCCGGTAGCCGCTTCGTAGGCGAGGAACCACACGCCCCCCGCGCCGCCGACGAGATTGCGCGGATCGGCATTCTCGGCGAGGCTGCCGACGCGCGCCACCGACACGCCGTCGCTGCGGTAGACCTGGTCGGTGCCGAGGCCACCGGCGAGCGCCGGTTCGATGCGCGCGACGAACCATGCGGCATTGTTCCAGCTGACCAGGTCGTCGATGAACTCGGGCGATTCGACGCCCGGGATGATCTCGATCGGGGTCGGCGCGGTCGCCGTGGCGTCGACGACGAACAGTTCGGTGCCGCGCGAGTCGGATTCGCCGGCGAAGAACAGGCGTCCGTTCGCCGTCACGAGGCCCCACGGCGACAGGCCGTACTCGCCGGCGTAGTCGAGCAGGTCGATGGTCGGGCCGTTGCCGGTCAGGCGGTAGAGCTGCTGGCCGAGCGAGTAGTCGTAGGCGGACAGGTACAGGTCGTTGCCGAGCCGCGTGAGCTCCTGCGGGTAGGGGCTGTCGTTGCCGACGGCAAGTTCGACGGCCTGCGTGCCGGGCACGCTGCCGTCGCTGCGCCAGAGGTCGGTGCCGGTCGTCGCGGTGCGCGCGGCGAACCAGAACGCGCCCTGCCATGCGGTCATGCCGTCGGGATCCGAATCGTCGGCACCCGGCGCGATGTCGACCACGTTCCACGTGCCGGCCGCGGCGTTCTCGACGACGAGTTCGGCACCGGTCGAGCCGCCGTTCGCACGGAACGCCGCGCCGGCCGGACGGAATGCGAAACGGTCCGGGTTCGACGAGAAGTCGCTGAACTCGCTTTCCTTGACGATCGCGCCGGTCGTCGACAGCGACCAGATCTCGCGCTCGAAATCGCCGTAGCTGCCGTACAGCAGGCGGCCCGCGCCGACCACGAATCCGCCGCCGGCGCCGCAGTCGGCATCCCACACGCTCGTGCCGGCGGCCGTGCCGTCGCTCGACCAGCAGCCGAGCTCCTCGAAGTGCAGGCGGCCGTTCCAGACCAGGAAGTGGTCGACGAAGCCGGCGCCCGCGGTCGAAAGGATCTTCACGAGCGTGACGGTCGCACCATCCCAGGAGTACAGGCGCGCGCCGGCGAGATTCGCGTCGGCAACGAACAGCAGCTTCGCGCCGAGCACGGCCGAGCCCTGGAAGTCGGAGCCACCCGAACCGCTGACGAGGTTGCTGACGCGCGTGGCGACACCGGCCGAAGTCAGTTGCCACAGCTCGCGTCCGTTGACGCCGTCGTCGGCATCGAAGAACAACCGCGCGAGCCCGGCGTGCCAGGTGAAGTGGAAAGGATCGGAGCCGGTGCTGCCGGTGCGAATGTCGGCGAACAGCGTGGTGCCGGCCGCGGTGCCGTCGCTGCGCCACGGTTCGCAACCTTCGCTCGGGCGACAGGCGCGGAACACGAGGCTGGAGCCGACCGCGGTCAGCTCGTTCGGGCTTGAGCTGGCGGTGCCCGGCGCGATGTCGGCGACCACGCCGATGCCGTTGACGTCCCACAACCACAGCTCGCGGCCCTGCGCGTCGTTGTACGCGGTGAAGAACAGGCGTGCACCGATCGTCGTGAACTGCGACGGCGACGAACCGTTCGCACCCGGCACGAGGTCGTAAGCGAGCGCCGTGCCGGCGGTGGTGCCGTCGCTCAGCCAGATCTCGCTGCCGCTGCTACCGTCGTTGGCGGCGAACACCACACGGTTGTTCGTGGTCGGCGCAAGCGCGGCGATCAGCGCGCTGGCCGGACCCGGGTGGATGTCGGCGACCAGCACGGTGCCGGCCGGCGTGCCGTCGGTGGCCCACAGTTCGCGGCCCGATTCGGGGGTGAACGCCGTGAACACGACGCGCGTGCCGGCCACGGCGAAGTCGGACGGCGACGAGCCGGCATTGCCCGGATTGAGGTCACCGAGGCGGCGCGTCAGCCCGTTGACGAGGTCGAGCACCCAAGGTTCGCTGCCGAACGCGCCGTCGTCGGCCGCGAAGACGTAGTAGCGGTTGGCGAGCACGACCGGCGGCGCCGAGCCGATGCTGCGGAATCCCGCGTCGGGGTTGCCGAGTGCATTGACGTTGCCGAGCAGGCGCGGCGCCGCCATCGCGCCCGTGGCCAGCGCGGCGCAGGCGAGCGCGAACAGGCCCCGACCGAACGCGCGGGCGACCGCTGATTTTCCTTCGAACCGCATGCTGCACTCCCCCGATGCCTGCGGCATCGCTCGTTGGACTTGAGACCTTGGCGCGACGGCGTGCCGGAAACGGACATGCGTCTCGAGTCCGCGCTCGACCGCACCGGCTCACCCCGCCGGGCCGGCCGCGCGCACGACGGCCGACATCCGGGCGAAGAGCGTCTCGGGCTCCCGTCGCCGCAGCGCGACGATGTCGTGCTCGAAGCCGGACGCGAGGATCAGCTCGGGCTTCTCCGCCTCGATCGCGGCGAGC
>JAFLDX010000283.1 GCA_017302215.1 Lysobacterales bacterium
CGAACAGGCCGCCGCGTGCCGGCGCGCTCGCCACGGGCGGCGCCGCGACAGGCGCCGGCTCGGTCGTTTCCGGCTTGGTCGGCGCCGGCTGGGCCGGAACGACGCGGCTCACGGCCGGCTGTTCGGGCTCCTCACCGGGCTTGGCGAGTTGCGGCAGCGGCGTCGCCTGCACCGGCGTCAGGCGCTGGTAGCTCGGCTTGACCTCGTCGCCGATGTCGGTGGCGCGGATGCGTTCGATGTGAAGGTGCGGCGTCTCGAGCTTGTCGTCGGCGACGACGATGACCTGCACCTCCTGGCGCTTTTCGATCTCGCTGAGCTGCGCGCGCTTCTCGTTGACGAGGAAGTTCGCCACCGACGGAGGCGCCTGCACGAGCACCTGGCCGGTGCTGTCCTTCATCGCGTGTTCCTCGACGAGGCGCAGCGCGGACAGCGACAGCGACTCGACGCTGCGGATGCGCCCGTGGCCGTCGCAGCGCGGACAGACGATCTGGGTCGCCTCGCCGAGCGAGGGACGCAGGCGCTGGCGCGACAGTTCGAGCAGGCCGAAGCGCGAGATGCGCCCGATCTGCACGCGCGCGCGGTCGACCTTCATTGCATCCTTGAGGCGTTCCTCGACCTCGCGCTGGTGGCGCGGGCTGTCCATGTCGATGAAGTCGACGACGATCAGGCCGCCGGCATCGCGGATGCGCAGCTGGCGCGCGATCTCGGAAGCCGCCTCGAGGTTCGTGTTGAACGCGGTCTCCTCGATGTCGCTGCCCTTGGTCGCCTTCGACGAGTTGATGTCGATCGCGGTCAGCGCCTCGGTCTGGTCGATGACGATCGAGCCACCCGAAGGCAGGCGCACGGTGCGCTCGAACGCATTCTCGATCTGCGTCTCGATCTGGAAGCGCGAGAACAGCGGAACCGTGTCCTGGTAGAGCTTGAGCTTGCGCAGGTTGTTGGGCATGACCTGCTGCATGAACTCGCGCGCGTCGTTGTAGAGCTCCTCGTGGTCGATCAGGATCTCGCCGATGTCGTTGCGCAGGTAATCGCGCAGCGCGCGGATGATCAGGCGCGATTCCTGGTAGACCAGGAACGGCGCGGGGCGCGAAGTCGCGGCTTCGGCGATGGCCTTCCACAGCTGCAGCAGGTAGTCGAGGTCCCACTGCAGTTCCTCGGCATCGCGGCCCATGCCGGCGGTGCGGATGATGAGCCCCATGTCGTCGGGGATCTTGAGCTCATCCATCGCATCCTTGAGGTTCTGCCGGTCCTCGCCCTCGATGCGGCGCGAGACGCCGCCGGCGCGCGGGTTGTTCGGCATCAGCACGAGGTAGCGCCCGGCGAGGCTGATGAACGTGGTCAGGGCGGCGCCCTTGTTGCCGCGTTCCTCCTTGTCGACCTGGACGACGACCGCCTGGCCTTCCTTGATCAGTTCGCGGATGCCGGCCTTGTTGGGATCGACGCCGGGCGTGAAGTACTGCTTCGAGACCTCCTTGAGCGGCAGGAAGCCGTGGCGGTCGCCGCCGTACTCGACGAAGCAGGCTTCCAGCGACGGCTCGACGCGGGTGATGCGACCGGCGTAGATGTTCGACTTCTTCTGCTCTCGCGAGGGGATCTCGATGTCGAGGTCGAACAGGGTCTGGCCATCGACGATGGCCACACGCAACTCTTCACGCTGAGTCGCGTTGATCAACATGCGCTTCATTGTAGTTTTCCGTTCGAGGCGCTCGAACCGCCGCCGCGCGTGGCCGCGCCGTCCGGAGACGTCGCGTCGCGCGATCCGGCAGGACCGGAATGCCGGCTGCGGGAGCGCCTGTTGCCGTTACGTTGCCGACGCTTTTCGGGCGTCGGCGCTCATGTGGTGCCTGTGTCACGGCCGACCCTTTGCCACCGCGAGGGCGGCAAGCAATCTGCCAATCGAGCCGGTACGATGAACGGGCTGGTGACCTGCACGAGGCTCCGACAGGAGATCCGGCGGCAGGGCCCGAACGGGCGCAACGGTCGAGTGCGCCGTGGATGCCGACCGATCTGCCGCGTGAGCGGCAGCCGGGAGGCGGCGCGAAACACCGGCCGAGTCTACCAGCCGGAGAGAGTTTTTTTCAATGAAGACACAGACTTCGGCCGACTTTCGCGAGCCGGTCTCGGTCGGCGTCCAGCTCGTGACGGTCGACCCGGAGCGCGAAGGCCAGCGCATCGACAACTTCCTGGCGACGCGCATCAAGGGCGTGCCGCGCAGCCTGATCTACCGCATCCTGCGCACCGGCCAGGTGCGCGTGAACGGCCGTCGGGCCAAGCCCGACACACGCCTCGCCGCGGGCGACGAGGTGCGCATCCCACCCGTGCGCGTGGCCGAGCGCGAGCCGTCGGCCGCACCGGCCGCGGATCGCCTCGAACGGATCGAGGCGGCGATCGTGCACGAGGACCGCGATTTCCTCGTCCTCGACAAGCCGAGCGGAATCGCCAGCCATGGTGGCAGCGGGATCAGCCACGGCGCGATCGAACTGCTGCGCGCGGCACGTCCGCGCGACACCCTCGAACTCGTCCACCGCCTCGATCGTGATACCAGCGGCGTGCTCGTGCTGGCGCGCCGGCGCGCCGCGCTGACCGGGCTGCAGGCGGCGATTCGCGAGGGCCGCGCGACCAAGCGCTACCTCGCCCTCGTCGGCGGCCACCTCACGCAGGCGCGCCTGACCGTCGACGCGCCGCTGCGCAAGTCGATCCTGCAGGGCGGCGAGCGCATGGTGCGCGTCGATCCTGACGGCAAGGCGTCGGTGTCGCACTTCATCGAGGTCGAGCGACACGCCGGCGCGAGCTTCGTCGAGGTCGCCATCGAGACCGGTCGCACCCACCAGATCCGTGTGCACGGCGCGCACAGCGGCCATCCCGTCGCGGGCGACGACAAGTACGGCGACAAGGCCTTGAACCGCCGCCTGCGCGAAGCCGGGCTCAAGCGCCTGTTCCTGCACGCCGCGCGTTTCGAGTTCAGCCTCGGCGAACGCGGCTACAGCTTCAGCGCGCCGTTGCCGGCCGACCTGCGCGCCGTCCTCGACGCACTTCAGAACAGGAAGTAGCGCGCGCCGATCTCGGCTGAACGCAGCCATTCGGGTGGCAGGCCGGTCGCGATCAGGAGGCCGCATGCCGCGTGGGCGAGCGTGTTGGCCAGCAGGGCGCGGTGCTGCTGCCAGTTCCAGATCCAGACCAGCCCGCCGAGGAAGGTGAACTGCATGAGCATCGCGTTCGGTGCATGCAGCAGGGCGAACAGGAACGAACCGAGCACGATCGCCATCCGCGGCGAACCGGTGATGCGCTCGATGCATCCGGCAATGACGACGGTGACGAGGAACTGCTGCAGGGCGGCCCAGCCGAGGTAGCGCAGCACGCGCGTTGCCGGCGGTATCGATCCTGCCTGCATCGGGTCGCGCAGCAGCGCGACGAGGGTCAGCGTGACGGCGACGCAGGCGAGCGCGACCAGCGCGCCGCGCAGCCAGGTCCGCGTGGTCGGCTGGCGCGGC
>JAFLDX010000284.1 GCA_017302215.1 Lysobacterales bacterium
GGAGAAGGAAAGGCGGCCGCCGTCGAGCTCGTGATGTTCCTTCTCCCCGTCGCGACGGGGAGAAGGTGCCCGGAGGGCGGATGAGGGGCGCTTCTCGTCTTTGCCTGATCGCGATGCTGCGCGACGATCGGCCCCTCATCCGGCGCTGCCGCGCCACCCCGGATCGAGTCCGGGGCAGGCTCTTCTCCCCGCTACGCGGGGCGAAGGGAATGCTGGCGCCGTCGAGCTCCTGATGTTCCTTCTCCCCGTCGCGACGGGGAGAAGGGTACGATCCGTCGGCCGGTCGGAAATCGGCCCGCAACGAAAAACGGGCGCCTCGCGGCGCCCGTTCCGTTGCACGACGGAAGGGATAAGGTCAGGCGACCTTCTTCCACTGGCCGAGTGCGGCGAGTCCGTTCTCGCGCGCGCGCTGCGCGACCGTCTTCTGCGCGGCGGCGAAGTTCGCAGCCATGTCCTGCCCCCACAGCTTCAGCGCGGCCTGCTGCATCGCGCGGCCGTACGAGAACGACAGCGGCCACGGATGCGGGCCCTGCTGGTTCATTGCGTTGAGGTTCGCGGTCGCCTGCTCGTCGGTCTGGCCGCCGGACAGGAACACGATGCCGGGCAGCGAGGCCGGAACCGCGGACTTGAGGCAACGGATCGTCATCTCGGCGACTTCGTCCGTGCTGGCCTGGTCCGGGCAGGCCTTGCCCGAGATGACCATGCTGGCCTTGAGGATCGTGCCCTCGAGCAGGACATTCTGCTCGTACAGCGACGCGAACAGACTGCGCAGCGTCGCCTCGGTCACGTCGTAGCACTCGTCGATGTCGTGCTCGCCGTCCATCAACACCTCCGGTTCGACCATCGGCACGATGCCGGCTTCCTGGCAGAGCGCCGCGTAGCGCGCGAGCGCGTGGCAGTTCGCCTCGATGCAGGTGCCGCTCGGCGCATCGCCGCTGATCGTGATGACGGCGCGCCACTTGGCGAACTTCGCGCCGAGTTTCGCGTACTCGTTGAGGCGATCGCGCAGGCCATCGAGGCCTTCGGTGACGAGTTCGCCCGGAAAACCGGCGAGCGGGAACGGACCACGGTCGACCTTGATGCCGGGCAGGATGCCGGCGTCAAGCATGACCTTGGTGAACGGCACACCGGCCTTGGTCGCCTGGCGGATCGTCTCGTCATACAGGATCGCGCCCGAGATGTGCTGGGAGATGCCCGGCGCGGTCAGCAGCATTTCACGATAGGCACGGCGATTCTCCTCCGTGTTCGGCACGCCGACGGAGTCGAAGCGCTTCTTGATCGTGTTGTTCGACTCGTCGATCGCGATGATGCCCTTGCCGGGGGCGACCATCGCCTGGGCGATGCTCTCAAGCTGCTCGATGCTCATGGAATGCTCCGGAAAACGGGAAGGCGCCGGCGCCGCGATACGCGAGCCGGACCCGGGGATTGAATCGAGGGCGCGGATTATAGGCCAGATCGGCAGGGGGTGCAGGCGCGCCTGCGCGAGCGGCTTGAGCCGCGATGCGCTCCGAATCCGGACTCACCCGATCGCGACTGAAGTCGCTCCCACAATCCCGCCGTGAGGTCGGACCCAGCCTGTGGGAGCGGCTTCAGCCGCGATGCGCTCCGAATCCCGATAGCGCAGCACGCTGCGCTCCACGAGAGCCTGCGTGCGTTCGGCGTGGCGGCCGGCGCCTAGCCGGCAGGGTCGGGGCGCGCGGCCGGATCGCTCCAGCGCAGCGGCTCGATCACGCACTTCTGCATGATCGCGGTGCGCTGCGCCGCATCGCTCGGCAGGTTGAACGGGAAGATCAGCGAACTGAACACGCGGTCGCGACCCGCATTCGTCACGGTCGGTTCGAACTCGAGGCTCGCCGCCGCACTCGCCGCGACGCCGCCGAGGTCGCCCGGTGGCTCGACCTTCTGGACCTTGATGTGGCTCGTGCGGCCGGTCTTCTCGACGACGAACGAGACCGTCGCGCAGCCCGGCACATCGAGACCGCGGCCACCGAGCGGCACGCTGGCCTCGAGCGAGGAGCCGATCAGCTGCCAGTACTTCGCCAGCGCCTCGGGCGTCACCGAGCGCGGGGCCTGCTGGGCGTGGGCCACGGCCGGCAACAGCGCGGCAGCGACGCCAACGGCGATCAACGGATGGGCATTCATGGCGGGGCTCGAAGTGGGGTGCATCGAGGATACCGAATCCGTGCACCGCGGCGTTGCCGTGCCTCCCCTCGCTTGCCGATCGTCCTCGTTCAGAGATCGCCGAGACCTTCGGCAACGCCGTCACGACCGACGCGCAGCAGCTTCAGCGTATTCGTGCCGCCGAGCTGGCCCGTGTGGTCGCCCGTGGTCAGGATCACGCGATCGTCCTCGGCGAGGTGGCCGAGCGCGTACAGGTGCTCGATCGCCGCACGTGCGGCCTGCGCGGGGCCGACGTCGTGCGGATCGAACTCGATCGGATGCACGTCGCGGAACAGCAGCATGCGCCGGCGCGCGCCGCCGTTGCGCGACAGGGCGTAGATCGGCACGCTCGAACGATGGCGCGACAGCCAGCGCGCAGTCGCGCCGGACTCGGTCAGGGCGACGATCGCACGCACCGAGATGCGCGCGGCGAGGAACATCGTCGCCAGCGCGATCGCCTGGTCGGTGCGGTCGAGCGGATGCGCGCCGATGCCGAAATCGCCGCCCGGCTCGAACTGGCGCTCGGCACCGAGGCAGACGCGCCGCATCGCCGCGACCGCCTTGTCCGGATGCCGTCCCGAGGCGGTTTCCTGCGAGAGCATGACCGCATCGGTGCCGTCGATCACGGCGTTGGCGACATCGAGCACCTCGGCGCGGGTAGGAATCGGCGACTCGACCATCGACTGCATCATCTGGGTCGCGGTGATGACGACGCGGTTGCGCTCGAGCGCCTCGCGGATGATCTTCTTCTGCAGGCCCGGCAGTTCGGCGTCGCCGATCTCGACGCCGAGGTCGCCGCGCGCGACCATGACCACGTCGCTCGCATCGATGATCTCGCCGAGTGCGGCGATCGCCTCGGTGCGCTCGATCTTGGCGACCAGCGCGGCCTCGCCGCCGGCCTCGCGCAGCAGCGCACGCGCCTGCTCGACATCGGCTGCACTCTTGACGAACGAGACGGCGAGGAACTCGACGCCCAGTTCGGCGGCGAGACGGATGTCGGCGCGGTCCTTGTCCGACAGCGCGGCCACGGTCAGGCCGCCGCCCTGGCGGTTGATGCCCTTGCGGTCGGACAGGCGCCCGCCGATGACGACTCGGCAATGCACGGTCTGCGGCACCACGTCGAGCACCTCGAGCGCGATCAGGCCGTCGTCGAGCAGGAGCAGGTCGCCCGAGCGCACGTCGCGCCAGAGATCGAAGTAGCCGACGCCGACGCGGCTCGCATCGCCGACCGGCGCGTCGGGCCGGCAGTCGAGCGTGAACAGTGCGCCCGCCTCGAGATGCACGGCGCCGTCGGCGAAAC
>JAFLDX010000285.1 GCA_017302215.1 Lysobacterales bacterium
GCACCACCACGTGCGCGACGCGCGCGACGTGCGTCGCCTCGCACGCCTGCTGACCGGGCGCAGCCTCGGCCTCGTCCTTTCCGGCGGCGGCGCACGCGGCTTCGCCCAGATCGGCGTCGTGCGTGCCCTGCGCGAGGCCGGCCTCGAGATCGATCGCGTCGGCGGCACGAGCATCGGCTCGATCATCGGCGCCGGCGTCGCCCTCGAGTGGTCCGACGAGGAGATGTTCGACAACTACCGGCGTGCGTTCGTGGTCGGCCGGCCGCTGGCCGATTACACCCTGCCGCTGGTCGCGCTGACCCGCGGCCATCGTGTCTCGCGCCTGTTGCGCGAGCAGTTCGGCGCGCGCGACATCGCCGACCTCGCCCTGCCGTTCTTCTGCTGCTCGGCCAATCTCAGCAGCGGCCGCCTCGATGGCCATCGCCAGGGCCCGCTGTGGCTGTGGTTGCGCGCCTCGTGCGCGATCCCGGGCGTGCTGCCACCGGTGCTGCACCACGGCGAGGTGCATGTGGATGGCGCGGTCATCAACAACCTGCCGACCGACCTGATGGCCGCGCGCCATGCCGGCGCGATCGCCGCGATCGACATCGGCGCCGGCGACGTCCTGCACGCGACCGCCGAAGAGCATGCCACGCCGTCGTGGTGGCGCCTGCTGCTCGAACGCGGCAGCGGCCGGCGACCCGGCATCTTCGACATCCTCGTGCGCTCGGGCATGGTCAACGCCGAGCGCGCCAGCGACGAACGCCGCGAGCTCGCCAGCCTGCTGCTCGCCCCGCCGGTCCGCGAGACCGGCCTGCTCGACTGGCGCGCCTACGAACGCACGGTCGAGGCCGGCTACCAGTACGGCCTGCGCGTGATCGGCGGGCGCAAGGACGGCCTGCACGACCAGGTGCCGCTGGCGCTTTGAGGTTGGATCGGCTCGTTGCGTCGTGGGGCGCGGCGCCAGCGTCGAAGGTGATCGCCCGTGCATGTGCGTGCGGACGCCCCAGCGGGAGAACAGCGCTCGCGCCGATGACGCATCGCCCGCATCGATGATGCGTCGATGCTTCCCTTGCCTGATGATTCGTTGAACCGGGGTTCCGCCCGCCTCGGCGGCGAGCGGGCACTTCTCTTTGGGCGCAAAGAGAAGTGACCAAGAGAAACGCGTCCCGGCGCCCGTGCCGATCGGGCTTCGCCCGATCGGTTCCCTGCGGTGCTCGCCCACCAGCGGCCGGCGAACAACTCGACCATCCATGGCCTCAGACAGTTCGCCTTTCCCCGCGGGTGGGCTGTGCTCCTCGGCACGGTCGCAGGGGTTCGAGGAGCAGGGGCAGGAGCAGTAGCGGGAGCAGGGGCAGGGGCAGGGGCAGGGGCTCGGCGCTCAGTCGAAGCCGTCGGCGAACAGCACGTCGTCCATCACCGCGACGGCGCCGTCGCGCACGATGCGGAAGTTGTTCGCACCGACCGGGGCGGCGCGGCCCCAGTAGAGCTCGACGCTGACCGCTGAATCGCCCACCAGCGGATGCGGCTGCACGTCGTCCTCGCCGGGCGTCGCCGTGATCACGCGCGCCGGTTCCCAGGCGATGCCGTCGAGCGAGCGGCGCACGCGAAGGTCGAATGCTCCGCCGTCGGCGACGATCCAGAACAGCGCGAACGCGTCGTCCGGCATGACCACGGGCAGCGAATCGTGGTTGTTGCCGGCGACCGCGAAATCCTGCGCGGCGCCGCTCCAGTCATACGGGTTCGTGGTCGTCTTCACGTGCATCGACAGCGGATTCGAGCCGACCTGGTAACTGGCGAGGTAGAGGCCGTCGCTGTCGCGGAACGCGATGCGCGGCAGCTGGCTGCCGGGCGCAATCGCGGTGCGCAGCGTGTCCCAGCTCGCCCCGCCGTCGCTCGAGCGGGCCAGGTAGGAGCCCGAGCCGAGGCGCTGGTAGCTCATCGTCAGCGAGCCGTCGGGGTGCCGGATCACATGCGGGTTGATCTCGCCGCCACTCGCCCAGCCGAGGTCGAGCGCCGCCTGCTCGGTGAAGGTCACGCCGTCGCTGCTGGTCGCGCGCAGGATGCGGAACGACGATGTCGCGCCGGTGCCCTTGAGGTAGAACAGCACGAAGTTCGATGGCGCGAGCTCGAGCAGGGCCGGATGGCGCTCGTTTGCGCTGCTCGAGACGATCGCGCTCGGCGCGCTCCAGCTGTCGCCGCCGTCGTCCGAGCGCGTGATCCAGAGGTTGCCCGAGAGACTGCCGTCGAGCCGCTCGAACACGATGAGGCGCGCGCCGTCGTGGGTGCGGATGACCGAAGGCTGGTAGTCGCTGAAACCCGCCGTGATCGGGGATGCCGCGGCGAATGCGCCGGCGCTCGATCCGATCGCCAACAGGCCCATCATCAGGGATGCGTGCGTCATGCGTGATGACTCCGGAAAGGATCGGGACCTGTTACGCATTGGCGCGGTGATTCCGCCATGCGCCGTGCGTGAAGTCGCGGCACGGGATGTCACAGACGTCGCCTCGGCATGCCGCGCAGGTCGAGCATGAACTCGACGCCGCGCCCGTCGTCGCGGTTGCGTGCCCGCGCCTGCCCGCGATGCAGCTCGGCGACGAGGCGCACGACGGTCAGGCCGAGGCCGAGGTGTGGCGGTTCGCCGGCGCCGCGCGTGGCCGGCTCGCGCAGGCTGACGAGCATGTCGAACAGGCGCTCCTGCATCGCTTCGGGCAACAGCGGACCGTCGTTGGCCACGCCGAGCCGCGCGCCATCGGTCAGCGCCGCCAGCGAGATCGTGATCGTGCCGTGCTCGGGCGTGAACGAGCGCGCGTTGTCGAACAGCTTGTCGAGGGCCTGCGCGATGAGGTCCGGCGCGCCGTGGAACGGCAGCGGCGTGGCACCGGCGTCGACGGCGATCGTGCGCGAGCCGGCGACGGCGCGAAAGCCCTCGGCGCAACCGCAGACCAGCGCCTGCAGGTCGAAGTCCTCGGCGTCGGCCGAGTCGATCGCGCGCTCGATGCGGCTCGATTCGCTCATCGCACGGACGATGCCGCCGAGCCGCGCGGCGCCGTCGCGCGCGCGTTCGAGATAGGCGTGCGCCGTCGGCGGCAGATCCTCCTGGTCGAGGTTGTCGAGCGAGGACTTGACGATCGCCAGCGGCGTGTTGAGCTCGTGCGAAAGCTTCGAGGCGAGCGTGCCGAGGTAGGTCGTGTAGGCGTCGATCTCGTCGAACAGGCGCGCGAAGCTGCGCGCGAGATCGCCGAGTTCGTCGCGCGAATCGAGCAGCGGCAGCGGCCCGGTCAGGCGGCCTCCGGCGCCGGCGGCACGTTCGGTCGCGTCACGCAGACGACGGATGCGCAGCGACAGCAGGCCACCGAACAGCAGGAGCAGGCCCGCGCTGACGGCGAACGCAACGAGGCTCGCGCCGAGCAGGCTCAGCAACGCGCGATGGGCGAGCGCCGGCACGGCCGGAT
>JAFLDX010000286.1 GCA_017302215.1 Lysobacterales bacterium
CGGGTGCGCTCGGCGCGGCGCGCGGGCGTGGCTGGCTGGTCGCCGACGCCGCGCGCTTGCGCGCCAGCGACCAGGGCCAGCGTTTCCTCAATGATCTGATCGGCCTGTTCCTGCCGGACCCGACGCCATGATCGAGTTCGTCGTCATCCACTGCCCGTACTGCGGCGAAAGCTTCGAGACGAGTGTCGATGTGTCGGCCGGTGCGCAGGCGTATGTCGAGGACTGCGCCGTGTGCTGCCGCCCGATCGAGGTGCGCGTGCGCATCGACGACGACGGCGGTCTTGCCGGCGTGTCGACGGCCTCCGACCGCGATTGACGGAGCCCGCACGCGCCTGCGCCACTCGCCGCGCCCTTGTGCGGCGCCGCGCTGTCTCCCTACACTGCGCGCCACACAGGTGCCTGGCCGCGAGGCCGGGTGAAACGGGAAGCCGGTGCGAATCCGTCGCGGTACGCTGGTCGCGTGCCAGGTCCGACGGTTCCATTCCGGCGCTGCCCCCGCAACGGTAGGCAAGCCAAGCCTGGTCGATACGCCACTGTGCAGCCGCACGGGAAGGCGACCAGGCCCGATGCCACGGCATCGCTTGCAAGCCCGGAGACCGGCCTGTGGGGACGCCTGCCGGCGTCCCGGGTTCCAGCGTTGCGGCGGGCAACGGACGGGCTTGGACGACCTCGGTCGTCCGCGCTTGCTCCTCCACGCACGTCTGGTTTTCGCGGGTGTGCGTCTGGAGACTTTCCGATGATCCGTTCTTCCCTGCTGTCCGACGGCCTGCCGTCCCTGCGTCTGTTGCCCCTCGGCGTGCTCGTCGCGCTCGCCGTCCCCGTCCGCGCCGATGAGGCGACCCTGCAGCCCGACGTCGTCGTCACCGCCTCGCGCATGCCGCAGCCGGTCGAGGCGATCCTGGCCGACGTCAGCGTGATCACACGCGCGGACATCGATGCCAGCGCGGCCCACGACCTCGGCGACCTGCTGCGCCTGCAGGCCGGCGTCGACATCGCTCGCACCGGTGGCCCGGGCAGCCAGACCTCGCTGTTCCTGCGCGGCACCAACAACAATCACGTGCTCGTCCTCGTCGACGGCATCCGCGTCGCTGCGCTTGGCACCGGCGTGTTCACCTGGGAGACGCTGCCGCTCGACACGATCGAACGCATCGAGATCGTGCGCGGTCCGCGCGCGAGCTACTGGGGCTCCGACGCAATCGGCGGCGTCGTGCAGATCTTCACGCGCAAGCTCGAAGGGCCGCGCATCTCGGTCGGCTACGGCACCTATGGCGACGCGAATGCCAATGTCGGCATCGGCCAGCGCGGCGATCGCGGCGGCTTCAGCGTGCAGGTCGGCAAGCGCGATGTCGATGGCTTCCCGAGCCAGAACGAGGACGGCTTCGGCTACGAGCCGAAGGACCACGGCTTCGACAACCGCCATCTCACGCTCGGCGCCGACGCGCGCCTCGGAACGCAGGTGCTCGGCGTGAACGCCGTGCGCAGCGAGGGCGATGTCGAGTTCGCCGGCGGCGAGTCCGGGTTCACCCAGCAGGCCGTTGTCGCCTCGCTCGCCGGGCCGCTCGGCGCACGCTGGGAGCACCGCCTCGAGGCGGGCCAGTCGCGCGAGGACTACGCGACCCCGGTGTACTACAGCGCCTATGCCTCGCGCCGGACCTCGCTCGGCTGGCAGAACGCGTTCACCGTCGCCGACGGCCAGCGCGTGATCGCCGGCATCGACTCCGTGCGCGAACGCGGCGAGAACATCGACACCTTCGGCGGTACGCCCGTGTACCGCGAATCGCGGCGCAACACCGGCGTCTACGCCGGCTGGCAGGCGCGCTTCGGCGCGCTCGACGGCGAACTGTCGCTGCGCCACGACGACAACAGCGTGTTCGGCTCGGCCGACACCGGATCGCTGGCCCTCGGCTGGCGCTTCACCGACACGCTGCGCGCCTACGCAAGCCACGGCAAGGCGTTTCGCGGGCCGTCGCTGAACGAGCAGTATTCGCCGGGCTTCGGCGGGCTGTTCGCCGGCAACCCCGACCTCGATCCGGAGACCTCGCGCAGCACCGAGCTCGGACTCGAGGCCACGCCGGCGCAAGGCCAGCGCTTCAAGGCCAACGTGTATCGCACGCGCGTGCGCAACCTGATCAGTTTCACCGGCGAGGACTTCCAGGCCGAGAACATCGCGCGCGCACGCATCGACGGCAGCGAGCTCGCCTACGACGGCGACTTCGGCGCATGGCAGGTCGGCGCGACGCTGACCTGGCAGGACCCGCGCAACGAGGACACCGACACGGCCCTGCTGCGTCGTCCGAAGCACAAGGCGACGGCCAGCGTCGAGCGCCGCTTCGGCGACGCCCTGCGCATTGGCGCCGAGGTGCTGTACGCGGGCGAGCGCGACGATGTCGGCGGGCTCGGCCTGCCCTCGTATACATTGTTCAACATTCGAGCCTCGTGGCAGTTCAGCGAAGCGTGGCGGACCGTCGCGCGCGTCGAGAACGCCGGCGATCGCGAATACGAGCTCGCGCACGGCTACAACACGCCGGGCCGAGCCGGGTATCTCGAGCTGGTCTGGGAGCCGCGCTGACGCGGTCGATCCCTGTCGCGCGCCGCGCCGGCATGCAAGAATGCCGGCACGGCGAGGATCGGGAGAGGCCGTGAGCCAGTTCGACAACAACGCCGGCGACGCGTCGCGCGGCGAGGTCCGCCTCGCCCGCCTCGCCGACCGCGAGTTTCCGCCGCGCGTCAAACGTGCCCTCGAAGGCATGCTCCAGCGCACGGCGTACTTCGAGCCTGCGCTGGCCCTGCTGTTCGACGAGATCGAACAGCACCTGTTCAAGCAGGCCGACCGCGCGCGCAGCAACGAACAGCAGGCGCGCATGTTCGAGGCGCTGCGCGAGATCAAGCGCAACAAGGCCGACGTGCTGCCGCGCTTCCTCGCCTATCTCGAATCGAACCTCACCCAACTCGAGAGTGGCGTCGCGGCGAAGAAGTCCGCGCCGGGCGCCGCGCGTGGCGCGACCAAGCTCGAGCTGGTCGAGTCCTCCGATCTCGAGCTGTCGCTCGCCATGCAGGACATCGCCAGCAAGGCCGAGATCCGCCAGAGCCAGGCCCTGCACGAACTTGCCCACCGCTTCGGCGTGATCGCCGGCGCGCCGGCATTCGAAACCGAACAGCTGCCGATCGGCCCGCTCGCACTGGCCTCTGCAATGCGCTACGCGTTGCTGCCGTTCGACGTCGGCATCAACGAGCGCATCGTCGTGTTCCAGGCCTTCGATCGCGTCGTCATGACGCCGATCGGCGCGTTCTACGACCTCATCAACCAGTACCTCGCCGAGCAGCGCATCCTGCCGAACCTGCAGTTGCGCGTACGTCGCGCCGGCCATGATCAGGCTCCGGCCGCGGCGACCACGCCGCCCACGCAGGAGCCCGCACCGGCCGC
>JAFLDX010000287.1 GCA_017302215.1 Lysobacterales bacterium
GATCGCCGCGGGCGCCGCCCTGCTGTGGCTGCCGCGCGCCGTCGCGGCCGGGCGAATCGATTCGGTCTGGTACGTCGACCTCGCGACGGCGAGCCCGGGGTTCGCGGTGGCCGCGTTCGTCCTCGGCGCGCTGTTGCTTTGGCCCGTGCGTGACGACGCGACCAACCTGCGTCGCCTGTCGGCCGTCTCGATCGTCGCGCTCGCACTCGTCTACGGGCTGTTCGCGCAGACCCTTTGGCCGCGCTTCGACCTGGCCCCGGCCGCGCATCGCATCGCCGCGCTCGAACGCGCCGGCGTGCCGCTCGCGCACCTCGACATCTACCAGAACCAGTTCCGCTTCCTCGGCCGCCTCGAACGGCCGATCACGGCCTTCCTGCCGGGCCAGGGCCATGACTGGGCCGCTGCGCACCCGGACGGACGCGTGATCCGCTACGTGAAAACCCTTTCGAAGGACGACCTGATCGATGCCGATCTCGTGCAGCCGTTCCGCTCGGACTGGCTCGTCATCGAACGCGCAGGCAGCTGGCTTGCGCGCGAGCGCGGCGAGGCGATTGCGCCGCCGGCAACGCCGGCCGAATTGTTTCCGCACGGCTACTGGCCCTATCGCGCCCTCGGCGTCGACGCGCGCTGACAGCCGCCCTGTGGGCGATCGCTTCGTCCTTTCGCAGAGCGCACCCTGTGCGCGATCGAGGGGGGCGTCGCGCAAGAAACGATCGCGCACAGGGTGCGCTCCTACGGGGAATCGGCGCATGCCACCCTGGGGTCAGGTTCACTTCCACTGCGTCGGCGCGCGGGCAGGGAGCCCACCGGCATGACCCGCATCGGGTATGCTCACTGTCTCTTTTTCGCAACCGGCACCGCGCATGACCTCGGCACGCATCCTCGTGGTCGACGACGAACCCGACATCCGCGGTCTCGTCCAGGAGATCCTCGAGGAGGAAGGCTACGCGGTGACCACCGCCGAGTCGGCGGCCGCGGCGCGCGAGGCGCGGCGCGGGCAGCGCCCGGACGTGGTCCTGCTCGACATCTGGATGCCCGACCTCGACGGCATCAGCCTGCTGCGCGAGTGGAACGAGCGCGGCGGCCTGCCGTGCCCGGTGATCATGATGAGCGGCCATGGCACGGTCGAAACGGCCGTCGAGGCAACCCGGCTCGGTGCCTACGACTTCGTCGAGAAGCCGATCTCGCTGGCCAAGCTGCTGCTGACCGTCGAGCGCGCGCTCGAGGCGAGCCGCCTGCGTCGCGAGAACGAGGGCCTGCGCAGCCAGTTGCTCGTGCCGCTCGATCCGGTCGCGACGAGCCGCGCGACCCAGGCCCTCCGCACGCAGACCGAACGCCTCGCCGCGCACGACACGTGGATCCTCGTGCAGGGCGAAGCCGGCACCGACACCGAGGCGCTGGCGCGCTGGCTGCACGAGCGCAGCGCGCGTCGCGAGGCGCCGTTCGTCACGGTCCGGCCCGGGTCGATCGCGCCCGAGCACGCGGCCATCGCGTTGTTCGGCAGCGACGACGGCGGCACCGTCCAGTACGGGCTGATCGAGCAGGCCAACGGCGGTACGCTGTTCCTCGACGAGGTCGCCGACCTCGACCCCGAACTGCAGCTGCGCCTGGCCAGCGTGTTCGCCCAGCGCGCGCTGCTGCGCTGTGGCGGCCACGAGGCCGTGCCGGTCGACCTGCGCGTGATCGCCTCGACCACGCAGGACCTCGAGGCGGCCGTGCAGGCCGGGCGTTTCCGCGAGGACCTCTACTACCAGATCCGCGTCGTGCCGCTGCTCGTGCCGCCGCTGCGCGAACGCATCGAGGACATTCCCGAACTGCTGCGCTATTACGCCGACTTCTTCGCCAACCGCGACAAGCTGCCGTACCGACTGTTCCCGGTCGCCGTGCAGAACCGCCTGCGCAACCACCCGTGGCCCGGAAACCTGCGCGAGCTGCGCAACCTCGTGCAGCGCCTGCTGATCCTCGGCAATGCGCCCGAGGTCGCGCTCGAGGAAGTCGAGCTCGCGCTGGGCCAGGCCGCACCGGCGCGCGCGAACGCGGCGCGCCCGCTCGACGTCGACTTCGCCCTGCCGCTGCGCGAGGCGCGCGAGCAGTTCGAGCGCGCCTACCTGCTGCACCAGCTCGGCGAGGCCGGCGGCAGCGTCGGTCGGCTGGCCAAGGCGGTCGGCATGGAGCGCACCCACCTCTATCGCAAGCTCAAGGACCTCGGCATCGATCCGAAGCTGGCCGGGCGCGAGGATTGAGTGGGCGATCGTGCGTGTGCACGCCGGTGTCGAGTGTCGCCAGAAGCATCGCGGCTGAAGCCGCTCCCACAGACTTCGTTCGAAATTGCAGCACTCTCGTGGGAGCGGCTTCAGCCGCGATCTTCTCCTTGCGCCTTGATGTCGCGCCCGGTTGTCCGTTCGTGCGATGGACGCGCCGCGATCCTTGTGGTTCGCTGAACACCTGATGCGGGCCTGCGCGCGACACGGAACAAGATCCCCCCGGCGGTGATCCCAAGGCCGTCCGCGCGGCGCAGGCCACGCCCACGTCATCCCTGCAACCGGAGATTCCCATGACACTCGAAGGCAAGGTCGCGCTCGTCACCGGCGCGGCGAGCGGCATCGGCAAGCGCATCGCCGAGGTCTACGCACGGAACGGCGCCGCGGTCGCGATCGCCGACCTCGACCTCGATGCCGCCAATGCCGTCGCCGGCGCGATCGTCGCCGCCGGCGGCAAGGCCACCGGCGTGAAGATGGACGTGACGAGCGAGGCGGAGGTCGAGGCCGGCGTCGCCGCGACGATCGCCGCGCACGGCAAGGTCGACATCCTCGTCTCGAATGCCGGCATCCAGATCGTCAAGCCGATCGAGGAGTTCAGCTACGACGAGTGGAAGAAGATGCTCGCGATCCACCTCGACGGCGCGTTCCTGACCACGCGCGCGTGCGTGAAGGACATGTACAAGCGCGGGCAGGGCGGGGCGGTCATCTACATGGGCTCGGTGCATTCGCACCTCGCCTCGAAGCTCAAGGCACCGTACGTGACCGCCAAGCACGGCCTGCTCGGCCTCGCCCGCACGCTGGCCAAGGAAGGCGGTCCGAAGGGCGTGCGCGCGAACGTGATCTGCCCGGGCTTCGTGCGCACGCCGCTGGTCGAGAAGCAGATCCCGGAGCAGGCGAAGGAATTCGGCATCAGCGAGGCCGACGTGATCAAGAACATCATGCTGAAGGACACCGTCGATGCCGAGTTCACGACCGTCGACGACGTCGCCAACGTGGCGCTGTTCCTCGCTGCGTTCGAGACGAATGCGCTGACCGGGCAGAGCCTGACCGTCAGCCACGGCTGGCACATGCAGTGAAAGCCCGCGCACCGCGTGCCGCCGGCACGTCGCGGGCCGCCGCGCGCACGCG
>JAFLDX010000288.1 GCA_017302215.1 Lysobacterales bacterium
CCGTGCGGACGCCACGCCGACATCGGCATTGCGCTCGGCGCGACGGTGCCGGCGGTCGCCGCCGGCGTGCCCTGCCCCGCGCGCGTTTCGGCCAGCGCCTCGTGCAGGGTGCGGTAGAGGAAGTCATGGACGAGGCGCGCCTCGCGGAAGCGCACCTCGCTCTTGGCCGGATGCACGTTGACGTCCACCAGGGCCGGGTCGAGCTCGAGGAACAGCACGAAGGCCGGGTGGCGGCCGTGGAACAACACGTCGGCATAGGCCTGGCGCACGGCGTGCGCGACCACGCGATCGCGCACGAGGCGGCCGTTGACGTGGAAATACTGCTGGTCGGCCTGCGCGCGCGAGGCCGTCGGCAAGCCGACCCAACCCGACAACGAAAGCCCTGCACCGGCATGGGCCACGTGCAGGCTGTCGGCGACGAAGGCCTCGCCGAGCACATCCGCAATGCGCCGCCGGGCGTCCTCGTCGCCGCGCACCGGCCGATACAGGCGCACCGGCTTGCCGTCGTTGGACAGACGGAACTCGACGCCACCGCGCGCGAGCGCGATCGACTTGACGAGATCGTCGATGTGGTTGAACTCGGTGCGTTCGGCACGCAGGAACTTGCGGCGCGCCGGCACGTTGTAGAACAGGTCGCGCACCTCGATCGTGGTGCCCGCGGCATGTTGCGCGGGGCGCTGCGGCTGCGGCTTGCCGCCATCGACCTCGAGACGCCAGGCGTGCTCGCCCGAAGGCACGCGCGAGATCAGCGCGAAACGCGCGACCGACGCGATCGAAGGCAACGCCTCGCCGCGGAAACCGAGCGTGGCGACGCGCTCGAGATCGTCGAAACTCGCGATCTTGCTGGTCGCATGCGCGGCGAGGGCCAGCGGCATGTCGTCGGGCTCGATGCCGCCGCCGTCGTCACGCACGCGGATCAGGCGCGCGCCACCCTCTTCGATCTCGATCTCGATGCGGCGCGCGCCGGCATCGAGACTGTTCTCGACGAGTTCCTTGACCACAGACGACGGCCGCTCGATGACTTCGCCGGCGGCGATCTGGTTGACCAGTTCGGTGGGCAGCGGGTGGATGCGCGGCATGGGCAGGACGCGGCGGAAGGACCCGCATCATAGCCGATGGCCTGCGCGGTGCCGGGCCCGGTCAGCCCTGCGGGATCTGCAGCACGTCGCCGGCGCGCACGCTGTCGCCGGCGAGTTTGTTGGCCGTACGCAGTGCACCGACCGAGAGGCCGTGTCGCGCGGCGATCACGCTCAGCGTTTCACCGTTCGACACGATGTGCCGGCTCGCGCGGTCGCGCTTCGCGTTGGCCGCGAACAGCGTGCCGGGCGGTGGGGTCATGCGGAAGTAATTGCGGACGCCGTCGACGATCGCCTCGGCGAGCCGGGTGCGCTCGACCGGATTGTTGAGGCGCTTCTCCTCGGCCGGGTTCGAGATGAACGCCGTCTCGACGAGGATCGACGGCACGTCCGGTGATCGCAGGACCATGAAGTTCGCGCGCTCGACGAAGTTGCGGTGCGTGGGTCCGACCTTGCGCATCGCCGCGTGCACCTGCCCGGCGACCGCGTTGCTGGCCTCCATCGTCGCGCCCTGCGAGAGATCGAGGAGCACCGCGGCGAGCGTGTCGTCGCGCGTGTCGAGCGAGACGCCGCCGACGAGGTCTGCGCGGTTCTCGCGATCGGCCAGCCAGCGTGCCGCCTCGCTGGTCGCACCACGCGGCGACAGCACCCACACCGAACTGCCGCGCGCCTCGCTCTTGGTGAACGCGTCGGCGTGCACCGACACGAACAGGTCGGCCTTGGCGTCGCGCGCCTTCTGGTAGCGTTCCTTGTGCGGGATGAAGTAATCGCCATCGCGCGTCAGCATCGCGCTCATGCCGGGTTCGCGGTCGATCACGCGCTTCAGTTCGCGCGCGACGGCCAGCGTGATGACCTTCTCGTGCGTGCCCGCGGCGCCGATCGCGCCGGGATCGTCGCCGCCGTGGCCCGCGTCGATCATGATCACCACGTTGCGCGATGCACCGGCCGGAAGCACGGCCTGCACGGTCTTGACCGGCGCCGGTTGCGTCTTCGGGTAAAGGTCGAGCACGAGGCGATAGCCGAACTTCTCGGCCGGCGGCAGCAGGAAGCTCTTCGGGCGCACGCCCTGGGCGAGATCGAACACCACGCGCAAGTCCTTCGGACCCTGCTTGCCGCTGCGCACGGCCTTGAGCAGGCCTTTCGCATCCGGGGTGCCGTAGTCGTCCGTGAACGTGCTGCCACGCAGGTCGAGGACGATGCGATCGGGATCGGCAAGGTCGAACAGCTTGTAGTCGAGCGGACCGGATACGTCGAACACCGCGCGCGTGTACTCGGGGCCAGCCCAGATGCGCAGCGCCTTGACCTCGGCCGCAAAGGCCGCCGGCGCACTCAGCGCGATCAGCAGGACGGCCGCGAAGCCGGTCGTCCAACCCCATTTCGAGCGTCGATCTCGCATGGGCACGCATTCAAGCGCAAAAGCCGGTTCGATTTCAAGCTTTTTCCTTTCCGATCCGTGGTATGCGCAACGTTCTTCAGAAGAACTTCACGAGTCTGGCCCGCGCACTGCCCGCGCCAGCCAGCGCGCGCCGCGCGCGCTCGACGCCTCGATGCGCAGGTCGCGCACGCTGACGGCGTGCTCGAGGTACAGGTGCAAGTCCGCGGCCGGCAAGGCGCCGACGCCACGCTCGGGCCATTCGACGAAGAACAGGTCGTCCGGAGCGGCCAGATCGGCCAGGCCGAGCCACTCGAGTTCACCGGCGTCGGCGATGCGGTACAGGTCGAGATGATGTGCCGCGCGCGTGTCGAATGCATACGACTCGACGAGGCTGTAGGTCGGGCTGCGGATGCGTCCGCGCACGCCGCACGCCGTGAGCAGGGCGCGCACGAAGCTCGTCTTGCCGGCCCCGAGGTCGCCGTGCAGGTACACCACCCCGCCCTCCACCGCAGCGGCCGCGAAGCGCATCGCGACGCGCGCGAGGGCCCCCTCGTCGAGTCCGCGCCACTCAGACGACGACATCGTCACCGGCTCCATTGGACAGGTCGCGCAACGGCAGGAACAGGTCGCCGGCGAGCAGGCCGCGCGGGCTCGCGCCGGCCGCGCGATCGCCCGCGCGTGCATGCAGCACGACCCCGGCACAGGCGGCATCCCAGGCTTCTAGGCCTTGTGCGATGAAGCCGGCGATGACGCCGGTCAGCACGTCGCCCATGCCGGCCGAGGCCATGCCGGGATTGCCGAACGGGCAGGTGGCCACGCGGCCGTCGGCCGCGCCGACCAGGCTGCCGGCGCCCTTGAGGACGACCACGCAGGCAAAGCGCTGCGCGAGTTCGCGCACGCTGGCGTGGCGGTC
>JAFLDX010000289.1 GCA_017302215.1 Lysobacterales bacterium
CGCGACTGCCCGCCGGCGCTGGCAAACTGGCCGCCGACGAGGATGCGGCCGTCGGCCTCGACCGCGATCGCGCGCACGCTGTCGTCGAAGGCCGGCGTGAAGCCGGCATCGAGCGCCTGCGCGTGGGCGGCGGCGTTTGCCCACAATGCGGCTGAAAGGAATGCCGCGGCCGGGAACACCGAGTGGCGATGCGGCGGACGACGGATCGATGCGGACATGGTGCGCCCCTGCGTGAGTGCTCGGGCTTGCATGCGCAGGATGGCGCGCGATCGGCTCAGCCAGGGCTGCACGGGTGGTTTGTTGCGCCGGGCGGCACAGATTGCCAATGCGGGCGACGATGATCGCGGCACGGCGCGGCCCTACCGTGATGGCCATGGACATGAACCGCGATCCCGCTCCTTCGAACCCGGCGCCGCGCGCGCCGGCCCTGTTCGTCTCGCACGGCTCGCCGATGTTCGCACTGACACCAGGAGAACTCGGCCCGCGCCTGCGCGCGCTCGGACGGCAGCTCGACGGCATCCGTGCCGTGCTCGTCGTCTCGGCGCACTGGCAGACGCGCGGCGGCGTCGGCGTGTCGACCACGGCGCAGCCCGACACGATCCACGACTTCGGCGGCTTTCCGGACGGGCTGTACCGCCTGCGCTACGCCGCGCCCGGCGCGCCCGCTGTCGCCGAGACGGTCGCGCACCGGCTCGCCGCGGCCGGCTTCAGCGTCGGCCTCGATGCGCAGCGCGGCCTCGACCACGGCGCCTGGGTGCCGCTGCTGCACCTGTTGCCGAAGGCCGACGTGCCGGTGTTCCAGGTGTCGATGCCGCTCGACCTCGACACCCGGGCCGCTCTGCGCCTCGGCCACGCGCTCGCGCCGATGCGCGACGAGGCGGTGCTCGTGATCGGCTCGGGCAGCCTGACCCACAACCTCCACGAGTTCCGCCGCGACGTCCGTGATCCCGAGTATGCAGAGCGTTTCGCCGCATGGATCGACGCCGCGGTCATGGCCGGCGATGCCGACGCGCTGGTCGACTACCGCCGCCGCGCGCCGCAGGCCACCCGCGCGCATCCGACCGAGGAGCATTACCTGCCGCTCGTCGTCGCGCTCGGCGCCAGTGCCGGCGATCCGGCGACACGCATCGAAGGCGGCATGACCGACCGCGTCCTGTCGATGGATTCGTTCGGCTGGGGCCTGTCCGCGCCGGCGCGCGAGGCCGTGGCGAAGGCGCCCTGAGCGGAACGCCGATCTGCCCCGATCGCGGCTGAAGCCGCTCCCACGGGCTCCGTTCGAGGTGGCAGTGCTGCCGCGTGGGCAACTGTCCGAGGGAGCGGCTTCAGCCGCGATCTTTCGTCGCGAGCGGACATCCCGACAGCCCGGCCACGGCATCGCGACTGAAGTCGCCCCCACAGCCTTCGTTCGAGGTCGTGGCGCTCGTGCGGGAGCAGCGGTGTGCGGGAGCAACTTCAGCCGCGCGATGGTCCTGGTCTGGAGCTTCCTTGGCGCGCCGTGCGGGCGTTTCAGCGCGCGGCATCGAGGCCCGGCACGCCGACGCGGATATCGTGCGAGAACGTCGCGCTCGCGTCGGCAGCCCTCGCGCGATCGGTGATGCGTCCGCGCGCGCGCAATTCGGCGAGCGGCACGCCGGGAACGAGCCCGCCGAGGCGCTCGAGGTATTCGGGCAGGTAACCGGTCTGCAGCAGGCTGCGGTCGAGCGGCAGGTGGCCGACGATCGGGCGCGCGAGGCGGTAGACGAGGGTCGTGCAGTTCGAGGTGACCGTGTCGTAGAACGCCGGCGTCGCGGCGAGCCGGTTCGCCTCGGCGACATAGGCGAGGAACAGCGCGCGCCGCTGGCGCGCATCGAGGGCGAGCCGGTACAGCGTCACCTCTTCGCCGCGCACGTTGCTGCGCACGCGCACGATGTCGCGCTCGTCGGCGGCGATCACGATCAGTTCGTATTGCTTGAAGAAGCCGGCGATCTCGGAATAGGCCTCGCCCTTCTCGCGGCGGATCTCGACCGAGAAGGCGAGGAAGCGGCCGTCGTCGAAGCCGAACGAGACGAGCATGTGCGCGATCGACGGATGTCCCCAGGTCGACAGCAGCAGGTCGGTCGAGGCGAGCTGCGCGAGGTCGTACCCGCGGGCTTCCCAACGCACCGTGTAGTCGGTGTCGGAGCGCCAGTCGAATTCGCGTACGTTGTCGAGCGCGACCCGATCACCATCGACGTGGCCGCGCAGCGGTCTCGCGACGTCGTCGGCCCAGGCGCGCGTGTTCGATGGCGCGATGCCACTCCACCAGACCAGCACGAGGGCGAAGGCAACGGCGAACGCGCCGAGCGCGCAGCGTGCGTCGTGGCGCAGCAGCACGACGAGCACGCCGAGCGCGAAAGCGATCCACAGCGCGACGAGCAGTGCGCGCGCGGCCGGTGCACCCGGTGCGCGATAGCCGATCGCGAGCGCCGCCCACGTCGCCGCGAGCACGACGAGCAGCGCGGCCAGCGCCAGCCCGATCACGCGCAACCGGCGCGGCATCGCGTCGTGCCGGACCGTCGCGCGGGGCCGGGCGCGGTCATTGCCCGGCCGGTGTTCCGGTGCTGCGCGGCAGGTTGGCACCTTCGGCACGCAGCTTCTCGTCCTCGAGCAGGCGCTGGCGCACATAGAGGAACCGGATCGTGTCGTACTCGAAGGCCGAGCCGGTTTCGTAGTAGCGGAAGTCGATGTGCGCGCGCAGGTCGACCGAGTTGGCCACGCCGAACATCCATGCGTTCTGCGAGGTGCGGTAGAAACCGCCCGGATCGGCCGCGTAGCTGAGGCCCAAGTCGCCGCCGAGTCCGACCGTGTCGCGCAGGGTCGACGGGCCGATCAACGGCAGCACGAGATAGGGCCCGGGGCGCATGCCCCATTTCGCCAGCGTCGTGCCGAATCCGGTCGTCGCGCGCGGCAGCTTCATCCTCTTCGCGACGTCGAACAGGCCGCCGATGCCGAGCGTCGTGTTGATCGCCAGTCGGCCGAAGCTGCGCAGGCCGTATCCGGGCCGGCCCTGCAAGGCGAAGTTCAGCGTGTTGCCGATCTCGCCGAGGTTGCCGAAGAAGTTGTGCACGCCGGAGCGGACCGGTCGCGGCAGGCGACGGTAGCCGTTGGCGACCGGCAGGAACACGTTCTCGTCGAAGCGCGCATTGAAGCGGTAGGTGAAGCGGTTGATGCGCTCGAACGGATCGTAGGTGACCATCGACGGTGCATCGGCCGGCGTCACCGGGGGCGCCAGCGCGGCCGGCGCATCGGCCGCGATCGGTGCCTCGGCCTCGCGTGCGGCCGCCAACGCGGCGAGCTGCTGCGCGCGT
>JAFLDX010000290.1 GCA_017302215.1 Lysobacterales bacterium
TCGGCCTCGCCGGTCGCGTGGGTCCGCTGCGCCGGTTGCTCGGTGCGGCGGCGGCGGGGCGGTTCTGAAACGGCATGGTGGATCGCAGTTCGATGAGGTGCGCGCGATCGTGTCGACCTCGACGGATTTCGCGGTACCATCCGGATGACCGCATCACGACACGCATGCGGCAATGAATCGAGTTCCACGCGAAGAAGCCGATTGACCGCATTGCCGCAACGCCGAACGATGGGCGGTGTATCGCGAATGCGGGGTCTCGGCGGAGCACCATCAATCCATGCAGGTAGCCACCGGAACTGTCGTCGACGGCAAGATCGTCCTCGAAGGAGTGCCTCTCCCTGAGGGCGCTCGCGTGACCGTCGTCACGCGTGGCGCGGACGAGAGCTTCACTCTGAGCGAAGTGCAAGAGGACGCCTTGCTCGGGTCCATTGCCGAGATTGAGCGCGGGGACTTCGTCGCCCTGGAAGAACTGCTCGCGTCGCTGCCCAAGCACGCGTAAGCATGACGCTCCGCGTCAAGATCTCCGCTCGCGCAGCGGACGAAGTTCGCAAGGCTGCGGAGTGGTGGCTTGCCAATCGCCCCGTGTCGCCAGGCGCGATCGGTACCGACTTCGGCGAGTCGGTTGCGCTCCTCGCTGAACATCCCGGCATCGGCGCCGAGTACGGCGGCAGCCGGGTTCCCGGCATTCGGCGCCTTTTTCTTGGACGCGTAGGCTACTTCGTGTACTACCGGGCTGACGCCACCGAACTGAAGATTTTGGCGTTCTGGCATGCAAGCCGCGAACACCAGCCGCTGCTGTGATGAGACTGTCGCCCAACCCGCTGCAAGATCGTCCGCTTGCAAGTGACCCGGTGAATGGCTTCACGGAAGACGGCGCGTTTGCGGTCGTATGTCGGGCCTTGGACTGAGCACGTCGCCCCCGGTCCATGATGGAGCCTGCCTGGACGAAGCCATATGTTCGATCGGCCACGCAGGGCCACGCGTTTCATCGCATGATTGCCCGGGGCCGATTCGTCGGGCATGGACGTGCCTGGTAAAGCAAGGCACGGGAAATGACGGGCTCGACGTGCTGGGCAGGCCAACGTGATCGGGATCGAACCGGAGGTGTTGTATGGTCGCCAGAAACTACGCCAGGCTCTCCCTGCCCGTTCGCGCCAGCGCGCGTGCGATCTACGACGCGTTCGTCGAGCCTGAGCAACTCTCGCGCTTCTGGCTCGGGAAGAGCTCGGCACCGCTCGAGGTCGGCGTTCCGGTGCGATGGGACTTCATGGTCCCGGGCGCGTCGGAGACGACCACCGCGAGCAAGCTCGTTCGCGGCGAGCTGATCCGCTTCGCATGGTCCGATGGCGTCAAGGTCGCCATCACGATCGAGCGCCGGTCGCGCACGCAGTCGGTCGTGCGCATCGCGGCGGGACCGTTCCGCTCGACGAGCCGGGCCGTCGATGCCGTGGAAGGTTTCTCGATCGTGCTGTGCGATCTGAAAGTGCTGCTCGAGTCGGGCCGATCACCGGGGCTCGTGCGCGCCAAGGCCAGGCTCATCGCTGGGTGAGTGATCGCGTATACGGGCAAACACTCCGAAGCAGGCACTCAGACTGTCGCATCGCGGAACGCCTTCAGGACGGCGTTCATTCGAGTCTGCCATCCCGACCCCTGCGCGCGGTACCATTCGAGCACGTCCTTGTCCACGCGCAAGGCGATCTGCTCCTTGCGCTCGTCAGCCGCTTTCGGCGGCCTTCCGCGCTTCGTTCGCAACTCCGCCACGCCCTCGTGCGCTGTCGCGCGATCCCAGAACTTGCGGGTCGAGGTCTTGCTGTTCGGGTCATAGGGCACGTCAGCCTGGCGGGTACGTGCGGTAGTGCGCTTCACGTTCATACGGTTCGGCCTCGCGGCAAGCGATCAATCTCGCCTCGTCCTCACGGTCGGTCCATACGATAACCACTACCCGGCCGTGCGCCCATACCGGGCTGACCAGCCGCTCCTCTCCGTCGTCTTTACGGTCATCCTGCCGGGTGAGCATGGGTCCGTCGAACTGCAGCATTGGCGCGATACCAACGGCAACTCGGAGTTCCCGGTCGCGTTGGGATTCCTTCTGATCGCCACCTGGCCGTTGTTCCTAGGCTTGTTGGTCTTCGCCTGGATCGCTTGGGGTGATCTCGCGTGGACGTACAGGGCAGTCGCCGTACTGCCATCGATCGTGATGACCACGCTCCTGGTCGTTTGCGGCGTGTAGGTGGCGCCGGACTCCTGTCAGCGCCGCCCTGCTTGCCAGAGGTTCTCGCTGTCCCTGATCACGGCGCGGGCACGCCCGCTCAGAACCCGACCATCAGCGACACGCGCGCGCGGTTGAGCCAGTCGTGCGGATCGTTGCTGCCGGCGTAGGCGGCGGCGTCGGGGCGGTAGCGGTAGAGGATCGCGCTGAGGGTCGTGTTCGGCCACGGCACGTAGTCGACGCCGAGCGAGTGCAGACGATAGTTCGTGGCGATGCCGATGTTGTCCTGCGAGAACGCGGCGAGCACGGCGTCGACGCCGGCCGTGGCATGGCCGACGCTGATGCGCCAGTCGCCGACCTGGCTTGCGCGGCCGAGGACGAGGTCGAGGCCATGGCCGCGGTCGCCGTCGGTGCGTGCGCCGGTGTTCCTGACGACGTCGCCGACGAGGCGCAGCGGCCAGCGTTCGCCGAGGCCGCTCCAGGTCGCGCCGACGATCGCGTCGACGAGGCGGAAGTCCGACAGGTAGGTGCCGTCCGGATTGAGCAGGTTCGTGCGCCAGTCGCCGCTGTCGGCGCCGGCGATGCTCTTCAGCGAATAGTCGTAGAGCGCGAGCGAGGCGTCGAACTTCCAGTCGCCGAACGCGCGCGTGTCGTGGCCGAGCTGCACGCCGAGCATCGTGCTGTCGGCGCCGGCGACCCGTTCGTCGACGAGGAAGAACAGGCCATTGGCGCGCCAGGCCGAGCCATCGGCGCGCGCGTGGCGCCAGGTCGCCGCGATGCCCTGCGGATTGACGTCGCCGTCCCAGACCAGCTCGGTGCGCGCGAACGGTTGCGGCATCTTGCCGCCGAACAGCTTGAGGTCGCCGAAATTCAGTTGCAGCCAGGCCTGGTCGAGGCTGACGGCAAGATCGTCGTCCCAGTTCGAGAGCTGCACGTCGACACTGTTCGGATCGTCGCCGTCGCCGGTGACGAGGTGCGCGCCGATGCTGACGAGATCGTTGACGCGCCAGCTCGCGCCGAGGCGCGCACGCAGTTGCGCGCTGCTGCGGTCGGGACGGTCGCTGTCGGAGGTGTCGTGCTGGCCGCGCACGCGCAGGTCGCCGCTGAGCTTGA
>JAFLDX010000030.1 GCA_017302215.1 Lysobacterales bacterium
GTTCCAGACCGCATTCCGCGTGCAGCCCGGCCAGCGCGCGTTCGCGCCGGCGCGACGGCCGACCCTCGTCCTCGCCAGCCGCCACCGCGACCACGCGGCCGTGGTCGCCGAGATCGAGGCGCTCGGTGCGCAGGTCGCGTCGGTCACGCCGGTCGACACGAACTTCGTCGTGCTCCACCTCGACGCCCCGGGCGACCGCTATCTCGACCTGGCCGGCCTCGATGGCGTCTACTCCGTGCAGGACAGCCCCGCCACCGGCGGCGCGCGCGGCGAGATGAGCAACCAGTCGATCGTCGGCGCCTACGGCGCGGCGCCGACCTACACGATCGTGCCGGGCTATGCGACCTGGCTCGACAATCTCGGCTACGACGGCAGCGGTGTCGTCGCGAGCGTCGTCGACGGCGGCTTCCGCACCACGCACACCGATCTCGCCTCGCGCGTCGTGCCGTGCGTGACCTCGGGCGCCACGCCGACCAGCTGCTCGACGAACAACAACTCGCACGGCACGCACGTGGCCGGCGCGATCGCCGGCACCGGCGCAACCGGCACGCTGTTGAACGGCTTCCGGCGCGGCCAGGGCGTCGCGCCGGGCGCGAACCTCGTGCAGCAGCGCTACAACGCGTTCCTCGGCAGCGGTGCCGGCTCGATGATCGCCAACGGCATGCTGACGATCTTCAAGGAGTCGAGTCTCAGCAATGCCGTGCTGACCAACAATTCGTGGGGTCCGACGTCGACGCCGCAGGGCTACGACATCCCGACCCAGCAGGTCGACATCGTCGCGCGCGACGCGAATCCCGATGTCGCCGGCAACCAGCCGATCCTCAACGTCTGGTCGATCATGAACGGCAACGGCGATGGCAGCGGTGCCTGTGCGCCGTCTTCGCTCGGTTCGCCCGACGAGGCGAAGAACCTGTTCGCGATCGGCTCGACCACGCTGCAGAACTCGGCGGGCACGCAGCAGGCCGGCATCCTCAACGTGTCGAGCAACTCCGCGCACGGCAATGCCTGCGACGGACGCCGCGTGCCGCACATCGTCGCGCCGGGCTGCTATACCGACGCCACCGGCAGCACCAGCGACTCCGCATTCGCGTTCAACTGCGGCACCTCGATGGCCTCGCCGGTCGCCACGGGCGCATCCGCCGTGTTCATCGAGAAGTACCGCGCCGAGCATGCCGGCGCGACGCCGAGCCCGGCCATGGTCAAGGCCGCGTTCACGGCCGCGGCGAAGGACCTCTCGGGCTTCAACGATGCCCATGGACGCGTCATGGGCCATCGTCCGGACCGCTTCCAGGGCTATGGACGCATCGACCTCGATGCGGTGGCCAAACCGGCCGATGACGTCCTCTACGTCGACCAGGATGACGCGTTCACGGCCACCGGTGCGACCTGGACGCGCACGATCATGCCGTCCGATCCGTCCCGCCCCGTGCGCATCATGCTGGCCTGGACCGATGCCAAGGGTCATGGCCTCGGCGGCAGCACGCCGGCCTGGGTCAACAACCTCGACCTCACGGTGACGAGCGATGGTGCCACGTATCGCGGCAACGTCGTCGGGGGCGATGGCTGGTCGGCCACCGGCGGCAGTGCCGACGACAAGAACAACCTCGAAGGCGTGTTCCTCTCGCCGGCACAACTCGATGGCCCGATCACGATCGACGTGCTCGCCGCGAACATCAGCGCCGACGCGCTCAATCCGTACACACCCGGCACGCCGGCGCAGGATTTCGCCCTGGTCTGCTACAACTGCAGCGACGCACCGCTCGGCAGTGCCGACCTCGGCCTCTCGCTGAGCGGCGTGCCGTCGGTCGCCGCACCGGGCGGCGCGGTGCATTTCGTCGCGAGCATCGTCAACTTCGCCGGCGACCCGGTGCAGGATGCGAAGCTCACCCTCCAACTGCCGGCCGGACTGAGCTACGTCGGCAACCGAGCCATCGCCGGCGGCGCGTGGATCTGCACCGGCACGACAACGCTCGAGTGCACGCTCGAGGGCGAAACCGTCGCGCCCGGCACGTTCGCGCGCGTGCTCGAGATCGAAGCCGCGGTGTCCGCCAGCGCGATGCCGGGCAGCACGCTCGTCACCCACGGCACCGTCTCCGCCGCGCAGTTCACCGACGCCAACGCCGCCAACAACACCGACAGCGTGACGACCCTGATCGGCGACACGATCTTCGAGAACGGCTTCGACTGAACCAACCCGGCCGCCGACGTTCATCCGGGGGCCATTGCCATGGCTGGAGCCGTCCAGCCATCGGCAGGAGTCGTTGGCACCGTCCGCCGCCCGCTCGTTGCACGGGCGCCGGCGTGGCATGTCGGCGCGTTGCATGGCGTTGCTCGCGAGTGTCGCAACGGCGACGACACTCGAGGAGCGCACGATGGGAACGCACCCGCTCACGACCGCGACCCGCGTCCCGGCGTGGGTTCTCGCGGCAACGGTCCTTTTCGCGCATGGCGACGTCCATGCGCTCACCTTCCTGGTCGGCAGCGCGAGCGACGGGGCTTGCGACTACGCCACGCTGCAGGCGGCGATCAACGCGGCCGCCGGCAATCCCGGCCCCGATGAAATCCATGTCGCCTTCAATGCGAGCTACCTCCAGCAGGCGCTCACGATCGGCAGCCAGGATCTCGTCGTGGAAGGCGGCTACGCGACCTGCGCGAGTGCGGCGCCGAGCGGGATCACGATCGTCAACGGCGCCGGCGGTGCGGCAGCGCCCGTGCTGCGCATCAGCGGCAGCGGCGTGCGGGATCTGCGCAACCTGACCATCCGCGGCGGCGACTCCACCGGCTCGAACTACGGTGGCGGCATCCAGTTCAGCGGCAGCGGCGACCTGATCCTGCGCAACGTCGGCGTGTCGAACAATTCCTCGACCTACGGTGGCGGCATCTATTTCAATGGAAGCGGCGGGCCCGCCATCCTCACGCTCGAAACGAACACCGTCGTCCTCAACAACACGGCGCAGAACTCGGGGGGAGGAATCTACATCGGCGGCAGCGCGCGGCTTTTCATGCTGCGCGATCGAACCATGGTGCAGGGCAACTCGGCGATCGGGGGCGACGGCGGCGGCGTCTACGTCGCGGGTCCCGCGATGGCCGACATCGCTTCGCCGGGCTATCTGAACGCCGGCGCCCTCGACAGCAACACGGCCCTGCGCGGTGGTGGCCTGGCCGTGGTCAGCACGAGCAATGGCAGGGCCGGTGCGCGCCTGTTCGGAGTGGATGCCAGCCGGCCGGTGCGCCTGCACGGCAATCGCGCAACCGACCAGGGCGGCGCGATCTGGATGCAGTCCTGGGCCGGCGGCTTCGCCGACTCCAACGAGGTGGCCGTCTGCTCCTACGACATCCTGATCGACGGCAACCGGGCGGCCGATGGCGCCGCGATGTACGCCGACTACACCAGCGACATCTTCGGCGTCAACTGGTATGCCACGTTCGGCCTCAACGGAAGCGAATGCAACGTGCAGGCTCCGGAGACGATGCAGTCACTCGGACGCGTCGCCTGCGCCACCGGCGTGAACGGCTGCAATTTCGTGTCGAGCAATGCGACGGTCACGAGCACCGGTGCGGAGACCGATGGAGCCATCCTCAAACTCGCGGATGGGGGCGGCATGCAGATGCAGAACACCGTGATGACCGCCAACACGGGCGGCAACGCGATTCGCGGCAAGGACTACCCGATCGTGATCTCCTCATCGATGATCGTGAACAACGCGCTTTCCTCGGACGTCGTCCGCGTCGGCAACGAGTACCTCAAGCTGGAGGACAACACCATCGCCGCCAATGTCAACGGCGGTGCCACGCATCTCATCCGGTTCGATGGCGCAGGAACGCTCGAGATGGAGAACAACGTCATCTGGCAACCCGGCAAACTGACCCTGCTCTACCCCGGCGGCGGGCAGAACCTCAGTGTGGACGACATCCGCTACAACGTCGTCAGTGATACCAGCACCTTGCCGCCCGGTCCCTACAACCTCCAGGCGGATCCGCGGTTCATCGATCCCGAGGCGAGCAACTTCGGCCTGCGCATCAGTTCGCCGGCACTGGATTTCTCGCTCCCGGTAGTCGGCAACGACCTCGGCATCGATGGCCGCCCGCGCGACCAGCAAGTGCGTCCGGGCCCGCCGCGCACGCTCGTGCGCGATGCCGGAGCACTCGAACGCCAGCCGACGGACCCTTACCTGATCAATGGCACCTACGACGGCAGCCTGCGCCAGTGGACCAACCATTTCCCGGAGTACACGCGCTGGAACGCCCAGGATGACGGCAGCGGCGCCGGCTCCGGTTCGGTGGAGATGTCCATTCCGGGCAACGAAACGGGCACGCCCGGCGGCATCCAGGTCGCCAGCCTCTACGGCGTGACCCAGTGCTTCGCGGTGCCATGGCCGGGAACCTACACACTCGGAGCGCGCGGTCTGTCGCGGATCAATGCCCTCGTCACCTTTCCCGACACGCCGACGGTGAACTGGCGTCTGCGCTACAACAGTCCCGGCTGCACCGGAGCGGCCGATGTCGAGGGCAACCTGCTGGTGCCGAGCAACATCGGCTGGAACAGCCCGCTCGCGCCGAGCACGATCACGATCGCCGCATCGAGCTGGAATTTCCAGACGACCCTGGAGATCAGCCCGGGCGTGCTGCAGAACTTCTCCGATCCGGCGCAGCAGAATCCGATCTTCGCCCTGCTCGACAACATCGTGCTGAAGTACGAAAGCGACGTGATCTTCAGGGACGGGTTCGAGTCCGGAAACTAGCCAAAACGAAAAAGGCGGGCCGAAGCCCGCCTTTCTGCGCCGACCGCCGGATCAGGCGCGGATCAGACGCCTTCGCCCTCGGCCACGGCCTTCATCGACAGGCGGATGCGGCCCTGCTTGTCGACCTCGAGCACCTTGACCTTGACGATGTCGCCTTCCTTGAGCTTGTCGGACACCTTCTCGACGCGCTCGTTCGAGATCTGCGAGACGTGGACGAGGCCGTCCTTGCCCGGCAGGATCGTGACGAACGCACCGAAGTCCATCAGCTTGGCGACCTTGCCCTCGTAGATGCGGCCCGGCTCGACGTCCGAGACGATCATCTCGATGCGCTTCTTGGCCTCGTCGGCCGCGGCGCGGTTGACCGAGGCGATGACGATGCGGCCATCGTCGGTGATGTCGATCGTCGTGCCGGTTTCCTCGGTGATCGAGCGGATCACCGAACCGCCCTTGCCGATCACCTCGCGGATCTTGTCCGGGTGGATGTGCATGGTCAGCAGGCGCGGCGCGTACTCGCTCATCTCGGTGCGCGCGGTGCTGATCGCCTTGTTCATCTCGCCGAGGATGTGCAGGCGGCCCTGCTTGGCCTGGGCCAGCGCGACCTTCATGATCTCCTCGGTGATGCCGTCGATCTTGATGTCCATCTGCAGCGCGCTGATGCCGTCGGCGGTGCCGGCGACCTTGAAGTCCATGTCGCCGAGGTGGTCCTCGTCACCGAGGATGTCGGACAGCACGACGAAGTCGTTGCCTTCCTTGACCAGGCCCATGGCGATGCCGGCCACCGGTGCCTTGAGCGGCACGCCGGCATCCATCATCGCGAGCGACGAACCGCACACCGAGGCCATCGACGAGGAGCCGTTCGACTCGGTGATCTCGGAGACCACGCGCAGCACGTACGGGAATTCCTCGATGGTCGGCTTGACCGCGAGCACGCCGCGCTTGGCGAGGCGGCCGTGGCCGATCTCGCGGCGCTTCGGGCCCATCATGCGGCCCGCTTCGCCAACCGAGTACGGCGGGAAGTTGTAGTGGAACAGGAACGTGTCCTTCCACTCGCCCTCGACGGCATCGATGATCTGCGCGTCGCGACCCGTGCCGAGCGTGACCGCGACGATGGCCTGGGTTTCGCCGCGCGTGAACAGCGCCGAGCCGTGCACGCGCGGCAGGACCCCCGTGCGCACGGTGATCGGGCGGACCGTGGTGAGGTCGCGGCCGTCGATGCGCGTCTTCGTCGAAAGGACCGAGCGGCGCAGCGTGTTGTACTCGAGGTCGCCGAATTCCTTGGCGATGTCGCCGAGGGCCCAGCCGTTGGCCTCGGCCTGCGGCTTCAGCTCGGCGATGACATCCTTCTTGAGCGCGGAGATCGCGTCGCGGCGCTCGAGCTTGTCGCGCACGGCGTAGGCCTGGGCGAGCTGCTCCCCGACGACCCCCTTGACGGCCGAGATCAAGGCCTCGTTCTTCGCCGGCGCCTGCCAGTTCCACGACTTCACGCCGACTTCGGTCGTGAGTTCGTTGATCGCGCGGATGACCGTCTGCATCTGCTGGTGGCCGAACACGACGGCGCCGAGCATGACGTCTTCGCTCAGCAGCTTCGCTTCCGACTCGACCATCAGCACGGCGTTCGAGGTGCCGGCGACGACGAGTTCGAGCTGCGAGGTCTTCAGTTCGGTCGCGGTCGGGTTGAGGATGTACTGGCCGTTGGCGTAACCGACCTTGGCCGCGCCGATCGGGCCGGCGAACGGCAGGCCCGACAGCGCGAGCGCCGCCGACGCACCGATCATCGCCAGCACGTCGCCGTCGACTTCGGGATTGAGCGACATCACCGTGGCGATGATCTGGACTTCGTTCTTGAAGTCCTCCGGGAACAGCGGCCGGATCGGCCGATCGATCAGGCGCGAGGTCAGCGTCTCCTTCTCGGTCTGGCGACCTTCACGCTTGAAGAAGCCGCCCGGGATGCGCCCGCCCGCGTAGAACTTTTCCTGGTAGTCGACGGTGAGCGGGAAGAAATCCTGCCCCTCGCGCGCCGATTTGGCACCAACCGCGGTGACGAGGACGACGGTCTCCTCCATCTTCACGATCACCGCGCCGCTGGCCTGGCGGGCAATTTCGCCCGTTTCCAGCGTGACCTGATGTTTGCCGTACTGGAACGTCTTGGTTACTTTCGCCACGTTGATTGTCCTGTCTGGAACGGCGCACTCCCCATGGAGCCCGCTCGTGCTTCACGTGAAAAGTGCGGCCAGCGATGGCCGCCCTGGGGTTTCATGCCGAGCGGTGCGCCGTCGTCCATGAATCGGCACGCCGTGCCGCGTCGACGGACGTGCGCACGTCCTTACCTGCGGATGCCGAGGCGGTCGATCAGCGACTTGTAGCGGTCGCCGTCCTTGCTCTTGAGATAGTTCAGCAGGCGGCGGCGCTGGTTGACCATCTTGAGCAGGCCCCGACGCGAGTGGTGGTCCTTGTCGTGATGGGCAAAGTGCTTCGAGAGGTGCTCGATGCGCGCCGAGAGCAGGGCGACCTGCACTTCCGGCGAACCCGTATCGTTGGCGACGCGGCCGTAGTCCGCGATGATCTTGCTGGTTTGTTCTGCGTTGAGCGACATGTAGGCAACCCTGTTGGCGCGAGGGCGAGGCTTGGGAACGGCCACCGGCCGGTGACGGTTTCCAAACCCCGCGTGGAGGTTCTGGGGATGAAAGCTCGCCATTTTAGCCGGCAAAGTCGCATCGCAACAAGTTCCGGCTTCGACCCCGCCGGACTCAACCGGGCTACGCCACCCTCGCAAACCGCTGATTCGACACGCGTTGGATCAACGCTTCGGACGCCGCGGCGAGGCCGGGCCGGGGCTCAATCGCACACGAACCCGCGCAGGCAGCGCAATGCGCCATGCCGGTCCACTTCGGCGAGCGCGACCGCGCGCCCCTCGGGCCCGCACGCGAGGTAGCGTCCCGCCGCTTCTGCCCGACCCGCAATGACCTGGCCGCTGGCCAGCCGGCTCGCGTCTTCGCGCTCGAGCGCGATGCGCGGATGGTCGGCCAGGCCGGACTCGAGCGGCAGCAGCAACGCATCGAGCGCGGCTTCGCCGCCTGCGTCGGCGACCGCTCCGAGTTGTTCCGGGGTGTACATCCGCGGCGAACGGAACGGCGCAGCCCAGAGCCGCCGCAACGAGGTTACATGGGCCCCGCAACCGAGGCGCTCGCCGAGGTCGCGCACGAGGCTGCGCACATAGGTTCCGGAACCGCACTCGACGATCAGCCGAAGACGGTCAGCGTCGCGCGCGATGCACTCGAAGCGCGCCACGTCGACGGCGCGTGGCGCGACCTCGACCGCCTCGCCGCGGCGCGCGATCCGGTACAGCGGCTCGCCGCCCCGCTTCAATGCCGAATAGATCGGCGGCACCTGCCCGATGCGACCACGCAGGGTGGCCAGCGCCGCTTCGAGCGCGGCCTCGTCGAAAGCCGGAACAGGTCGCCGCTCGAGCACCGTGCCGTCGGCATCGCAGCTGTCGGTGGTCACGCCGAGCAGGCATTCCGTCTCGTAGGCCTTGTCGGCGCCGAGCAGCAGGCCGGCGATCTTGGTCGCTTCGCCGAAGCAGATCGGCAACAGGCCGGTGGCGAGCGGATCGAGGCTGCCGGTGTGGCCGCCCTTTTCCGCACGGAACAGGCGACGAACCTGTTGCAGGACCGCGTTGGAACTCGCTCCGGACGGCTTGTCGAGCAGCAGGATGCCGTTCAACCGGCGCCAGGCGATGCGCGCAGACCGGCTCCGCTCGCGCGGCATTCAGCCGTCGCCGCGCAGCAGCGACTCGATCCGTTCGCCGCGGTCGACCGAATCGTCGTAGAGGAAGCGCAGTTCCGGCACGCGCCGCATCTTCAGCGTGCGCGACAGCTCGCGACGGAACTCGACCGCCATCGCGTTGAGCGCCTTGACCGCCACGGTCGACTGGTCCGACAGCAGCGTCGTCACGTACACGCGCGCCAGATCGAGATCCTTGGTGACCTCCACGTCGGACACGCTCACCGATGGCAACGCGTGGTCGCGCACGGCCTGGTGCACGAGCACGGCAACCTCCTTGCGCAGCTGCACGGCGATGCGGTCGGAGCGGGTGAAGGAGGTGGTCGGCATCTTGCGGCGAGGGGCTCGGAATCAGGGGATGGCGGCTGGGGGCGAGGGATTGGGGGCGAGGGCGCGAGAAACGGATGCAGAGACAAGTACGTTGGATAGCAAGAAGCGCGGTACCACGGGTACTGGGTGGGACAAGGCGCGTTTTTCGCGCCCTAGCCCCCCGCCCCTGATCCCTGGCTCCTGCCCCGGTCTCCGCCCTAGAACGTGCGCGCCACTTCGACGCGTTCGAAGCACTCGATCTGGTCGCCCGGCTTGACGTCGTTGTACTGCTTGACCGCGATGCCGCACTCGACGCCGTTGCGCACCTCGTCGACGAGTTCCTTGAAGCGGCGCAGCGACTCGAGTTCGCCCTCGAAGATGACCGTGTTGTCGCGCAGCACCCGGATCGGCTTGTTGCGCTTGACCGAACCCTCGATGACCATGCAGCCGGCGACCGCGCCGAACTTCGACGAACGGAACACCTCGCGGACCTGGGCGATGCCGATGATCTCCTCGCGCACCTCGACCCCGAGCAGGCCGGTGGCCACCTGCTTCACCTGGTCGATGACGTCGTAGATGATCGAGAAGTAGCGCAGGTCGATGCCGTTCGACTCGACGATGCGCCGCGCGGCCGCGTCGGCGCGCACGTTGAAGCCGATGATCGTGGCCTTCGACGAGACCGCACGCATCGCATCCGACTCGGTGATGCCGCCGACGCCCGACGAGATCACGTTGATCTTGATCAGGTCGTTGCTGAGCGCGGTCAGCGACTGGCGCAAGGCCTCGACCGAACCCTGCACGTCGGCCTTGACCACGAGGTTCAAGGACTGCTGGCCCTCGCCCTGGCCCATCTGCGCCATGACGTCTTCCATGCGGTTGCCGGCCGCCTGCACGAGGCGCGTCTCGCGGCGTTTCGCGTCGCGCTGCTGGGCGACGTCCTTGGCCAGGCGCTCGTCGGCGACGACGACGAAGTCGTCGCCCGCTTCGGGTACGCCGGACAGGCCGAGCACCTGCACAGGAATCGAGGGGCCGGCTTCGGCGACCTGCTTGCCGGTCTCGTCGAACAGCGCGCGCACGCGCCCGTACTCGACGCCGCAGACGAGGAAGTCGCCCTTCTTGAGCGTGCCCTGCTGGACCAGCACGGTCGCGACCGGGCCGCGGCCCTTGTCGAGGCTCGATTCGATGACCGCACCCGAGGCACGGCCGTCGCGCACGGCCGACAGTTCCATGACCTCGGCCTGCACCGAGATCGCCTCGAGCAGCGCGTCCACGCCCATGCCGGTCTTCGCCGAGACCGGCACGAACTGGGTGTCGCCGCCCCAGTCTTCCGGGATGACGTCATGCTGGCCGAGGCCCTGCTTCAGGTTGTCGGGGTTCGCTTCGGCCTTGTCCATCTTGTTCATCGCGACGATCAGCGGCACCTTGGCGGCGCGCGCGTGCCTGATCGCCTCGACCGTCTGCGGCATGACGCCGTCATCGGCGGCCACGACGAGGATCACGATGTCGGTCGACTGCGCGCCACGCTGGCGCATCGACGTGAACGCGGCGTGGCCCGGCGTATCGAGGAACGTGATGACGCCCTTCGGCGTCTCCACGTGGTACGCGCCGATGTACTGGGTGATGCCGCCGGCCTCGCCCGAGGCGACCCTGGTCCTGCGGATGTAGTCGAGCAGCGAGGTCTTGCCGTGGTCGACATGGCCCATGATCGTCACGACCGGCGGGCGCGGCTCGCGCGTCCCCGAAGCCTCCGCATGGGCGAGGAGGTCGACTTCGGCGTCGTCCGCGTTGGCCTTCACCGCGGTGTGGCCCATCTCCTCGACGACGAGCAGGGCGGTGTCGTGGTCGATGACCTGGTTGATCGTCGCCATCACGCCCATCTTGAACAGGGCCTTCACGACCTCGGCTCCCTTGACGGCCATCTTCTGCGCGAGGTCGGCGACGCTGATCGAATCGCCGATCGCGACTTCGCGCACGACCGGTGCGGTCGGACGCGAGAATCCGTGGGTCGTGCCGCTGCGTGAGGCTTCAGCCGGTCGCGCACGCGGCTTCTTGCGACCGGTGCGGCGCGCGCTGCCTTCCTGGGAAAGATGCAGTTCGTTGCCGAAATAACGGCCCGGCGACGGCGCATCCTCGCCCTCGCCGCGACCGCGGTGGCCGCCGCCGTGCTTGGGCTTGTGACGGTGGCCGTTGTCACCCGTCGAGCGTTCGTCGCCGCGGCGGGCGTGTCCCGGTGCAGGCGCGGGGGACGTCGCGGCCGGCGCCTCGCGCGTCGCCGAACTCCCCGCCCGACGCTGCTCGGCTTCCTCGGCTTCGCGGCGCGATTCCTCGGCCAGCTTCTGCTTCGCCTCCTCGGCCGCACGCTGCTTGACGTCCTCTTCCTGGCGACGGCGATCCGCATCGGCGCGCGCCTGGTCTTCGGCCTCACGCTTCTGCTGCGACTCCTGCAGCTTGCGCAGCGCGTCCTCGCGCTCGGGGTCGAGCGACACCTGGTCCTCGACGGAACTGCGCTTGACGTAGGTGCGCTTCTGGCGGACTTCGACGTTGACGGTCTTCGTCGCGGCGCCGCGCTGGCCCGGGTTGACGGTCAGCTCGCTGACCGTGCGGCGCTTCAACGTGACCTGGCGCGGAGCGGCATCCTCCGCGGTCGATTCCTGCTTGCCGTGGTTGCGGCGCAGAAAACCGAGCAGCTTCACCTTCTCGGTGCTGCTGATCGACTGCTCCGGATCCGAGAACTTCATCCCGGCCTCGGCGAGCTGCGACAGCAGCTTGTCGACCGGGGTGCCCAGCACGCTGGCGAGTTGCTTGATCGTTACGTCCGACATCTTCCGTTTACTCCTGACCCGCCGTGCGACTGCCGCCTGACCCCACACACCGCCCCGCTGGGCGTCCGCGCCAATCGCGTCACGCCGTCTCGCGCGCCGACATGATGAGCGTGCGCGCAAGTTCCTCGTCGACACCGTCGATGCCGAGCTCGACGAGTTCGTCGGTGGCAAGGTCCGCAAGGTTCTCGCGCGTCACGATGCCGTGGCGGGCAAGCTCGTAGGCGAGTGATTCTTCCATCGACCCGACCGCGAGGAGGTCCTCGGCCGGCTTGTGTTCGTCGATCTCCTCCTCGACGGCGAGTGCATCGGTGAGCAGCGCGTCGCGCGCACGCGCGCGCAGCTCCTCGACGATGTCCTCGTCGAAACCGTCGATCGCAAGCAGCTCCGCGGTCGGCACGTAGGCGATCTCCTCGATCGTCGAGAAGCCTTCCTGCACGAGGATCTGCGCGATCTCGTCGTCGACCTCGAGCTTGGCGACGAACAACACGCGCGCGGCCTCCTGCTCGCTCTCGCTCTTCTGGCGCACCTGGTCGGCGGTCATGACATTGAGCTGCCAGCCGCTGAGCTTGCTCGCCAGCCGCACGTTCTGGCCGCCACGGCCGATCGCCTGGGACAGCTTGTCCTCGGCGACGGCGATGTCCATCGAGTGCTTCTCCTCGTCGACGATGATCGACTGCACTTCCGCCGGCGCCATCGCGTTGATGACGAACTGGGCGTGGTTCTCGTTCCACAGCACGATGTCGATGCGCTCGCCGTTGAGCTCGTTCGAAACCGCCTGTACGCGCGAGCCGCGCATGCCGATGCAGGCGCCGATCGGGTCGGTGCGGTGGTCGTGCGCGAGCACGGCGATCTTGGCGCGGTCGCCCGGATCGCGCGCGCAGGCCTTGATCTCGACCAGGCCCTGGCCGACCTCCGGCACCTCGAGCTTGAACAGCTCGATCATGAACTCGGGCGCCGTGCGCGAAATGAACAGCTGCGGCCCTCGTGCCTCGGAGCGCACTTCGTGCAGGTAACCGCGCAGGCGGTCGCCGGCGCGCACGGCCTCGCGCGGAATCGCCTTGTCGCGCGGGATGAAGGCTTCGGCATTGCCGCCGAGGTCGATGTAGAGGTTGCCGCGCTCGACGCGCTTGACGATGCCGGTGATCAGCTCGCCGACGCGGTCGCGGTAGGCCTCGACGACCTGGGCGCGCTCGGCCTCGCGCACGCGCTGCACGATGACCTGCTTGGCCGCCTGTGCCGCGATGCGCCCGAACTCCGGGTTCTCGATCTGCTCCTCGATGAAGTCGCCGACCTCGGCGTCCGCCTTGACGTCGACGGCGTCCATCAGGCGCACCTGGCGATCGGGCGACTCCATGACGACATCGTCGGCGACGACTTCCCAGCGCCGGAACGTCTCGTACTCGCCGGAGTGGGGGTCGATCGACACGCGCGCGGCGACATCCTCGTTCGGATAGCGCTTCTTGGCGGCGGACGCGAGCGCCGCTTCCATCGCCTCGAAGATGACGTCCTTGGGAACGCCCTTCTCGTTGGCCACGGCGTCCACGACCAGCAACAACTCTTTGCTCATGACTCTCGACTCCCGAGCGACCGTCGCGACGGCCTCACTTGTGTTTCGGGCCGCGCGCACGCGACCCGGCTTCCTCGTTCCTGCGCTTCTTCGCCGGCACCAGGCCGAGCGCCTCGTAGTCCGGCACGAGCTTCGCCTTGGCGATGTTGCCGTGCGCGATCTCCACTTCACTGCCTTCCTGGTCGATCCGCACGGCCTCGTCATCGACGCCGAGGATCACGCCCTGGAAGCGGCGGCGGCCGGCAATCGGCAGCGCCGTCGAAACGCGTGCCTGCGCACCGATGAAACGCGCGAACTGCTGCGGCGTGAACAGCGGGCGGTCCAGGCCCGGCGACGAAACCTCGAGCGTGTAGCGGCCCTCGATCGGATCGTTGACGTCGAGCAGCGCCGAAATCTCGCGGCTCGTGCGTTCGCAGTCATCGAGCGTCACCGGCCGCTCGGGCGCGTCGATGTAGACGCGCAACAGGCTGCTGCCGCGGCTCGGGCTGAACTCGATGCCGACGTACTCGAGACCGAGGCCGGTCACGAGGGGTGCCAGAAGTTCGCCGAGCTGTTCGTTCGTCACGCGTGGTCCGGGTCCGCCGAATCGCCAAAAAAAAATGGGCGCAAGGCCCATTCCGTAGTCCGCCGTTGTAGGTTCCCAACATCGGCAACGTGCGCTTCCTGCGCCTTTCGACCGAGGGGCCACCGAAGTGGCCCCTCGCGAAAAACCTGGTAGCGGGGGCTAGCTACCTGATGCGTCGCGCGATCGCGCCGATCAGGATTCCTATCCCACATCTTCCGAGCCGCGCATGATAGACGCGACGGCCTCGCAGTGCAACATGCGGGCACCGTCACGCCTTGAAGCTACCGCTTGCAAGGCCGACGTCACTCCTGAACCTGTGAATGATCTACAGACCCTGAACATCTGCGCAAGCGGGTGGATGCGCATCGGGATCAAGCTGCTTGAGCAAACTCGAGGCGCATCACTTCCTCTCGTACCGTATCTTCAATAGCCGGCTTTAATGAGGGCTCGAACCCCTTTCGCACGATACGAGCGACCATATTTCTCCGTCGTTCGCGATGGGCTTCGACGTCCGCGCGATTTTGCTGCGCAACAGCTTCAATTCTCGCCTCGCCCAGAGCTTTGGACGACTTCGAATTTGATCGAAGCAAAATCGACAGTACTTTACGAACCGAGCCCGTCACGAGAACTAAACCAATCTTCAATCCTGCAGCAACCACCAGAACGGACGAAAGCACCAAGGAGCGTTTTATGACGTGCAATACCATCCAATATTCAGCTTGTTTTCGAATTTGTAAAATTTCTTGCACCGAACTCTCATTTAATCCGACCAGATCCGATCGGTCGTTCGTAGCTTTTTCGCCTCCGCCACCCGCACGAAACATCCGGCCGATAATCAATCTAAGGAATCCAATTTCGTGCGCATAGCGAATAAATGCGTTAATACCCTTGCGGGTGTTCGCATATGCAGGATGATCACAGCTGACAACACCTGACGCGACGGCCTGCACTAGAGCATCCCGCTGCTCGAACAGTCGCTGCCGCGTCTCCTCAATTGTCAAATCACGGGCCTCAAAGAAGATCATGTAACACGCCGTGACCGCGGAGACCATGAAAAAGAGAATTAACAGCTCTAGATAGATCATAGGATATCTCTCGGATTAGTTCGCCCATCCTTACCCAAGTGACTAGGCGTCGGGCTAGGATCGCTCTTCTCCTGTTCTCGTTGTATGTACGGGGAAAATCTCTTAATTAAGTCCTGCCGTGCTCGCCGGCCGCGCCACATAAGATATAAAGCGACTACATTGAAAAAAGCGGACACCGCCGTTAAGTAAGTAAACTTATCCAGCGCATCTCCAACTGATTCATCAAGATTTATCTGTGCATTTCCGGAAGCAGAAATTGTGGCATCAATTTTCGCATCAAGGACCGTCAATCTACCGCCTAAATAGTGGCTCGCAAAGAAAATGCAAGCTACGACGGCTGAACACCGAATCATCGTTTGCAGGACCGCTGACCAATTAGCCTGGAGGCGATTGCTGCAAAGAACCTTGAGCCTTTCGTTCTCTCGAATGATCTGTTCAACGTGTGCCGGTGGCGGCGCGGAATTCCTTGCTGGCTTTGACATCAGTCCCTCCCCTGGACACCTAGCATGCGCCTTAGTTCAATGCCTTACAACATAGTCTTTATGTGCCCGCGTCGTGACGAAACGGCCGAGCTCAGCAGATGGCCGAGGGCGAATCGCCGATCGACGTCGAGTACAGCGGCGACCGTGCCTGCTGCCGCATCCCACACGCCGTGTCCTTCCACCACCCCGTGACGCCGAGGCCGACGTAGACGAGTCACGCCGCGCGCTCGAGGCGATGCGCCAGGTGCAGCCGTCGACCATCATTCCGCGCCTGCGCGAGATCTGGCAGCGCGCGATCGACACCCTCGGCACACGCGCCGACGAGGCCCCTGCGGCCAGAGAATGCCTGCGCGACGTGCTCGGCGCCGGCGCGACCGTCAGAAACGAAAACGGCGAGACCTAGATAGAGGCCTCGCCGTCGTCGTGCGCTGACACTAGTCAGCTAGCGTTGGTAGCGGGGGCAGGATTTGAACCTGCGACCTTCGGGTTATGAGCCCGACGAGCTGCCAGACTGCTCCACCCCGCATCAGAGCCGGCTATGGTAGTGACATTGCTGCGATCGCGCAACCGGGCGGAGCACTGCGTTCGGTCCAGCGGATGCCCTGGCGCATCAGATCGTGGCAGTCGGGTGCGCGTTCAAGCCCCTGCCCGCGGATTCACGCTCCGAACGCGCGGTTGCACCAGTCGAACAGCGGGCCCCACAGGAAGCCGAGCGCGAGCAGGGCGAGGCCGTTGATCGAGATGACCCAGCGCAAGGGGCGGTCGGCCGGCAGCGGCAGGCTCTCGGTGTCGGCCGGCGCATCGAAGTACATGACCTTGACCACGCGCAGGTAGTAGTAGAGGCCGATGATCGCGAACACGATCGCGACGATCGCGAGCCACAGGAAGCCCGCATCGATGGCCGACTTCAGCACGAGCAGCTTGGCGAAGAAGCCGAACAGCGGCGGCACGCCGGCCAGCGAGAACATCGTGATCGCCATGATCCCGGCATACCACGGGCTGCGCTGGTTGAGGCCGCGGAAGTCGTCGATCTCCTCAGCCTCGAAGCCGCGCCGCGCGAGCAGCGCGATCATGCCGAACGCGACCGCGGCGGTGAGCGCGTAGCTGATCGCGTAGAACATCGCCGCGGCGTATCCGGCCGGCGTCGCGCCGACGAAACCGGTCAGCAGGAAACCGACGTGCGAGATCGTCGAATAGGCGAGCATGCGTTTGAGGTTGGTCTGCGCGATCGCGAACAGGTTGCCGACCGCGAGCGAGGCCACGGCGAGCAGGGCGAGCATGAGCGTCCACTGGGCCGAAAGACCGCCGAGGCCGCCCTCGAGCAGGCGGTAGGCCATGCCGAACGCCGCGAGTTTCGGCGCCGAGCCGATGAACGTCGTTACCGCGGTCGGCGCGCCGTGGTAGACGTCCGGCAACCACATGTGGAACGGCACCGCACCGAGCTTGAAGGCGACGCCGACGACGATGAAGACGAGGCCGATCGCGAGCAGGTTCGGATGTTGCAGCGAGCCGGTCGAGGCGTGGATGCGGGCGAGGTCGAGCGTCCCGGTCGCGCCGTAGACCATCGACATGCCGTACAGCAGCAGGCCCGAGGCCAGTGCACCGAGCACGAAGTACTTGATCGCCGCCTCGGCCGAGACGGCCGAATCGCGATTGAGCGCGACGAGGGCATACGAGGACAGGGCCAGCAGTTCGAGGCCGAGGTAGGCCGTGATCAGGCTGCCGGCCGAGACGAGCAGCATCATGCCGAGCGTGGCGAACAGAACGAGCAGGTAGAACTCGCCGATGCGCAGGCCGCGCTCGCCGAGGTAATTGCGCCCGTAGACGAAGGTCAGCGCGGCGGTCAGCAGGATGAAGAGCTTGAGTGTGGCGGCGATGCCGTCGTGCACGAACATGCCGTTGAACGCGAGCGTTCCCTGCCCCGGCACCGGAAAACCGTTCCAGACGAACACCGCCGTCACGGCGAGGGCCAGCAGCGAAAGCCAGTGCGTGATGTCGCGCTGGGCGGGCTTGATGAACAGGTCGACCAGCAGGATCGCGCAGGTCGCTCCGAGCAGGACGAGTTCGGGCAGGACGGCGCGCAGGTCGTTCGGGTTGAATTCGATCATCGTCGGGTACTCAGGCCTTGCTCACCAGCAGCGCGGACACGATCTGCTGCACCGAGGTCTCCATGAGGTCGGTCAGCGGCTTGGGATAGATGCCGACCACGAGCACGGCTGCCGCAAACGAGCCGAGCACGATCCATTCGCGTGCATCGAGGTCGTCGAGTTTGGCGACCTTCGGATTCGTGACTTCACCGAAGATCACGCGCTTGACCAGCCACAGCGTGTAGGCCGCGCCGATGATGAGCGTGAAGGCGGCGACGGCCGCGACCCAGGCGTTGTCCTGGAACGCGGCGAGGATGACCATGAACTCGCCGACGAAGCCGCTCGTGCCGGGCAGGCCGCAGTTGGCCATCGCGAACAGGACGAAGAACGCCGCATACCACGGCATGACGTTCACGACGCCACCGTAGTCCTTGATCATGCGCGAGTGCAGGCGGTCGTAGAGCACGCCGATGCACGAGAACATCGCGCCCGAGACGAAACCGTGCGAAACCATCTGCACCATCGCGCCCTGCAGGCCGAGGCGGGCGGCGTCCGCATTCGCGTGCGTGCGCACGAGCGCGAGCGTGATGAAGATGCCGAGCGTGACGAACGCCATGTGCGCGATCGACGAATAGGCGATCAGCTTCTTCATGTCATCCTGCACGAGCGCGACGTAGCCGATGTAGACGACCGCGACGAGCGACATCGCGATGACGACCCAGGCGTACTCCTGCGAGGCGTCCGGCGTGATCGGCAGCGAGAAGCGGATGAAGCCGTAGCCGCCGACCTTCAGCATGATCGCGGCCAGGATCACCGAACCGCCGGTCGGCGCCTCGACGTGGGCATCGGGCAGCCAGGTGTGCACCGGCCACATCGGCACCTTGATCGCGAACGCGATCAGGAACGCGAAGAACAGCCAGGCCTGCTCCTTCATGTCGAGGTTGGCCGCGGCGAACGCCGCGATCGAGAACTCGCCCGTCTGCATGTGCAGGTAGATCAGGCCGACCAGCATGAAGATCGAGCCGAGGAAGGTGTAGATGAAGAACTTGAGCGTCGCGTAGACGCGCCTCGGCCCACCCCAGATGCCGATGATGATGAACATCGGGATCAGCATGGCCTCGAAGAACACGTAGAACAGCAGCGCATCGGTCGCCGCGAACACGCCGATCAGCATGCCTTCGAGAGCGAGCATGGCGGCCATGTACTGCGAAACGCGCGTGTCGATCGAACCCCACGCGCCGACGATGACGAGCACGCTCGTGAACGTGGTCAGCACGACCAGCGCGACCGCGATGCCGTCCACCCCGAGTGCGTAGAAGACCTTCAGCGAGTCGATCCAGGCGTGCGACTCGACGAACTGCATGCCGCCGCGCGCGGCGTCGTAGTGCAGGTACAGCGGGATGCTGAGCACGAACGTCGCCAGCGCGACGAGCAGGGTCAGCCAGCGTGCCGTGTCGGCACGTCGCCCGAATGCGAGCACGGCCAGCGCGCCGATGATCGGCAGCCAGACGAGGATGCTGAGAAGGGGCCAATGCGCCATGGTTTCGTCGTTCCCTTCGATCAGGCGGCGCGGGCAACGATCCACCACAACCCTGCCAGCAGCAGGATCAGGCCGAGGATCATCGCGAACGCGTAGTGGTAGAGATAGCCGGACTGCAGGCGGCGGACCGCGGTCGAGACACGGTCGACCAGGCGGGCCGAGCCATTCACGACGACGCCGTCGATCAGTCCCGCGTCGCCGACGCGCCAGAGGCCGCGTCCCAGGCCGATGCCGCCACGCGCGAATACGGCCTGGTAGAGATTGTCGATCCAGTACTTGTTCATCAGCAGGGTGTGGATCGGCTTCAGCGCACGCTCGGCCGCATCGGCGATGCCGGGCCGGAACAGCCAGATCCAGGTCGCAACGACGAAGCCGGCGAAGGCGATCCAGAACGGTGGCTGCATGATGCCGTGCAGGACGAAACCGACCGCGCCGTGCCAACCCTTGCCGATCTCGCCGATGACGTCGTTGGCCTCGCGCACGAAGATCGCGTTGCCGAACCCGTCGCCGAACAGCATCGGGCCGATCGTGAAGAAGCCGATCGCGATCGACGGGATCGCGAGCAGGACCAACGGCAGGGTAACGACCCACGGCGACTCGTGCGGCGCGTGGGCGAGATGGCCCGGCGCATGGTGGCCGTGGTCGTCGTGCGCGTCGTGGCCGTGCCCATGGCCGTGATGGTCGTCGACGACGAAGCGCTCCTTGCCGTGGAACGTCAGGTAGAGCAGGCGGAAGCTGTACAGCGCAGTGACGAACACGCCGGCCATGACGCAGAAGTAGGCGTAGCCGGCGCCGGAGCGGTGCGATTCGTGCACGGCCTCGATGATTGCGTCCTTCGAGAAGAAGCCCGAGAAGAACGGCGTGCCGGCGAGCGCGAGCGAACCGATCCACATCGTGATCCAGGTGATCGGCATGTACTTGCGCAGGCCACCCATGTGGCGCATGTCCTGCTCGTGGTGCATCGCGATGATGACCGAACCTGCTCCGAGGAACAGCAGGGCCTTGAAGAATGCGTGCGTCATGAGGTGGAAGACCGCGGCCGAGTACGCCGACACGCCGAGCGCGACGGTCATGTAGCCGAGCTGCGACAGCGTCGAGTAGGCCACCACGCGCTTGATGTCGTTCTGCACGACGCCGATCAGGCCGGTGAACAGGGCCGTGGTCGCGCCGATGACGAGGATGAAGGTCAGCGCTGTCTCGCTCAGCTCGAACAGCGGCGACATGCGCGCGACCATGAAGATGCCGGCGGTGACCATCGTGGCGGCATGGATCAGTGCCGAGATCGGCGTCGGGCCTTCCATCGAATCGGGCAGCCATACATGCAGCGGCACCTGCGCCGACTTGCCCATCGCGCCGATGAACAGGCAGATGCAGACGATCGTGGCGACATGCCACGGATGCCCGGCCAGCAGTTCGACCGTGCGCGAGCCGATATCGATTGCCGGGTCCTGCGCGACCGCGAACACGCTCGCGTAGTCGAGCGAACCGAACCACAGCAGCACGCCGGCAATGCCGAGCAGGAAGCCGAAGTCGCCGACTCGGTTGACGAGGAAGGCCTTCATGTTGGCGAAGATCGCCGTCGGCCGCTTGAACCAGAAGCCGATCAGCAGGTACGAAACGAGTCCGACCGCCTCCCAGCCGAAGAACAGCTGCAGAAAGTTGTTGCTCATGACGAGCATGAGCATCGAGAACGTGAACAGCGCGATGTAGCTGAAGAAGCGCTGGTAGCCGTCGTCTTCGGCCATGTAGCCGATCGTGTAGACGTGCACCATCAGCGAGACGAAGGTCACGACGACCATCATCATCGCGGTCAGGCGGTCGACCAGGAAGCCGACATGCGCCGAGTACTTGCCGATCGTGAACCAGGTGTAGAGGTTCTCGTTGTAGGTCGCCGCGCCGCCCCAGACGAGCTGGTAGAGCACGACCATCGACAGCGCGCAGCTGATCGCCACGCCGGCGATCGTGACGGTGTGCGCTCCGACGCGACCGATCCGGCGGCCGAACAGACCGGCCAGCACCGCGCCGAACAGCGGCAGGAGGACGATCATCAGTAGCATGGTCTTGCTGATCACAAACCACCCTTCCTTCATGGAACCCTCCCTGGTGCGTCGTTCCGGCCTCGACATCCATGTCGAGCCGTTTGTCGGCTCGCGATGCCCGTCGACATCGCTCGAAAGCCCGACTCACCCCTTCAGGCGGTCGATGCCGGTCACGTCGATCGTCGCGCGGTTGCGGAACAGGACGACGAGGATCGCCAAACCGATCGCCGCTTCCGCGGCGGCCACGGTCAGGATGAAGAACACGAAAACCTGCCCGGCCGCATCACCGAGGTAGCGCGAGAACGCGACGAAGTTCGTGTTCACCGCCAGCAGCATCAGTTCGATGCACATGAGCAGCACGATGACGTTCTTGCGGTTGATGAAGATGCCGGCGACGGCGATGCAGAACAGCAGCGCGCCGAGCACGAGGAAGTGCGCGAGCGTGATCATGGCGACGCCTCCCGATTGCCTTCGGCATCCATCTTGACGAGGCGCACGCGGTCCTCGCGCCGCACCATGACCTGGCGACCCGGGTTCTGGGTCTTGATGCCGCGGCGATGGCGCAGGGTCAGCGGCACCGCGGCGATCAGGCCGACGGTCAGGATCAGCGCGGCCACCTCGAACGGCAGCAGGAACTCGCGGAACAGCACCTCGCCGAGCCAGCCGATATTCGACTTGCCCGCCGCGGCGGCCGGATCGGGGCCCGGCGCGACCTGCATCGCGCGCACGCCGATCAACATGAGCATCTCGACCAGCATGACCACGGCGATGCCGATGCCGACCGGCAGGAACTTCACGAAACCCTCGCGCAACGGCACGAGGTCGACGTCGAGCATCATGACCACGAACAGGAACAGCACCATGACCGCGCCGACGTAGACGAGGACCAGCGCGACGGCGAGGAACTCGGCCTGCGCGAGCAGCCAGACGCAGGCCATCGAGAAGAAGGTCAGCACGAGGCACAGCGCCGCGACGACCGGATTCCTGACACTGATGACGCTGAGCGCGGCCAGCGCGGCGACCGCGGCGAATGCGTAGAAGCAGACGAGTTCGAATGTCACTGCATGTCTCCCCGTGTGCTCACCGGAACGCCGCGTCCTGCGCGCGCGCCGCGGCGATCTCGTTCTCGAAACGATCGCCGATGGCGAGCAGCTGCAGCTTGGTCACGACGTTCTCGCCGCGTTTCTCGAAGTGGTATTCGTGGATGCCGGTCTCGACGATCGAGTCGACCGGGCAGGATTCCTCGCAGAAACCGCAGAAGATGCACTTGAACAGGTCGATGTCGTAGCGCGTGGTGCGGCGCGTGCCGTCGTCGCGCACGCCGGAGTCGATCGTGATCGCGAGCGCCGGGCAGACCGCTTCGCACAGCTTGCAGGCGATGCAGCGCTCCTCGCCGTTCGGATAGCGGCGCAATGCGTGCAGGCCGCGGAAGCGGTTCGACTTCGGGATGTGCTCCTCGGGATAGCGCATCGTGTACTTCGGCTTGAACATGTAGCGAAGCGTGAGCCACATGCCGCCGAGAAGCTCGAGCAGGAGCAGGCTCTTGAAGTAGTGGACGACTCTGTTCATGGCTCGGATACGGGTCCTGGCTGGCTCATGCGCCGATCGTGACGACGCCGAAGAACTTCATGCATGCGGCAACGACCACCCAGACCAGCGTGATCGGGATGAACACCTTCCAGCCGAGGCGCATGATCTGGTCGTAGCGGTAGCGCGGGAACGAGGCGCGGAACCACAGGTAGAAGAACGAGAACACGAAGGCCTTGATGAAGGTCCACTGCCAGCCGCCCTTCCACAGCCAGTCCAGCCAAGGCACGTCCGCCGTGACCCAGCCCTGGATCGGGCTCAGCCAGCCACCCATGAACAGCACCGAGGCGAGGAACGCGATCAGGATCATGTTCGCGTATTCGGCGAGGAAGAAGATCGCGAACGCGGATCCCGAGTACTCGACGTGGAAGCCCGCGACGATCTCCGACTCGCCCTCGGCGACGTCGAACGGCGCGCGGTTCGTTTCGGCCACGCCCGAGACGAAATAGATCACGAACACCGGCAGCAGCGGCAGCCAGTACCAGTCGAACAGGCCCTTCGTGCCCTGCTGGGCGAGCACGATGTCGGACAGGTTGAGGCTGCCGGTCAGGATGACCACGGCGACGAGGGCGAAGCCCATCGCGATCTCGTAGGACACGGTCTGTGCGGCCGCGCGCATCGCACCGAGCATGGCGTAGCGCGAATTCGAGGCCCAGCCCGCGAGGATGATGCCGTACACGCCGGCCGAGGTCATCGCGAGCAGGAACAGCAGCCCGATGTTGATGTTGGCGAGCGCGAGGCCGGCGTCGAACGGAATCACGGACCATGCCGCGAACGCCGGCACGAGGGCGAGCAGCGGCGCGAGGTAGAACAGCGTCTTGTTCGCGGCCTGCGGGCGCAGCACTTCCTTGAACAGCAGCTTGAAGACGTCGGCGAAGGCCTGCAGCACGCCGAACGGACCGATCTGGTTCGGCCCCATGCGCACGTGCATCCAGCCGATGACCTTGCGCTCCCAGTAGACGAACATCGCGACCGCGATGATCACCGGCACCGCGATGGCGAGGATCTTCAGCACGATCCAGGCGACGAGGCCGGTGTTGCCGTAGGCGAGCAGGCTGTCACGCAATGCATCGAGCATGCTCAGGCCCTCCCGATCTTGAGCGAGGCGCCCTGCGGCGCGAGCAAGGCGGTTTCGGCATAGCCGCCTTCGACGAGGGCTGCGCCGCGCGCCACGCGCGAATCGACATCGACCGGCAGGACGACGCCGTCGACACGTGCCGAAACGCCGTGGCCGAGGCCGAGCGCGAGCGCATCGGCCGGATTCACGGACACGCGGGCCCCGCGCGTCAGCGGATGCGCGGCCAGCGCCGGCGCGCGACGCACCACGGCATCACTGCGGTAGATCGCCGAGGTGGCGATACGCTGCAACGTGCCCGCCGTTGGCGCGACTTCGCGGCGCGCCGCCGGTGCCCCGGGGGATGCCGCACCGGCGACGTCGATGCGCGCGCGCACCTCGTCGATCGTCGTGAAGCCGAATCCGTCGAGGGCGAGCGCCGCGCCGAGCGCTCGCAACACTTTCCAGCCCGGACGCGCTTCGCCGGGCAACCTGGCACCGGCACTCACGCTCTGCTCGATGCCGTCGAGGTTCGTCAGCGTCGCATCGATTTCGGGCAGCAGGCCGATCGGCAGGATCACGCTCGCCACCTGCCTCAGCGCATCGCTCGCGTAGGCCGAGAACGCAACGACGTTTCCCGCCGCGGCGAATGCCTTCCAGGCCGCCGCACCGTCGGCGAAGTCGAGCGGAGATTCGATGCCGTAGAGCAGATGGCCCTTGCACGGCTGCGCGAGCTGGGCACGCGCGTCGGCGCCCTGCCCGATCGGCAGCACGCCGGCGCGCGCGAGGCCGATTGCATTGGCACCGGCCGGAATCTCGTCGTAGGCGGCGCCAGCCGCCTTCGCCGCGAAACGGAGCGCGGCGCGCAGCCACGCGGCCTCGGCGTGCGAAGTCACCGTCTC
>JAFLDX010000291.1:0-1845 GCA_017302215.1 Lysobacterales bacterium
GGTGGCGTTCGCTTCGACCGACGGCGCCGCCGGCCTGGCCGGCGTGCGCCGGCGCGGCGCGGGCGATTCAGGGGTGTCGCTCATGCCCTGCAGTGTAGCCGGTCACGCCGGGTGCCCACGTCGCGCACGCAGTGCGGGCGTTGCTGGGTTACGCTGTGCCGCGTCAACGGAACGGGTGACCGATGATGTCCGGATCGACGCCGCCAGTCGCCCCCGACGATGCCGCGCCGACCGACGCCGCCGCGTTCGCCGGAGGCGGCGGTGTCGATGCCGTGTTCAGCGAGGTGTATGCGCGCCTCAAGCTCATGGCGAGGCGCCGGCTTCGCGCCGGCGGGCGGCACACGCTCGACACGACCGCGCTCGTGCATGAGCTGTATCTGCGCATCGGCGACAGTCCGTCGCTCCAGTTCGTCGAACCGGGCCGGTTCCTCGCCTATGCGGCGCGCGCGATCCGTCATCTGCTGAGCGATCGCGCACGCGCGCGCCTGCGCCAGCGTGCCGGTGGCGCGTGGATCGGCGTCACCCTCGATGCCGACGAACAGCGCCTGTCGATCGACAGCGCAGAGGAGGCGATCGCGATGGAGTCGGCGTTGGCCCGGCTCGAACGCGCCGATCCGCGCGCCGGTCGCGTGGTCGAACTGCGCTACTTCGCCGGCCTCTCGCTCGAGCAGGCCGCGCAGGCACTCGGCGTGGCGCGCCGCACGGTCGACCGCGACTGGGAGTTCGCGCGCGCGTTCCTGCACGCCGAGCTGGAATGACGTGCGCATGGCGCAGTTTCGGCGCGCGCGGCGTTTCCGATCGGCATGACCACCGATCCGCCCACCGATCCTGCACGCGTCGCCGCACACGGCGCCGTCCTGCGCGACCTGTTCGAGCAGGCGCTCGCGCAGCCTGAAGCCGGGCGCGAGGCCTGGGCGATGGCACTCGCCATCGACGACGCGCTGCGCGCCGCCCTGCTGCGCCTCGTGCGCGCCGCAGCCGATCGGCCCGGACCGCTCGATGTGCCGGTGCTCGCGCGCGCCGCGCGCATCGGCGACGACGACGAGGCGGCGACCGCGGAAGGCTTGATCGGCGAACGTATCGGCGCGTTCCGCCTGACCGCCCTGCTCGGCCAGGGCGGCATGGCGACCGTCTTCCTGGCCACGCGCGAGGGCGCCGACTTCCACCACGAAGTCGCGGTCAAGCTGCTGCGTCGCGGCCTGTTCTCGGAGATCGAGCAACGCCTGTTCCGGCGCGAGCGCCAGGCACTGGCGAGTCTTTCGCATCCGAACATCGCGCACCTGATCGACGGCGGCATCACCGCCGGCGGCATTCCGTACCTCGCCATCGAGTTCGTCGACGGCGTCCCGATCACGGCCTTCGTGACCGAGCACCAGCTCGACGTGCGCGCGCGCCTGCAGCTGTTCATCACGGTCTGCCGTGCGGTCGATGCCGCGCACCGCCAGCTCATCGTGCATCGCGACATCAAGCCGTCGAACATCCTCGTCACCGGCGAGGGCACAGTGAAGCTGCTCGATTTCGGCATCGCCAAACTGCTCGACGAGGGCGACGAACAGGCCACGCGCAGCGGACTCGTCCCGCTCACGCCGGGCTACGCCGCGCCGGAGCAGTACGCCGGGCAGCGCATCTCGACCGCGACCGACGTCTACGCGCTCGGCGTGCTGCTGCACGAACTGCTGCTCGGCGAACGCCCGGTCGCGGTCGATCCGGTGCCGCGGCCGTCGTCGCGCGTCGGCGAACTGACCACCGACCTGTGGGTGCTGCCGGCGCAGCGCCAGGCGCTGCGCGCCGCGCTGCGCGGCGATCTCGACAACATCCTCGCCAAGGCGCTCGCGCCCGAACCGC
>JAFLDX010000291.1:1855-3246 GCA_017302215.1 Lysobacterales bacterium
CCAGGATATAAGCTCAGTTACTTTCCCGGTATCAGAAGATATCCTTGAGAGCAGCCAGCCTACTGCGGATTTATCAAAGAATGAGAACGATAATTCCTGCAGCTTGATAAAAAGGGCGCCCGAACCGCAACGGCGCTATGCCACCGCAGCGGCCCTGGCCGACGACATCGAGCGCCACCTCGACGCGCGGCCGGTCGGTGCGCATCCGCCGTCGCGCTGGTATCGCGCGCGCAAGTTCGTGCAGCGCCATCGCGGCGGTGTCGCGATGACGGTCCTGTTCGTCCTCGCCGTGCTGGCCAGTCTCGGCATCGCCGTGTGGCAGGCCGACGTCGCGCGCAGGGCGGCCGCGCAGGCCCGCGACGAGGCGATGCGCGCGAATGCGGTGCGCGATTTCCTCGTCGCGGTGTTCCGTGGCGCCCAGCCCGGCGTGCTCGAGGATCGCAAGCCCGGCGTCGAGCAACTCGTCGACGAGGCGACCCGCCAGGCACTCGCCGACACGGCCATGAGCGAACCGGTGCGCACCGACCTGCTCGTCGCCCTGGCGGCCGTCGCCCAGAGCCTCGGCACCTACGATCGCGCGCTCGAACTGCTCGACCGTGCCACCGCGAGCGTCGACCGCCTGCATGTCGACACCGAAGCGGCATGGTTCCGGCCGCGCCTCGTGCGCGCGGCCACCCTGCTGTCGATGACGCGCTACGCCGACGCGATCGCCCTGCTCGAACCGCTGCGCGCGTGCCTGGCCGCGCGCGGCGACGCGATCGGCGTCGAGGGCCTGCAGCTGCTGGCCGACGCGATGAACGGCGGCAACCGTTTCGACGACGCGCAGGCGCTCTACGAGCAGGCGCGCGTGGCGGCGCGCACGCTGCCCGAAGCATCCGCCCAGGCGGTCGCCACGGTCGATGCCGCGCAGGCGCGCGCGCTGATCTACGCGCAGCGCTTCAAGGCCGGGCTGGCCTTGGCCGAATCGACCTGGCAGCGCTGGAAGGAGCACGGCAACCGGCCCGACCCGATCATGCTGACCCTGCTGCGCGCGATCAGCACGGCGGCCGAAGCCGAGGGCGACCTCGCGCGTGCCGAGACGGCCTACAGGGACGCGATCGACATGGCCGAACGGCTGCACGAGCGGCCGCACCCGGACACCGCGTGGGTGATCGGCATCTACGGCAGCTTCCTCGTCGCCCAGGCCCGCTACGACGAGGCCGAGCCGAACCTGACGCGCGCCCTCGAGATGCGCCGCAACCTGCTCGGCGACGCGCATCCCGACACCTTGAACGCGATCGCCGCGATCGGCCGCCTGCATGCCGGGCGCCAGCAGCGCGCCGAGGCCCTGCGCTGGTTCGCCGACGGCGTGGCGACCTGCCGCCGCGCGAACGTCCGCCACAATGTCTGCC
>JAFLDX010000292.1 GCA_017302215.1 Lysobacterales bacterium
GCCGCGGCGGCGCCGGGCAATGCATCGGCCTCGCCGTCGACTTCGATCACGAGCATCGCCCCGGCCAGCGGGATTGCCTCGCCGCCGCGTGCGCGGGCGAGGCGCAGGGCCTCGTCGTCGAGGAACTCGAGCGCGCACGGCGTGACCGGCTGGGCCATGATGCGCGCGACCGCCGCGGCGGCGCTGCCGATATCGGCATAGGTCGCGCGCAGCGTGCGCTTCGCGGCCGGCAGAGGGATCAGCTTGAGCGTGGCTTCGGTGACGATCGCGAGCGTGCCTTCCGAGCCGATCAGCAGGCGCACGAGGTCGTAGCCGGTCGCGCCCTTCGTGGTCGGCTTGCCGCAGCGGAACGCGGCGCCATTGCCGGCGACCGCGCGCACGGCGAGCACGTTGTCGCGGCTGGCGCCGTACTTCACCGCGCGCGGGCCGCCGGCGTTGCAGCCGATGTTGCCGGCGACCGAGCAGTACGCCGCCGAGGTCGGATCGGGCGCCCAGAAGAAGCCGTGCGGCGCGAGCGCGGCCTGCAGGTCGGCGTTCAGCACGCCGGGCTCGACCACGGCGACGCGGTTGTCGGGGTCGATCGCGAGGATGCGATTCATGCGCTCGAAGCTCGCGACGATGCCGCCGACCACCGGCACGGTTGCGCCGGTCGTGTTGGTGCCGCGCCCGCGCGCGACGAGCGCCAGTTTCCGTTCGCGGCACAGCGCGACGAGGGCGACGACCTCGTCGTGCGTGGTCGGGAAGACCACGGCATCCGGCAGCGCCTCGCGACGCGAGTTGTCGTAGCCGTAGACGAGGCGCTCGCCTGGGTCGAGCGTGTACGCTTCGGGCGCGAAGCGCGCGCCGAGGCACGTCGCGAGCGCGCCCGGGTCAGCCATGATCGCCGGCCGGACCGTCGCATGCGGGCCGCACCGCTTTCGCGTCGCTGCTGCGCAACGCGCTGCCGGCCAATGGCCTACTCGTCGACATACTCGAACACCTTGACCACGCGCTCCACGCCGTCGACGTTGCGCGCGATGCCGGTGGCGATCTCGTCTTCCTCGGCGCTCAGCATGCCCTGCAGGTAGACCACGCGGTGGGCCGTGCTGACCTTGACCCGGGTCGGGTCGAAGCCCGGCGTCGACACGGCATCGAGCAGGGCGAGCTTGACGCGCGCGGTCAGCCGGTTGTCGTTGCGGTTGGACCAGAACCCTTCCGGTTCCATCACGGCGATCTCGTTGACGATGCGGCGCACGCCCTCGAAGCCGGTGACCGTCCTTTCGGCGCGTGCCTTCAGTTCCGGCGTGCGCACCTCGCCGGTCAGCAGCATCGTGCCGTTGTAGACCGCGATCATGACGCGGTTCTTCAGCACGAGCTCCTTGTCGCGGTTGAGCGTGTCGTAGGCGCCGAGCTGGATGCGCTTGTCGTCGACGACGGTGCCGATGCCGCGGCGGTCGTGCACGCTCGAGCCGGTCGCCACCGCGCCGGTGGCGATGGCCGCGATGCAGCCGCCGAGCAGCGGCAGCAGCACGAGCACGAGGGCGATCGGAACGATTCTGGTGGAAGCACGCATCGCGGTTAGGATCCTTTCAGTGGGTCTGGAAAGCGTCACGCAGCCATTCGATGTCGGCGTGCGCGGCCTCGCCGCCGATCGCGAGCACGTCGAAGCGGCAGGCGGAGCGGGCGAACTGAGGCCTCGCCTGCAGGAACAGGCTGGCCGCGGCGATCAGGCGCTTGCGCTTGCACGGCCCGACCGAATCGACCGCACCGCCGAAACCCGATTCGCGCCGGTAGCGCACCTCGACGAACACCACGACCGGGCCATCGCGCATGATCAGGTCGATCTCGCCGTGCCGGCACGTGAAGTTGCGCGCGACGAGATCGAGGCCGCTGCGCTGAAGGTGGGCCAGGGCGAGATCCTCGAAGCGTGCACCGGTGCTGCGCACGTCGGCGCCGTCATTGCAGTGGAACGGGACTGAGCGCGCCCTGCACCGCACGCGCCTGGCCGCCGGAGAAGCGCGCCCAGGTCAGCAGGCGGTGGATGCGCCCGAAGCTGTCGGCGGCGAGCTGGCCGGTCGCGCCATCAAGGTAGCTGTCCGGATTGGCGAGCAGCCAGTCCATGTACGGCAGCAGGGCATAGGCATCCATGCCGAAGGCGAACAGGCGCGCGCCGAGGCCGGTTGCGCTGGCGAGAGCCTGGCCGATGGCGTTGCGGTCCGGGCGTCCCGGCACCGGCGAGAACAGCCAGGTCGCATCGCAGAACTCGATGCCGTCGAGGTCGCGGTCGAGGCCCGGGCTGACCTCGCCCGAATTGACGTGCGACGTCGCGAACACCGGCACGTTGACCCCGGCGAGTTTCAGCTGCGGCGCGAGCAGGCGCGCCTGCTGCGGGCGCATGCTGATGAACACGCCGGCGTCGGCCGGCGTCTCGCGCCGCAGCGCGCCGTCATCCTGGCGCGTCGTGTCCGCGAGTGCGGCGGCTGCCTGCAGCACGGCGCCCTTGTAGTTGACATCGGACTCGCGCACGCGCGCCTCGCCGGTGATCGAGCCGCCACGCGACTCGAACTGGGCACGGAAGGCGAGTGCGGCGCGTTCGGCCCAGTCGGTATCGGCAGCGATCACCGCGGCGCGGACGAGGCCGAGCGAGAGCATGCGTTCGGCGGCCTGCGCGCCCTCCGCGTCGGGCAGCAGGCCGAACTCGGCGCTGCCGTGCGGCGGCACCTCGCCGCTGTCGGGGTGGTTGAGGGCGAGCACGCGCACGGGCAACGACTGCCGGAACAGGGCGCCAACCGCTTCGCGCTGCAACGGTCCGACGACGAAATCGGCGCCGTCCTCGACGGCCCTGGCGTAGACGGTCAACGCATCCTCGTGGGTGCGCCCTGCATCGTAGACGCGCAATTGCGGGCGTCGTCCGCTGTCGTCGTCGAAGTAGGCGGCGAGGAAGCCGTCGCGGATGGATTGCGAGACATTCGCGACCTGGCCGGTGAGCGGCAGGATCAGCGCGACCCGGTTCACGGCGTTGAAGCCTTCGCGGCGGGTCGAATGGTCTTCACCCGGGATCAGGGTGCCGACCGGACGATCCGGATGCGGCAGCGTGCGCGGCAGCATCTGGCCCTTTCGGCGCAGCGCCTGTTCGATCCACGGCAGCAAGGCATCGTCCGGACGCAGGCTCGACGCGCGCGCGCGCAGGCTGGCGTCATCGAGCC
>JAFLDX010000293.1 GCA_017302215.1 Lysobacterales bacterium
GTCCGTCGCGCCGACGCCGGTGGCCGCGCCGCGCCTCGTCGCGCACGCGCGCGAGGTCGCTTCCGTGCTCGACCTTGACGACAGCGGCGTCGCCGACCCGCACTTCGCCGCCGTGTTCGGCGGCAACGCGCTGCTGCCGGGCATGCAGCCCTACGCCACTGCCTACGGTGGCCATCAGTTCGGCCACTGGGCAGGCCAGCTCGGCGATGGTCGCGCGATCGGCCTTGGCGAAGTCGTCAACCGGGCCGGCGAGCGCTGGGAGCTGCAGCTCAAGGGAGCCGGACCGACCCCGTTCTCGCGTCGCGCCGACGGGCGTGCCGTGCTGCGGTCGTCGATCCGCGAGTTCCTGTGCAGCGAGGCCATGCACCACCTCGGCGTGCCGACCACGCGTGCGCTCTGCCTCGTGGCGACCGGCGAAGCGGTCGAGCGCGACATGTTCTACGACGGCAATCCGCGCGACGAGCCCGGTGCGATCGTCTGCCGCGTCGCGCCGAGTTTCATCCGCTTCGGCCACTTCGAGCTGCCCTCGGCGCGCGGCGACGTCGACCTGCTGCGCGCGTTCGCTGACTTCACGATCCGCCACCACTACCCGCATATCGGCGGCGATGGCGAGACGCGCCTCGGCGACTGGTTCGGCGAGGTCTGCGAGCGCACCGCGCTGCTCGTCGCGGCATGGATGCGCGTCGGTTTCGTGCACGGCGTGATGAACACCGACAACCTGTCGATCCTCGGCCTGACCATCGATTACGGGCCCTACGGCTGGATCGACGACTACAACCCCGACTGGACGCCCAACACGACCGACCGCGAGCGGCGACGCTACCGCTTCGGCCAGCAGGCGCGCGTCGCGCACTGGAACCTGGCCTGTCTGGCGCACGCGCTGTCACCGCTGTTCGCCTCGGTCGAGCCGCTGCAGGCCGGGCTCGACCGCTATGCGGAAACGTTCGCCCTGCGTGAGCGCACCGATTTCGCCGCCAAGCTCGGCCTGCTCGAATGGCGTGACGAGGACGAAGCCCTCGGCGCCGACCTGCGCGCCTGGATGCGCGCAGCCGAAGTCGACATGACCCTGTTCTTTCGCGCGCTCGCCGACCTCGATCCGGCAGAGCCGCGAGGCGACCTGTTCGCGGACGCGTTCTACGACGAGGCGCGCCGCGACGCCCATGCGGCGACGTTCGAGGCCTGGCTCGCGCGCTACGCGCAACGGCTCGCCGCCGACCCGCAGCCGCCGGCGCTGCGACGCGAGCGCATGCGCGCGGTCAATCCGCGCTACGTGCTGCGCAACTACCTGGCCCAGCAGGCCATCGACCGCGCCGGGCAGGGCGACGAATCGATGATCCACGAGCTGCTCGACCTGCTGCGCCGTCCGTACGCGGACCAGCCCGGTCGGGAACACCATGCCGCGCGCCGCCCGGACTGGGCGCGCACGCGCGCGGGCTGTTCGATGCTGTCGTGCAGTTCGTGATGCGGGCGCATCCTCGGGCCGTGCCGCATGGCGTTCAGTTCGTGCCGCGTAGGCTGGCACCTTGGCCGAGGAGTGTCGCGATGCGCCTGCCCATTGCCCTGTTGACCGTGGTGTTGCTCGGTGCTGCCCCGGGTGCGTTCGCCGACGCGCGCAGCGAGGTCCAGGCCGCGCTGGCGCGCATCGTCGATGACGGAGGATTCCGTGCGCAGGTCGAAGGGCACGTGTTCGGGGCCGACGTCGCGCCGGTGTCGGGCGAGGTCGACGTGATCTTTCCCGATCGCGCCCACGTGCGCGGCGAAGGCCTCGAGTTCATCGTCAGTGGCGAGGACGCGTGGGTCGCCGCGCTCGGCTACTGGACGCCGACCGACCGCGACCTGCTGCCCGTCACTGCGTTCGACCCGGCCGCGATGCGCAAGGCGATCGCCGGCGTGCGCGAGGCGGTGGATGAAGGCGAGGCCACGCTCCCGGCCTGTCCGGCCCGCGTCTACCGGTTCCGCGCGAGCGGTTCGCTGCCGGGCGCCGATGCCGACGGCGAGGCGCGCCTGTGGGTCTGCACCAAGGATCGCCGCGCGGCCCGCCTGCAGGCGCGCTCGGGCGGACAGCGCGTCACCATCGACTTCGATCGCGCGCGGCGCCCGGTCGTGGCCACGCCCTGACCGGCCGCGAGCCGCGCACGCGGCTCACCCGGCGTCGACCGAAACCGCCGCGACCGTGCGATCGGCCGGTTCCGCGGCACCGTCGCTGCGCGTGATCGAGACCTGCATGTCGAGCGGTTCGAGCACACCGCCCCAGCTGTTGCTGAAGGCGACATCGGCGGCGTCACGCCCGACGCCGATGCGGACGAGGCCGTCGAGCGCGGCCTGCCGGGTCGGGTCGAACAGGTACCAGCGATCGCCGAGCCAGGCCTCGAACACGGCGTGGAAGTCGGGCGGCTCGAGACCGAACGCGTACACGCTGGCGAATCGCGCCGGAATGCCGAGCGCGCGGCACAGGCTGATGCCGACGTGGGCGAAGTCGCGGCACACGCCGGCGCGGTCGGTGAGGGTATCGATCGCCGAGGTGTGTGCGTTGCTGCTGCCGCGCCGGTAGTCGAGGTGATCGTGGATCCAGTTGCAGATTGCGGTCACGCGCAGGTGCCCCGGCGCCATGTCGCCGAACACCTTGTCGGCGAAACGGGCGAAGCGGTCGGCCTCGCAGTAGCGGCTCGCCATGAGGTTTTCGAGCACGTCGAGCGGCAATTCGGAGGGAGGGCACTCGCCTACGCTGGCCGGGTCGACCCGGCTCGGTTCGAGGCTGACGCGCGCGCGGTAGTCGAGGCGAAACTCGCCCGGCGCGAGCTGCACGCGATCGAGCCGGTTGCCGCTCGACGCCAGCGTGGTCGACTCGACCGCGGCCGTCGGGGTGGTCTCGAACCGTTCGGAAACGATTCGCTGGCGCGCGTTCTGCGCCGGCCGGACATTGAGGACAAGGGTGGCGGGCTCGCGCACGGAGTAGGCCAGCGAGCAGGCGACGTCGAAATGCATGATGTCCCGGGGGGGGCGCAGAGAAACCGGCATGCTGCGATGCGTCGGCTGAGGGCGGGCTTAAGAAGGCGCGTGCTTCCCGCGGTTGCCGACCGTGGGCGAGGTCGCCTGCGCCGAATCGACGCACGGCGAAGGCCTCGGCCGAGATCGCGGCGGACCCGGTCGGGCCGGGGTCTGCTGCCCGGGCCCGGC
>JAFLDX010000294.1 GCA_017302215.1 Lysobacterales bacterium
AAGTCCCGCCGCGAGCGGCGCGACGACGGCCAGCGTGTTGCGCACGCCGACGCGCCACGGCACGTCGCGCGGCTTCAGTTCGAGCAGGCGCCTGAGCATCGGCCCGGCCGGTTCACGCGCGCACGCGCGCTGGCGCCGCCTGGCGAATCACGCGCGTCGCTCAGGCCAGGGCATCCGCATAGCGCGCCGGAGCCGGGTTGAGATGGCCGCAACCCTTGCAGGTGCGCGCCTCGCGCGAGCGGTAGAAGCGCTCGAACACGGCCGGGAAATCCTTCTCGATGTCGACCAGCTGGAAGTACTCCTCGTAGAGCTTCAGGTTGCACAGCTCGCAATACCAGAGCAGGCCATCGAGTTCGCCGACGAGGCGCTTGCGTTCGATGACGAGGCCGATCGAGGCCGGTCCGCGCTGCGGCGAATGCGGCACGCGCGGCGGCAGGTAGAACACCTCGCCGGCCCGGATCGGCACGTCGCGCACGCGGCCGTCCTCCTGGATCTTGAGGACCATCTCGCCTTCGAGCTGGTAGAAGAACTCCGGGCCCTCGTCCCAGTGGAAGTCGGTGCGCGCGTTCGGTCCGCCCACGACCATGACGATGAAGTCGCCGTCGAACACGCACTTGTTGCCGACCGGCGGCTTGAGCAGGTGGCGGTGTTCGTCGATCCACTGCTGGAAGTTGAAGGCGGGGGTCAGCATGGCGGCGGGTCCGGCGGCAACGGCTGCGTCGATGCTAGCCGAATCGCGGCATCGTGGCCGCCGTTCGGTGTCAGAGCACCGGCCCGAGGATCGCCAGCGTGTTGTTCCACAGGCGACGGCCGAGGCCCCATGCCTCGACCTCGGCCAGCAGGATCGGCCGGCTGCTCTGCAGGTACTCGCCCTGGCGCTGCCGCATCAGCGCCGTCGTCGCGCGATCGTGCAGGAGGATGTTGTTCTCGTAGTTGAGGTCGAAGCTGCGACGATCCATGTTGGCCGAGCCGATCAGGGTCATTTCGCCGTCGAGGGTGAGCGACTTGGTGTGCAGGATGCCCGGACTGAACTCGTGGACCTTGACCCCGGCGGCGAGCAGGTCGCGGTAGTAGCTGCGGCTGGTCGCACCGACGGCGAAGTCGTCGTTGCGCGCCGGAAAGATGATCGTCGTGTCGACGCCGCGGTTGGCGGCCGCGCAGAGCGCGGCCTGCAGGGCGGCATCGGGCACGTAGTACGGCGTGGTCACGAACAGCTCGCATCGCGCCGCGTAGATCAGGTTCTCGAACATCTCGGGCATCGCCGACGCGCGATAGGTCGGGCCGGTCGCGATCACCTGGGCATTGAATCCCGGTTCGGCCCTCGGCATCGGCGCAAGCAGCAGGGCCGAAAGGTCGTCACCACCGTTGCCTTGCCAGTCGCTCGCGAACAGGTGCTGGTTCTGGCGCACGACCGGTCCTTCGAAGCGCATGACCGCGTCGACCCACGGCGCGAACCGGCGCTTCGGCAGGAACGCCGGATCGGCACAGTTCTGGCTGCCGCAGTAGGTCACGCGGTTGTCGATGACGAGGATCTTGCGATGGTTGCGCAGGTCGATGCGGCCGCTGAGTGCACGCAGCAGCGGATTGCCGACGCGCAGGGCGACCCGGGTCATCACGCCGGCAGCGGCCATGCGCTGCCAGGCTTCGCTGCGGACCATGCCGCGCGAACCGAGGTCGTCGACCATCGCGCGGCAGGTCACGCCGCGGCGCGCGGCGCGGATCAGCGCGTCGACCATCTTCGTGCCGTTGTGGTCGTCGAGCCAGATGTAGAACAGCAGGTGCACGCTGCCGGTCGCGCGATCGATGTCGGCGACCATCGCATCGATCGCCGTGTCGGAATCGGCCATGAGCCGCGCGCTGTTGCCCGGCGCGACGGCGTAGCCGCTGATCGATTCGCCGACCGTGAACAGCGATTCGTAGCGATCCGGTGTCGCGCTCGCGGACCCGGCGTGCGGCCAGCCCGGCGCGTCTTCGGCGCGCGGCAGGGTGCGCAGGACTTCGCGCAGCCGCGCCACGCGCTTGCGGCCGACGCGCGTCTCGCCGACGAGCAGGTAGGCCAGCGCGCCGACGAACGGCAGCGACACGACCACGGCGAGCCAGGCCAGGCGTGATTCGGGCTGGCGGTTGCGGCGCAGCAGGATGCGCAGTGCGCAGGGGATCACGATCAGCAGGTGCAGGACGACGGTGAGCATGGCCGGATGCGCCTTTCTCGCGTTGCGTGTGCGATGTTCGCCGGGGTGCCGTCGTCGCCCGCGTCAGCGACCGGAGACGGGCGCCGTCGCGGTCGTCGTGGTCGAGGGCGGGTCGAGCTTGATCATCGTCTGCTGCGCCATCGTGCCGTTGGCGATGATGACGCGCCGACCGTCGTCCGTACGCAGCACGGTGAACCCGAGCGATATCGTCTCGACCGTGCCGACGTCGAACTCGTCCTTGGTCGGTGCCGACACCTGCAGCCGGTCGCCGCGCCGGAAGGGCTTGTAGAGGACGAGGCTGATGCCCGCGATGAGATTGCCGAGGGTGGCCTGGGCGGCGAAGCCGACGATGACCGACACGAGGCTGACCCCCGCCAGCAGCGCGGTACCGATCCGGTTCAACGCGGGCACCAGATGGGCGTAGAAGCCGGCCAGCAACAGCCAGATGACGAGAATCGCCAGGCGGCTCAGGAAGGTCAGCGTGATCGTGTCGATGCGCTCGGAGCGATCGTGCAGGAGCACTTCGCCGAGCATGCGACGGACCAGCCAGGACAGCGCGATGCCCGACCCGAACAGCACCGCGGCCAGCGCCGCCGCACCCTTGAGGGTAGCGGGATCGAACATCGCGCCGAGGCGCTCGAGATCGGAAATCATGTTCGTTCTCCGGATGGATGGTTGGTGCGTCCGGGGTGGTCCGCGCACATCCGAACCGACCGATGACGACGAAGGGCGGCCTCGACGCGATCCTCGCGGCAGGCTGGATGCGTGTCGAACGGCGCGTACATCAGGCGCGATCAGACCGAGCCGCCGAGCCAGTCGCTGCTCTCGCGCAATCGACGCAGGTCGAGCGGGTCGTCCAGGGCGCGCAGCAGGTCGTCGGCGCGGCCGCACACCGAGCGCCGGTTGGCACCGGCCAGGTTGGCCTGCGCCAGCTCGCGGAAATCCTCGACCAGCCGGGCGA
>JAFLDX010000295.1 GCA_017302215.1 Lysobacterales bacterium
AGGCGGCAATGCGGCGCGCCTGCGCCGCCTCCGCGCTGGCCTGCACGCGGCTCGGTGCGCAGTCGGGAATTCCCACCCGGGTCGAAGTCGATGCAATGCTGCGCGAGCAGCCCTCCGACGCCACGCCGCCCGCCACGCCATGATCGCCGATCCGCCGGACTCCGACGACCCGAACACCGCCCGCCGCCCGGTCGCGACGGCGTACAGGTTCTCGCATGTCACCACCGGCCGTTACCTGCCGACGCCCGGCGGCGCTCCGGGCTGGCCGTTCGCCGACATCGGCCACTGGATGATCGACGCGAACCGCAGCGCGGACGACTGGGTCGCCGAACTGCGCGACTGGCGTCGCGAGCACCTCGTGCGCATCGGCTACGACGACCGCCACTACCGTCGTCCCGAACTCGCGTGGACGCAGCGCAACTTCGTGCACGTGCAGGCGATGGTCGAGGACCGCTTCCTGCACGATCCCGAGCGCGGCGGATGGACGGTCGACCGTTACCTCGACGACCTCGTCGCGCGCTTCGGCGGCGTCGACAGCGTGCTGCTGTGGTTCGTCTACCCGAACATCGGCGTCGACGACCGCAACAAGACCGATCTGCTCGGCGACCTGCCGGGCGGCGTCGACGGCGTGCGTGCGGCAGTCGACGCCTTCCACCGGCGCGGCGTGCGCGTGTTCCTGCCGACCATGCCGTGGGATCACGGCACGCGCGAGCCCGACGACGACGACTGGACCGCGATGGCGAAACTCGTCGCCGCGACCGGTGCGGACGGCATCAACGGCGACACCTACAACGGCGTGCCGCGCGCCTTCTTTGACGCCTGCGACGCGCTCGGCCACCCGGTCGCGCTCGCACCCGAGTCGACGATCAGTGCCGAGGAACAGTTGATCTGGAACCTGACGAGCTGGGGCAAGAAGGCGCCCGATACGCCGGTTCCGCCCGTGGCGAAGTTCAAGTGGTGCGAACCGCGCCACATGATCCACTACGAGAACCGCTGGGGCCGCGATCGTCGCCACGACCTGCAGTACTGCTTCTTCAACGGCATCGGCTACAACGCCTGGGAGAACGTCTGGGGCATCTGGAACGGATTCACCGCGCGCGACGCCGCAACCCTGCTCCGGATCGCTTCCGTCTACCGCGCGTTCCCGGAGACGCCGACCAGCCTCGACTGGCGTCCCTACGAACCGTGTCTGCAGCGCGGCGTGTTCGCAAGCCGCTTCCCGGGCGCCGGCCGCACCCTGTGGACACTCGTCAACCGCAACGAATCCGACCTCGACGGCGACCAGCTCCGCCTGCCGCACGCGCGTGGCACGCGCTGGTTCGACGCATGGAACGGCATCGCCCTGCAGCCGCGCATCGACGGCGAGCATGCCGTGATCGCCGTGCCGCTTGAAGGTCATGGCTTCGGCGCCGTGATCGCGCTCGCGCCGGGCGCCGACGCGACCGCACTCGACACCTTCCTCGATGCACAGGCCGCGCGCGCGGCGACGCCCTTGCGCGCGCTGTCGCGCGAATGGACGCCGTTGTGTCAGCAGTGCGTGCCGATCGCCGACACCGCGCCGGCCGCGAACGCGCCGGACGGCATGGTCGAGATCCCGGCCGGCGAGTTCGACTTCGTGGTCGGTGGCGTCGAGGTCGAGGGCCAGGCCTGGGCCGGAACCGACGTGCAGTATCCGTGGGAGGACGACCCGCGCCGCTGGCACCGCCGGCGCATGGCGCTGCGCCGCTATTTCATCGACCGCACGCCGGTGACGAACGCGCAGTTCAAGGCCTTCGTCGATGCGAGCGGCTACGCCCCGCGCGATGCACACCATTTCCTTCGCCACTGGCGCGATGGCGCGCCGCTGCCCGGCACGGAAAGGCAGCCGGTGCGCTGGGTCGCTCTCGAGGATGCACGCGCCTACGCGGCGTGGGCCGGCAAGCGCCTGCCGCGCGAATGGGAGTGGCAGTACGCGGCGCAGGGCAGCGACGCGCGCATCTACCCGTGGGGTGATGCGTGGCGTGACGATGCGGCACCGGCGCCGTGCTTCGCGCGCACGATGCGCGCGCCCGACGACGTCGACGCGCATGCGGCCGGCGCTTCGCCGTTCGGCGTGCTCGACCTGGTCGGCAACGTCTGGCAATGGACCGACGAGTACCGCGACCTGCACACGCGCAGCGCGGTGTTGCGTGGCGGCAGCCTGTACCGGCCGCAGGGCTCGCACTGGTATTTCCCGCAGGCCCTGCGCAACGACGAGCACGGCAAGCTGCTGCTCATGGCGCCGTGCAAGGACCGTTCGGGCGCGATCGGCTTCCGCTGCGTGGTCGACGCGGCCTGAGGTGCGTGCGATGAGGCGCACGGGCTCCGCTCTCGCCCTGCTGCTCGCGGCCTGCACGTGCGCCGCCGAACCGCGTGCGGTCGTCGTGCTGATCGGCGGCGAGGGCAGGGCCGGCGCGCCACAGCATGACCACGCTGCCGGCATTGCCAAGCTTGGTGACCTGCTCGAAGCCGACCCGGCGGTTCGTGACCGCGTCGTCGTGCGCGCGTTTCCGGCGGGGTGGCCGGCCGATCCGGCGGCCCTGCGCGATGCGGCGACGATCGTCTGGTACTTCGAGGGCGGCGAACGCCATCCGTTGCGCGATCCGGTCCGGCGCGCGGCGTTCGAGGCCGCGCTGCGCAACGGTGCGGGCGTGGTCGCCCTGCACCAGTCCTCGACCGTGCCGCCGGGCGACGACCTCGGCCTGCGCGGCGTGCTCGGCGCGGTGCGCGTCGGCCTGCGCGACCGCACCACCCAATGGACCACGGTCGAGGCGGTGGCGCCGGGCCACGCACTGCTGCGCGGACTGCCGGCGACGTTCGCGTACCGCGACGAGTTCTACCCGACCTTCGACGTGGTCGAGAGCGGAGGCGTGCGCACGCCGCTGTTGAGCGCGACGCTGAGCCCGCAGTACCGCGACGGCGAGTGGCTCGTCGAGGATCGCGCGGAGACGGTCGCGGTCGGCTGGACGTTCGAGGCGGCCGCGGGAACGCGCGCGCTGACCTACACCGGCATGCATTTCGACGCGGCCTTCGGACAACCCGCGCTGCGCACCCTGCTGCGCAATGCGGTGCTGTGGACGGCGAAGCGCGACGTGCCCTTGTCGCCGGCGCCG
>JAFLDX010000296.1 GCA_017302215.1 Lysobacterales bacterium
CTCGCGTGCGATCGCCTCGTCGAGCGGTTCGCCAGTGGCCCGCGACAGCGCCGAGATCGCCGCGGCGCGGCGCAACAGGTCGACCAGGGCGGTGCGGGCCATGCGTTCCCTCCGGTTCGGTGGATGCGGCGAAGCCATCGCGCGCCGCGCACACGCCAGGGGCTGCGCGGCGAAGGCGCCTTATCCTACGATGCACGGCATTCGCCGGGGCCACGGAGATGCCGTCATCGACGCCTTCAACCACCTTTCGGTGCTGCTCTCGATCATCCTCGGCCTCGCGATCACCCAGATCCTGCTCGGCCTGCGCGCGCTGATCCATGCGCGCGATCGCGTGCATGGCGGCGCGCCGACCCTGATCTGGTGCATCGCGCTCCTGCTCATGTACGCACAGGGCTGGTGGTCGCTGTTCGGCCTGCGCGACCACGCCGAGTGGACGTTCGCCGAGTTCGCCGTGATCCTCGCCCAGGTCACCCTGCAATACCTGCTCGCCGCGATCGTGCTGCCCGAGGTGCCGGCGCATGACGCGGTCGATCTGCGCCGCCACTATGCGGCGCAGCAACGCTGGTTCTTCGGCCTCGCGATCGCGATGACCGCGACGAGCCTGCTCAAGGACGTCGTGTTCGAGGGTCGCCTGCCGGACGGCGCCAATCTCGCCTTCCACCTGGGCTTCATCGTCGCCTGCGCGATCGCCGGCTCGGTGCGCTCGGCACGGTACGCGCTGTTCAACGCGATCGTCGTCGCGATCGTCCTCGGCGCCTACATCTTTGCGCTGTTCGCGCGCCTCGGCATGCCCTGAGCGGCCTCGAAGCCGAGCAGCCGGGCCAGGGTGCGCTCGGCGGCGGCGAACGAGAAATGCCGTTCGACGTTGGCGAGGCCGTTGCGCGAGAGCCGGTTCCACGCCGCCTCGTCGGCGTACAGCGCGACCACCGCGGCGGCGAAGGCTTCGGCGTCGGCGGCGACCAGCACATCCGCGCCGGCTTCGACGTGCATGCCCTCGACCGCCATCGGCGTCGCCACCACCGGCAAGCCGTAGCTCATCGCCATGTTGACCTTGCCCTTGACGCCGGCGCCGTAGCGCAGCGGTGCGAGCGCGATGCGGCAGCCGTCCATGAACGGCGTGATGTCGTCGACGAAGCCGTGCACGACGAGGCCGGGCCCGGCGAGCGCCTGCACCGCTTCGGTGACTTCGCTGCCGATCACGTGCAGGACCACGTCGGGCAGCGCCGCGCGCACGCGCGGATGCACCTCGCGTGCGTACCAGAGCACGGCATCCTCGTTCGGCGGATGGCGGAAGCCGCCGACGAAGACGAGGTCGCGACGTGAGCCGAACGGCTTTCGGCAGCCGTACACCTCGTGCACGTTGGACAACACCTCGACGGCGACGCCCGGTGCGTCGCGATCGAGGATGGCCTGTTCGACCGGACTGACCACGAGGGTCACGTCGCACGCGCGCATCAGCTTCAGTTCCTGGCGTCGCGTCGCCGCGGCCTGGCGCGCGAAGTCGGGCCGGTCCTCGAGCTCGGCCGCACGCTGTTCGCGCAGGTAGTGCAGGTCGACCGTGTCGAACACGAGCCTGGCCTGCGGCGCATACAGGCGGGCGAGGCCGACGTATTCGGCCGCGACGTAATGGCGCGACAACACGATCGCATCGAACTCGCGACCGCGCTCGCGGAACAGCCGGACCGGATCGGGCGACAGCGGGTGGTACAGCACCTCGACGCCGAGCGCCTGCAGGTCGGTCGTGTAGCGTCCGTCCCAGGCACGGTTGCTGGCCATGAAGGCGACGTGGCAGTCGTTCCTGCGCAGCACGCGCAACAGGTTGACCATGCGCAGCGACCCGGAATCCCGGTCCGGCGTCGGCGTGGTTGCGTCGATCACGAGCACGCGCCGGCGTGCACGATGCGTCGCCGCGAGGCCGATCGGCGTGCCGGGCGCCGGCTGCCGAGCGAGTTCGTTGCGCCACTTGTCGAGGAACTTGGCCTGGTTGACGACCTGGTAGCGCTTCATGCCGCTGCCGGTGTCGGTGCCGGCGGTGATGCCCTCGAAGTGGATCACGCGCGCGCGCGGCTCGTAGAGCACCCTGAGGCCGGCCGCACGCACGCCGAAGGCGAGGTCGGTGTCTTCGTAGTAGGCCGGCGCGTAGCGCGCGTCGAAGCGGCCGAGTTGCTCGAACAGCGCACGGCGCAGCAGGATCGCCGCGCCGGAACAGTAATCGGCCTCGCGGCGGAACGCGTAGCGCGGGTCGTCGGGATCGTCGAAACGGCCGTAGTTCCAGCCCGAGCCGTCGGCGAAGACGATGCCGCCGGCTTCCTGCAGGCGACCGTCCGGGTAGACGAGCTGGGCACCGACGAGTCCCGCATCCGGCACTTCCTCGAAGCAGCGCACGAGCGCCTCGAGCCATCCGGCGGTGACCACGGTGTCGTTGTTGAGGAACAGCACGAACTCGCCGCGTGCGCGCGCCGCCCCGGCGTTGCACGAGCCGACGAAGCCGAGGTTGGCGGCATTGCGCTCGACCACGATGCCGTCGATCTGCGCAAGCCGCGTCGCGGTCTCGTCGGTCGATGCGTCGTCGACGACGATGACCTCGAACGCGACCTCGCGCGCGTGCGCGGCGAGCGAGCGCAGGCAGGCGGCGGTGTAGGCGAACTTGTCGTGCACCGGGATCACGATCGACACGCGCGGCGTTGCCGCGGTCGGCACGGCGAACGGCGCGAATGCGGCGTCCGGTGCCGCGTAGACGCGGCGCGCAATCGGTACACGGCCGAGGCCGAACTCGCGACCGATGCGTGAGAGCGTGCCGGAGAAACCGTTGCGCGCGAGGCTGCCGCGCAGGCGATGCAGGCTGCCGGCGAGGTGTGCCTTGCGGAAGCCCTTGCGAAGCAACTCGGCATTGGCGCGGGCCTGCTGGAGGCGCTGTTCGCCGGCATGGATGTCTTCGGCGCGGGTGCCGGCGCGGAGGAGTTCCAGGCGCTGGCGCGAGGCCTCGGCGCGGGCCGCGGCAAGGTCGCGACGGGAGCGTGCATCGTCGTGGGCTTGGGCGGAGAGGTCGCCTGA
>JAFLDX010000297.1 GCA_017302215.1 Lysobacterales bacterium
GACGCGCTGGCGGGCCTCGACCGCCTCGATCTCGTCAAGGTCGACATCGCCGGCATGGAGCCGCGCGCGCTGCGCGGCCTCGCGCGCACGCTCGAGCGCCTGCGGCCGGTCCTGATCTGCGAGTTCCACCCGTGGGCGATCGAACGCGCGACGGGCACGCCGGCGCTCGAGTTCCTGGCGTGGCTCGGCCGTCGCTACGCCTCGATGCGCGTGCTGCGCCGCGCCGGCGACAGCGAGGACGTCACCGATGCGCAGGACGTGATGCAGGCCTGGCGGGCGGCCAACGAGGTGGCCGGCATGGACGGCCGCATGCACCTCGACCTGCTCCTGCTGCCGCGTGCCGCGGGCTGACCGCGCGAAGGCCCGGCACGCGCGAGCGCGCGTGCCGGGCGGAACTCACGGCGCCAGTTCCATCGTCTGCACGACCTCGAGCCCCTTGGCGGTCGCATTGACGCGCACGTCCGCGCTGCGGATCCACTTGGCGTACATCGCGTAGAGTTCGCGCTGCGAAGCGAGGTCGGCCTGGTTCTGCGCCGGCATCATCGTCGCGAAACGCCCCATCATGTCGGCCATCAGGGTGTAGAACGCACCCGTGAAGTTGATCCTCAGCAGCTGCCCGTCCGAGGCGGCCGGGGCGCCGAGATAGGCCGCCAGGTCGCCATCGCCGCTGGCCAGCGCGAGCGCCTTGGCGTTCATCGCCGCGCGCACCGACGGCAGGAAGCCCGAGGCATTCGGGATGACGCCGTCTGGCAGGGTGACGGCCGTGCCGTCGGCCGGAATCTGCAGCTGGGCCAGGGCCGGCACGGCAAGCTGCGCCATGCCGACGATCGCGGCCGGGTTCGTGCTCGCGACGAGCAGGCGCGCGGCGAGGTCGGGGTTGCCATCGGCGGGCCAGCTGAAGCGGTCGAGGGTCAGGCGCAGGCCGGTGAAGTCGCTGAGCGGCGGCGGCACGAACTGCGACAACTGACCCTTGAGTTCGACGGCCTTGGTGTTCCACTCGGCGAAGGCCTGGCACTGGTAGGGTGTGGCGACGACCGGCTCGATGCGGGCGAGCAGGAAATCCTTGAGCTTCAGCACCGGCAACGACAGCGCGATGTCGTACAGCGCCCCGGTCGGTGCATCCGAGCCCGGCGGCGGAATCGACAGGGCCTGCAGTGACTGCGCGATCGGCGCGGCGAGGTCCAGTCGCATCGCGGCCTCCATGTGCTTCGCCTCCAGCCGCGTGTAACCGAACACGGCGCGCGGCATCTGGGCGAACAGGCCGTCGAGTTCACGGCGGCAGACGTCGTCGAGCGCCGGAGTCGGCTGGTCGCCGAGCGCGGCGAACGCGCGATAACCCGGGTCCTTGTCGACCAGCGCAACGACACGGCGCAGGTCGATCCAGCCGGCACCGTAGGGCTCATAGCCCTCGGCCTTCTCGAGTCCGGCGAGCGATCCGGCGTCGGCGAGGTTGCTGCCCGGACGATCGAGGCCGAGCACGCTGCGCAACAGGGCCTTCTCGGCCTTGACCGGCAGCACGCTCGCGACGAGATGGCGACCCTCGATCGCGATCAGGCCGCGCACCTCGTCCACGTCGATCGTCCATGTCGGCTGGCCATCGACGTCGAGAGCGCCGAGCTTCGTGCCGCTTGCGGCCTCGATGCGCGCAACCATCGCGCGGAAGGCGTCGGGATCGGCGAGCTCGATGCGCACGACGGGCACCAGGCCGACGCCGTAGACGGCGGCACGCGACTTCGGCCCGAGCCCGACCTCGGCCCATTTCGCCGGCGTGTCGCGCGGCTTCATTTCGGCGATGAGTGCCTTGATGACGCGCTGGGCCGTCTCGACGCGCGCACGCGTCGCTTCATCGACCTCCTTGTCGGCCGGGATCGAGGTCAGCATCTTTTCGTACATGCCCATGATGCCCGGCCAGATCGCCTGCATCTGGCGCGACCACGAGTCGACGATCGCGTCGGGGATGACCTCGCGGTTGGCGAACACGTACGGCGTGTCGGCGGGCACGAACGCGAGCGGTGCGTCGTCGTCCTGCTTGCGCCCGCAGGCAGCGACGGCGAGGGCGGCGGCGAGTGCGGCGAATGCCAGGCGGGGACGTGCGAGCATGATCAGGATCCTTGACGTGGGAGGGGTTGCGGCGATTCAGGGCTGGAGCAGGGTGGCCAGCACGGCCATGCGCACCGGGATGCCATTGGCCACCTGGGCGAGGATGCGCGATTGCGGGCCATCGGCGACGTCGTCGGCGATCTCGACGCCGCGGTTCATCGGCCCCGGATGCAGGACGATCGCGCCGGGTCCGGCGCGACGCAGCCGACGTGCGTCGAGGCCGTAGCGCGCGAAGTAGGCGCTCTCGCCGTCGACCAGCGCTTCGGTCATGCGTTCCTTCTGCAGGCGCAGCATGATGACCACGTCGCTGCCCTCGATGGCCGCATCGAAATCGGTGGTGACGACGGCGCCAGCGCGTTCGTCCGCCGCGGGCAGCAGGCGTTCGGGGCCGCAGACCCGGACCTCGCGCGCGCCGAGCGCGCGCAGCATGTGCAGGTCCGAGCGCGCGACGCGCGAATGCAGGATGTCACCGCAGATCGTCACGACGAGACGCGAGAAATCGGCGTGGTGGTCGCGGATCGTCAGCGCATCGAGCAGGCCCTGGGTCGGGTGCGCGTGGTTGCCGTCGCCGGCGTTGAGGATCGCCGCGCGTCGCGCGCTCGCGGCCAGCCGTGCCGGCGTTCCGTTCTCCCTGTGCCGGACCACGAAGGCATCGGTGTGCATCGCCTCGAGCGTGGCGAGGGTGTCCTCGAGCGACTCCCCCTTGCTCGTCGACGAGGCGGCGATGTCGAAGTTGACGACCTGCGCGCCGAGCCGCCGCGCGGCCAGCTCGAAGCTCGTGCGCGTGCGCGTCGACGGTTCGAAGAACAGGTTGGCGACGGTGCGCCCGGCCAGGGGTTGCGGTGGTGCGTCCTGGCCGGCGAACGCGGCCCGCAGCGACGCGGCGCGGTCGAGCAGGGCGCCGATGCGCGCACCGCCCATGCCGTCGA
>JAFLDX010000298.1 GCA_017302215.1 Lysobacterales bacterium
CTGGCCGCGCGCGCCGACGCCGACCGCGTGCTGGCCGAGCTTGTCGCCGAACTGCAGGCCAGCCAGCACGCCGTGCGCGGCGTGGCGATCGCGATCGCCGCGCGCTACCGCAGCCTCATCGATGCCGTTCCGGACGCGGTCACGATCCACGACGAGAACGGGCGCATCCTCGACGCCAACGCCGCGGCCTGCGGCATCTACGGCCGCGACCGCGACACCTTGCGGCAGCTCGGAGTCAACGATCTCAACCCGTCGCTGCCGCACGACCACATGTCGACCATCCTCGCCAATGCGCGTCTCGGCAGCACCTCGACGGTCGAAACCACGAACCTGCGTGGCGACGGCAGCGGCTTCCCGGTCGAAGTCCACTCGAACGTGTACATGGACGGCAACGAGAAGCGCGTCGTCGCGATCGCGCGCGACATCACGGCGCGCAAGCAGGTCGATCGCGACCTGCGCGCCTCCGAGGCGCGCTTCCGGCTGTTCCTGCAGGCGATGGACAAGGGCGTCGTCGTGCAGGACGAGCGCGGGCGCATCCTTTCGTGCAACCCGGCGGCCTGCCGCATCGTCGGCCGCAGCGAGGCCGAGCTGCAGGCGATGCGCAGCGAGCATTTCGCGGCGTGGAGCCTGCTCGACGAAAGCGGCCACGCCTTCGCGATCGACGACCTGCCGAACCTGCGCGCGCTGCGCACCGGCAGGACGGTCAACAGCACGCTGGTGGGCATCTACCTTCCGCACCTCGGCATCCAGCGCTGGTTGTCGGTGACCTCGGTCCCGCAGTTCGCCGAGAACGGCGGGCGGCCGATCCAGGTCGTGTCGGCCTTCGACGACGTCACCGCGATGAAGCACGAGTCCGAGCTGTTCGCGCAGACCCAGTCGCTCGCCCAGATCGGCGGCTGGCAGTACGGCTTCGGCGACGACGCGCTGGTCTGGACCGCGCAGCTGTATGCGATCTGCGACCTGCCGCCGGCGTCCGGGATCAGCCTCGATCGCATGATCCGGTTCTTTCCGACCGACGCGCGCGAGCAGCTGCAGGCGGCCATCGCCGAGGTGCGCGCCGGCGGGACGATCGAGCTCGACCTGCGCATGAGTTCGGCCATCGGGCGGCGCCGCTGGGTGCGCATCGTCGCGCGGCCGATCCGGCACGGCGACACCGTGACCGGGTTGATCGGCACCCTGCAGGACATCACCGAGCGCAAGCTCGTCGAAGTCACCCTGCGCAACCGCGCCCTGACCGACGCGCTGACCGGGCTGCCGAACCGCGACGCCGTGCTCGAGGCGGCCGGCGCGACGATCGATGCCGCCGGTGGCCACGACGGCCCGACCCTGATCCACATCAACCTCGACCGCTTCCGCAGCATCAACGACGTGCTCGGCCACGGCGCCGGCGATCGCCTGCTCGCCATGGCGGCGCGCCGCCTGCGCGACTGCCTGACCAACGATTCGTTGTGCGCACGCTTCGGCGGCGACGAGTTCCTCGTGCTGCTGCCGGGTGGCGCCAGCGAGGATCAGGCCGCACGCATCGCCCAGCGCCTCGCCGCGACGTTCGACGAGCCGTTCCTGATCGGCCAGCACGAGTTCCGCCTGACCGTGTCGATCGGCATCGCGCGCCATCCCGACGACGGCGCGACCCTGCAGCAGCTCGTCAGCCATGCCGGCGCGGCGATGCTCGAGGCCAAGCGGCGCGGTCGCAATGCCTGGTTCCGCTATTCGCCGGCGCTCGCGCGGCGCGCCGGCAACCGCCTGCGCATCGAAACGCACCTGCGCAACGCGATCGCGGCCAACGAGTTCCACCTCGAGTTCCAGCCGCAGGTCGACCTCGGCACGCAACGCGCGCTGGGCGCCGAAGCGCTGCTGCGCTGGACGAATCCCGAACTCGGCCCGATGGCACCCGACCTGTTCGTGCCGTATGCCGAGAGCAACGGCGACATCATCGCGATCGGCGCCTGGACGATTCGCGAGGCGTGCCGCCAGCTGCGCGAATGGCGCGACCGCAATGTCGACATTCCATACATCGCGGTCAATGCCTCGTTCCGCCAGGTGCTGAGCGGGACGCTCGCCGGTACGGTGATCGCGGCGCTGCGCGAGTTCGACCTGCCCGGCGAGGCGCTCGAGATCGAACTGACCGAACGCGTCTTCGTCGAGGACCTCAGCGACAGCCAGCAGACGTTCGCGATGCTGCGCGGACTCGGCGTCAAGCTCGTCATCGACGACTTCGGCGAAGGCTACTCGGCGCTCGGCTACCTGCGCCGCCTGCCGATCGACGGCATCAAGATCAGCCACGGATTCATGCAGCATGTGCCCGGCGTGCCTTCCGATACGGCAATCTGCGACGCGATCATCCGCATCGGCAGCAGCCTCGGCCTGATGGTGATCGCCGAGGGGGTCGAGAACGAGCAGCAACTCGAGTTCCTGCGCGAACGCGGCACGCGGCTCGCCCAGGGCTACCTCTTCAGCCGACCGCTCGGGGCGAACGCGTTCGCCGCCTACCTCGCGAGCCAGCCGTCACGCGGCGTGCACGCCGCACGTCCGTGAGGCGCTAGAATCGGCCAAAGACCGACGGATCCGCGCGTGCCCGCCAAACTCGCTCCCGAACGAACGCGCGGGCCGATCATCGCCTGCGGCGAGCTGCCGGCGAACCAGCGCACGCCGGCCCTGCTCGCACGCATCCTCGGCCTCGCCGGCGAATCGCCACGCCTGGTCTTGGTCTGCGCACCCGAGCGCGACGAGGACGACATCGAACTCGAGACCCTGCTGGCCGCCGCCGGCACGACCAACCCGCACCGCTTCGCCCTCGGCGCGCGCGCGGATGCCGAGAAGCGCGATCTGCTCGATCTCGTCGAGCAGGCCGGCATGGTCATGTTCGAGGCGAGGCAGGCGTTGCGCCTCAGCACGCTCATCGGCGGTACGTCGCTGGCGCGCCTGGTGCGTCGGCGCAACGCCGACGGCATGGCCGTTTGCGGCGTCGGTGCCGGCGCCG
>JAFLDX010000299.1 GCA_017302215.1 Lysobacterales bacterium
GGCGACCATGGCCCGATTGTCGGGGACGGCGCGGCAGGCGGCAAGCCGCAGGGCGGCATGCGCTGCGGTCCGCGCAGGATCCTTGCGTGGAATCGCGTGCCGCTTTCTCAGGCGCTGCGCGCGACCTCACGTGCGAGCGCGACGAAGGCCGCCGGCGCGACCTGCTCGGCGCGCGTGCGCGGGTCGATGCCGGCGGCCTCGATCTGCGCGGGCGTGGCGATGCCGTCGACCGCGTTGGACAGCGTCTTGCGGCGCTGCCCGAACGCGGCGCGCACGACGCGCTCGACCGTGGCCTGCACGTCGAGCGGACGATCCTCGCGTGCGCGCGGGATCAGGCGCACGACCGCCGAGTCGACCTTCGGCGGGGGTCGGAATGCGCCCGGCGGCACCTCGATCAGCGGCTCGACGCGGCAGGCCAGCTGCAGCATCACGCTGAGGCGGCCGTAGACCTTGCTGCCGGGCGCCGCGGCCATGCGCTCGACGACTTCCTTCTGCAGCATGAAATGCATGTCCTCGATCGCGTCGAGGTGGTCGATGCAGTGGAACAGGATCGGCGACGAGATGTTGTACGGCAGGTTGCCGACCACGCGCAGCCGGCCGCCGGCGGCGAGCGCGGAGAAATCGACCGTCAGCACGTCGGCCTGGATGATCGTCAGTTCGCCCATCGTCGCGGCCGTGCGTTCGAGGCGCGGGACGAGGTCGCGGTCGAGTTCGATGACGGTCATCGCGCCGGCTTCGCGCAGCAGTGGCAGGGTCATCGCGCCTTCGCCGGGACCGATCTCGACGAGGCGCTGGCCGGGCTTCGGCGCGATCGCCTGGACGATGCGGCCGAGGATCGCGGCATCGGCGAGGAAGTGCTGGCCGAAGCGCTTGCGCGGCACGTGGTTCGCGGGCACGGGGTGCGCGGGATTTCGCGGGGCTTGCTTCACGACGGGATGGGCGGACATCGCTGTGGCGGGATGGCGATGGTACGCGCAAGCCCGGCCCGCGGGCGGGCCGGCGCCAGCCGCGGCGAGGCCCGGTCCGGGCGGGCCTTCGATGCGAGTGTCGATGCGGTGGCGGTCACGCCCTACACTACGCGACCGCTTCGTCGACTGCGCTTGCATGTCCCTCGCTTCGTTCGCGCGCCTCGTCCTGCTCGGCATGATCTGGGGCGCCTCGTTCCTGTTCCAGCGCATCACCGTGCCGGTGGTCGGCGCGCCGTTCACGGCGGCCGTGCGGCTTGCGCTCGCGGCGCTCATGCTCGTCATCGTCCTGCGCCTGCTCGGGCGCTCGCTCAACCTGCGCCTGCAATGGCGCGACTGGCTGCTGCTCGGCACGATCAATTCGGCGATCCCGTTCCTGTGCTTCGCGCTCGCCGCACGCCACCTGCCGGCCGGCTACCTCGCGGTGATCAATGCCACGGTGCCGCTGCTGACCGTGCTGTTCGTCTGGGCCGCGCAGCGCGTGCGGCCTTCGCTGTCGAAGCTGGTCGGCGTCGTCGTCGGCCTGGTCGGGGTCGGCGTGCTCGCGCGTTACGGCAGCGTCGCGATGGATGCCGCCGTGCTCGGCGCGTTCGCGCTCGCCTTCACGGCGGCCGCGCTGTACGCGTTCTGCGCGCTCTACATCCGCCGCCGCCATGCCGGCAGCGATCCGCTCGTGCTGGCCGGCGCGAGCCAGCTCGGTGCGGCCGTGGTCATGGCGCCGCTCGGACTCTGGGCCATGCCGGCCAGCCTGCCGGGCACGTCGGTCGTGCTGTCGCTGCTCGCCCTCGGCCTCGTCTGCACGGGCCTCGCCTATGCGCTGTACTTCCGCCTGCTGAGCGACCTCGGCAGCGAGAAGGCGGTGACCAATACCTTCCTCGTGCCGGTGTTCGCACAGTTGTGGGGTGCCGTGTTCCTCGGCGAGCACCTGACCTTCGCCGGTGCGGTCGGCTTCGCGCTCGTGCTCGTCGCGATCGCGCTCGTGCTCGAACTGATGCCGTGGCGGCGCAGGCGCTTCGGCGCGCGCCGGCCCTGAACCCGCTCAGCGCGTGCGCGCGAGTTCGATCGCGAGGCGCGTCGCGGCGACGAGGCTGCCGACATCGGCGCGCCCGCTGCCGGCGAGGTCGAGCGCGGTGCCGTGATCGACCGAGGTGCGCACGTAGGGCAGGCCGAGCGTGACGTTGACGGCGTGGCCGAAGCCGGCGTGCTTGAGCACGGGCAGGCCCTGGTCGTGGTACATCGCGAGCACCGCATCGCAGTGCGCGAGCCGGCCCGGCACGAAGGCGGTATCGGCCGGCAGCGGGCCGCGCAGGTCGAGCCCTTGCGCGCGCAGCGACTCGACGACCGGGATGATCGTGTCGATCTCCTCGCGCCCGAGATGACCGCCTTCGCCAGCGTGCGGATTGAGGCCGAGCACGTCGATGCGCGGCGCGGCGATGCGAAAGCGCGTGCTCAGGTCGCGGTCGAGGATGCGCAGCGTGTCGAAAAGCACATCGCGCGTGATCGCCGCCGGCACCGCAGCGAGCGGCAGGTGCGTGGTCGCCAGCGCGACGCGCAGGTCGCCGGCGACGAGCATCATGACGACCTTGCAACCCGCGCGTTCGGCGAAGAATTCGGTGTGCCCGCTGAAGGCGACGCCGGCATCGTTGATGATGCCCTTGTGCACGGGTGCGGTGACGATCGCATCGAACTCGCCGCGGGTGGCGCCGTCGGCGGCGCGGGCCAGCGTGTCGAGCACGTAGGCTGCGTTGGCCGCATCGAGGCGGCCGGCTTCGCTCGGGCGGTGCAGCGGGATGTCGATGAGGCCGAGCGCGCCGTCGGCCGATGGCGCGGCGTCGGGCGTCCAATCAACGAGACGAACCGCGGTCCCTGTCGCGGCGGCGCGCTGCCCGATCAGGCGGCGGTCGGCGATGACGACCAGATCGGCCGCTACGGCGAGGTCGTGCGCGGCGAGGCGCGCAACCAGTTCGGGGCCGACGCCGGCCGGTTCGCCCGCGG
>JAFLDX010000300.1 GCA_017302215.1 Lysobacterales bacterium
CGCCGTGCGCAGCACGGACGGCACGTGGTCGGGCCCCTCGAGCGGCAGCAGTTCGGCGAGCGCCGGCACCGATGGGCCGAGCTGCGGCTCGATCTCGCGCGCGAACCGTTCGACCAGCGCGTCCTCGCGCCACTCCGCGCGTGCCGCGAGCGCGGCGAACGCGGCGCGCGACTCGCGACCCTCGCCGACGCACTCGAACGGCTTGTGGTCGCGGTACTCGACGAGCGCGTCGAAGCCCGGCGCGAGCGACTCGTCATCGAGCAGGTTGCGCCCGAAGATCGCGAGCAGCCTCGGCTTGGGCATGAACGGCGCCAGGGCGAGGAACACGAAGTGGCACTTCGGGCATTGGCCGCACCAGCGGTCGACCGGCTTCGGCCCGAGAATGCGGAAGTTGCGGTTGCAGCTCGAGAACACGTCGTCGTAGCGCGTCTCGCGGGCGAAGCGTGCAGCCACCGCGAGTTCGGACAGCGGCCGCAGCAGCGAGTAGTAGTCGAGGTCGCGCGCCACCGTCGCATGCAGCAGCGCGCGGAAGCCGTCCTCGAAACGCCAGCCCTTGCTCCACTGGTGGTTCACCTCGCGGCCGTCGGCCTCGAGCGTCGCGCTCGACGCCGAGCGTTCGTTCGAGAACGCGATCGCATCGTGGCCATGGAGCAACGCGGCGACGACGAGGATCGCCGAGTTGATCGCGGTCACCGGGATATGGCCGTTGAGCGCGCCAAGGCGGTTGTAGTCGAACAGCCGCGGCGAGATCGTGCGCACGGGATTGAGCATCGGCAAGCCTGTTCGCGTCGCGCAGGCTTCGATCAGCGGCGAGTTGCCGACCCACACGGCCGTCGCCGGCTCCGCCGTGCGCTTGAACAACTCGACGCTGACGAGCGAATCCTTGCCGCCGCCGATCGGCACGAGCGTGCCCCGCGGGAGGCGCAGAACGGTCGCCGGTGCCGCCGGCGCATCGGTGAACGGGAAGCGGATGCGATCGGCGAGGTCGATGCGGTTCTGCCAGGCGAACTCGCCGAGGCCGTGCAGGTAGAGCTCGTCGAGGAACGCGGCGGTCGCGCGGTCCGGTACCCGCGTCTCGACGCGGATCGCCGGCGGTACGCCGGCCTTGTAGTAACTGACGCCGGCGATGAAATGCAGCAGGTCGAGGGCGACCTCGAACGCCGCTGCACGCTCGTCCGCGAGCGCAGGCGCGGACGGAAACGTGATCGTCTCCACGAGCTCGGGGCCATCGTCGAACGCATAGACGAGTTCGACCGTGCCGTGCGCGAAGCTGCGACGGACGAAGCGGAAGGACTGTGCCGTGCGCGGATCAGGCAGGGTCATCGGAGCGGCCCACCTCACGTTCCTTGACGGCTTGCAGAATCACTCTCTCCTCGCGCTCGATCGCCCTGGCGACTTGACGGGCCATCAACAGGACGCCGAACTGCATGACAACGAAGGCGATCGCGAGAACGAGCAAGGACATGCTGCCTATATCCACCGGAACGCGGGGCTGCGTCCCATGCATCATCATTACAGGCGACGTGAATACCAGAGCAAGAGAGCCCGCCATCAACAACGCAAAGGACAGCAGCACCGTGCCGGCCAAACCCCGCAGTACGAACGCAAGCGACGGCCGAGGGAACCTGAGATCACTAAGTGAGCCAAGATGGCGTGTCTGAATTAACGTCGCGATGCCTGTCGACACGGCAAGCGGGATTCCGATCAGCCACCAGATATCGGGGTCTGCGGCGTTGAATCGCACCCTGGATTCCACGATCGACGCATAGAACACCGTCGTCAGCCAGGTCGCAAGCAACATCGCCATCACGCTGCCGATGGCAGCAAGAATCCGTGCCTGCATCACCGCACGATCTCCGCCGCCGGCTCGCGCAGGTTGTAGCGCGAGGCCATGACCGCGCCGTAGGCGCCGGCCTCGGCGATCAGCAGCACGTCGCCTTCGCGGCATTCGGGCAGGCGCCGCTGGCTGCCGAGGATGTCGCCACTCTCGCAGATCGGGCCGACCACCTGGACGAGCTGCGTGGCCGGTTCGTCGAGGCGGCTCAGGTTGACGATCTCGTGCCAGGCCTCGTACAGCGCCGGGCGGATCAGCGAGTTCATGCCGGCATCGATGCCGACATAGTGCACGTCGCCCTTGAGCTTGAGCTGGGTCACGCGCGCGAGCAGCACGCCTGCCTCCGCGACGAGGTAGCGACCCGGCTCCATCCACAGGGAGAACTGCGGATAGGCGCGCTTGACCTCCGCCAGCGCGACACCGAGCGCGGCGAGGTCGAGCGGCGCATCGTCGGTCCGCGACGGCACGCCGAGGCCGCCACCGAGATCGAGCACCTCGACCTTGTTGAAGCGTTCGGCGAGGCTGGCGAGCTGGGCATACACGCTGCGCCAGTGCTGCGCGTCGAGGATGCCGGAGCCGAGGTGCGCGTGCAGGCCGCTGATGCGCGCGCCGTGCGTGCGCGCGTGCGCGCGGAACGTCTCGATCGCGTCGAGGGCCACGCCGAACTTGGACTGTGCACCGCCGGTCTTGACCTTGTCGTGGTGGCCGCGACCGGCACCGAGATCGACGCGCAGGAACAGGTCGCGGCCGGCGAAGTCCGCGCCCCATTCGACGATCGGGTGCAGCGCGTCGAGGGTGACGCGCACGCCGGCGCCAAGCGCGGCGCGGTATTCCTCGCGCGGGGCGAAGTTCGGCGTGAACAGGATGCGCTCCGGTGCGAGCGCCGGCAGCGCGCGGCGCACGGCCTCGACCTCGTTCCACGACACGCACTCGAAGGCGAAGCCCTCGGCATCGAGCGCGCGCACGATGTCGGGATGCGGATTCGCCTTCAGCGCATAGTGCCAGCGGTCGACCGCGGCGATCGCCTTCAGGCCGCGCGCCTGCGCACGAACGTTGTCGAGGTCGTAGACGTAGCGCGGCGTGCCGCGTGCGGCGAGCGCGAGCAGGT
>JAFLDX010000003.1 GCA_017302215.1 Lysobacterales bacterium
GCGAGCGCGCGTTCGCGAGACTGCTGCGCGCGGCGTTGGCGCGCACGGCTGCTCCGACGGCATGAGCAACCCGTTCGCGCGCGGTGCGCCGCCGGGCCCGAAACGCTAGACTGGTTGCGCCAACGGAGCGGACGATGAGCGAACTGCACCGCCGTCTGTTGCGCGGCGTGCCCGAACGGCGAGCGCCACGCAGCGGCGACTTCGTCACCGAGACGCGCGCGTTGCGCACCTGGGTCGCGGCGCTGCCGCTGGCCAATTTCGCAGCGACCGCGCGCATGCTGGTGGAAGGCCTGCGGGCCAGCAATCGGTTGCGCATCGCCCCCGGCGAGCGTTTCGAGGCGCTCGAAATCCTGCGCGTGCCGGTCAACCAGCTGGCCGTCCTCATCGACAAGCAGATCGTCGGCGCGAGTTTCCCGCTGCCGCCGCAGCGCGCCGAACTCGGCGCGCTCGCGCAGGAGTTCCAGGCCGAGCTTGCGCTCGGCTACCGCATGGTGCTGCACGATTTCTGCGCGCCGAACGGCACGATCCCGTTGTTGAAGGGAAAGCACGTCACGCTCGCCGCGGTGCGTGCGCTGACCCATGCCGGCGCGCGACTGCACAAGGCCTATCTCCTCTACCGCACGCCGCCGGCCGGGGTCTGGCAGGGATTGCACGACGTCTACCGGTTCGCGGTGTCGCTCGGAATCGACGACCGGATGGTCGAGGATGCCCAGGGCGCGACGGCGAGCGCGCGCAGCGTCTACGCGCACGCGCTGCTGCTCGCGCTTGCCAACCCATACCGGTTCACCCAGCGCGAACTGCTCGAGATCATCGCACTGACGCGCGCGTTCGCGCCGTTCTGCGAACTGCGCAAGATGGACGGCACCGCCACGACGCATCCGATCGACGTCGACAGCGACACCGGTCCCGGCTACCTGCCGGAGGAGCGCACCTCGGCGCGGGACGGCATCCTCGCGCTCGACCTGTCCGGCGTGCTCGGATTCATCGAGGGCCAGGTCGCGATGCTGCCGAGCGGCGCGCGCGTAGCGACCTTCCGTGTCCGCGGCGGAAGCCCCGTGCAGGTCGACATCGACCAGACCCGGCGTCTCGTCGAAGGCTGGACATCGGACGGCCAGCGCAGTCATTCGCGGCTCCCCGCCGGTCACGTGCTGCAGAGCGTGATCGGCCTGCACGACCTGCATTTCGTGCTCGCCGGCAACGAGGACTTCGACAGCTTCCTGCGTCGCGTGCGCGGGACGTCGATCAGCCTCTCCGAGCGGGACGGCGGCGCGGCCTGGGCTGTTTCCTCGGGCGAGCAGATGCGCACCCAGCGCATGTCGGCACGCATCCTCGACCAGGGGCTCGGCGGCTATCGCCTGAGCTGGGATCGTGGTGGTCCCGGTGAAACCGTGCGCGCCAAGGTCGGCGAACTCGTCGGGCTTGCGGTGCCGGACGATGGTGGACTCGCGCCGGACTGGATGGTCGGCTCGATCCGCTGGATGCGCATCGACGACGAGGGCCGCGTCGACGCCGGCATCGAACTGCTCGCGCGACGATCGCTCGCGGTCGGTGCCTGCGCGGTGGATGCGGCCGGCAACGCGCGCGTCGACATGCGCGGCGTGTTGCTCGCACCCCTGCGAACCGAAGACTCGGCGATCTACGCGAGCCTGTTGACGCCTGGCCTGTTCGAGCGCGAGCCGGCCGCGATCGAGTTGACCGTGCCGGCGGACCCGCATCGTTGGCCTTCGTCACCGTGTGTCCTGCGCGTGGTCGGGGCCGGCATGATGGACACGCCGGGTGCCTACCTGATGTTCACCCTGCCGCCGCTCGACCTGCCCGAGGAGGAAGTCGGCGACGAGGGCGGCGCTGATGCGCACGCGCTGGCGACACACCGGCCGGCTTGAGTATCCTTCGCATTCCGCGGACCGAGCTCCGTCCGAACCAGGTCAAGCGCCCCGGCGCGACTGATCCCGCATGACAGGTCTTCCCGAGGCAGCGATCGCGCGCCGGCCGAGCATCGGCGTGCGCATCGGCGCGAGCACGGTGGGTGGTTGCGCGCCGATCGTGGTGCAGTCGATGACCAACACCGACACGGCCGACGTGGCCGGCACGACGCGCCAGATCGCCGAGCTTGCGCGCGCCGGTTCCGAACTGGTGCGCATCACCGTCAACAACCCCGAATCGGCGTCGGCCGTGCCGCGCATCCGCGAACGCCTCGACATGATGGGCGTGGGTGTGCCGCTGATCGGCGACTTCCACTACAACGGACACCAGCTGCTCGCCGCCGAACCGGCCGCCGCCGAAGCGCTGGCCAAGTACCGCATCAATCCCGGCAATGTCGGCTTCGGGCGCAAGAAGGACGCCCAGTTCGCCGCGATCATCGAGATGGCCTTGCGCCACGGCAAGCCGGTGCGAATCGGTGCCAACTGGGGTTCGCTCGACCAGTCCATGGTCGCGACGCTGATGGACGAGAACCACACACGTGCGCAACCATGGGACGCGGCGCGCGTCGCACGCGAGGCGCTGATCCGCTCGGCACTGGATTCGGCCGCCCGCGCCGAACAGCTCGGTCTCGGCCGCGACCGCATCATCCTTTCATGCAAGGTGTCCGGCGTGCAGGAGCTGATCGCCGTCTACCGCGACCTCGCGGCGCGTGGCGACTACGCGCTGCATCTCGGCCTGACCGAAGCCGGCATGGGCTCGAAGGGCATCGTCGCGTCGACCGCCGCGCTCGGCGTGCTGCTGCAGGAAGGCATCGGCGACACGATCCGGATCTCGCTCACGCCGGAGCCTGGCGAGTCGCGAACGCGCGAGGTCATCGTCGCCCAGGAGTTGCTGCAGACCATGGGCTTGCGCGCATTCACCCCGCTGGTGACGGCATGCCCGGGCTGTGGACGCACGACGAGCACGCTGTTCCAGGAACTCGCCAGGACCGTGCAGGAACACGTGCGCGGCAAGATGCCCGAGTGGCGCATCAAGTACGACGGCGTCGAGAACCTCACGCTTGCGGTCATGGGCTGCGTGGTCAACGGGCCCGGCGAGTCGAAACACGCCGACATCGGCATTTCGCTTCCGGGTACCGGCGAGGCGCCGGCGGCGCCGGTCTTCATCGATGGCGAGAAGGCGATGACCCTGCGCGGCGAGAACATCGCGCACGAGTTCGTCGACATCATCGAGGACTACGTCGCGCGCAAGTACGTGCAGCGCGGCTGAGCAGAGCCATGGCGAAGCAGGGCGAGATCGACTACGTCGCGAACATCGGGGAAATCGGAGCCGAGCACGCGCGCGGCAAGCCGTTCACCGCGCCCGATTGCGGACGGCTGCTCGCCGATCTCGGTGGACTCTTCATGGTCCTGCCGCCGGCGCCGGCGCGCCTGCTCGACCTCGGCTGCGGCAGTGGCTGGACGAGCGTGTTCTTCGCGCGCCGCGGCTACCACGTCACCGGCCAGGACATCGCCCCGGACATGGTCGGCCTCGCCGAACGAAATCGCGCCGAGGCCGGCGTCGACCATCTCGATTTCATCGTCAGCGACTACGAGTCGCTGCGCTTCGATGGCGAATTCGATGCGGCGGTGTTCTACGACGCACTCCACCACGCCGAGGACCCGGCCCAGGCGCTCGCCGGAGCATGGCGGGCGCTCAAGCCGGGCGGCGTGCTCGTCACGATCGAGCCGGGCGTCGGCCATGCGCAGGCGGAGCACTCGAAGGCGGCCGTGACGGCCTTTGGCGTGACCGAGCGCGACATGCCGCCGCGCGACATCGTCCGGCTAGGCCGCGCCGTCGGTTTTCGCAGCGCGCGCATCTACCCGACGCCGAAGATGCTGGCGATGATCCAGTACGAGATGCCGGCGCTCGCGCGCCTGCCGGACTGGCTGTCGGATCTGGTGCGCTGGGGTGGCATGGGTTGGCTCATGCTGGCCGCCAAGCATCGGCGCGGCGGCATGGTCGTGCTGCTCAAGTAGGAAGCGGCTTCAGCCGCGATGCCCCGGCTGTACAACGTCCCGTCGTTTGCGCGCCCGGGCTCAGGCGCAGCGTGAAAGGATGCTCGATCCGGCCAGATCCGGGTTGTTGCGGCACTTCAGGATCTTGACGCAAGTATCCGACTCAAAACGGGAAACTTCGATGCGGAGAGCGGCAGGCGTGCTCTCGCGACGTGCTTGGAGCGGACGCAGCAGGAAGGCCAGTGCATCGCCGGTCTCGGCGGCGAGTTGCAGGCGGCGCAAGCGCGGGTAGTCGGCTTCGGGCAACCAGTGCAGGATGGCGGCGCAGCAACCGGTGCGCAGGCATTGTTCGGCGCTCCAGTGGCGGTTGGCGGCAGCGGCGTCGATCTGGACGAGATGAGCCGGATCGACACCGGCAGCGATCCAGGCCGGAGCGAAAGGAATGTAGGGCGGGCCGATCATGGCGACGCGTCGCCGCGTCCGGGTCAGCGCGGCGATGGCCGGCAGCAGCAGGCTCATCTCGCCGAGGCCGTCATGCCCGGCGAGGATCTCGATCAGCCCGCCGCGCGGCCAGCCGCCGCCGGGCAGGCGCGCATCGAGACCGGCGTCGCCGGTCGGTTGCGTGCGCAGCGAGACGGCGTGCTCGCGGCCGCGGCGCCAGATGCCGGGATGATCGCGCACGCCGGCGAGGGCGGCGTGGCGCGCGCTGCGCGGGCCGGTCGTGAACGGGGACGTGAGGACGGCGGCCATGGCTCAGGTCGTCCTCCGGATCATGCCGACATAGAGGCCTTCGATCGCGAACTGGCTGCGCGCGGGGTCGACCTCGATCGGTGCAAAATCGGGATTGGCCGGCAGCAGCCGGATTCGGCCGCGCCGGCATTCGAGCGTCTTGACCGTGACCTCGTCATCGACGCGCGCGACGACGATGCGGCCGTCGTCGGCATGGTCGGTGCGATGCACGGCGATGAGGTCGCCGTCGAGGATGCCGGCATCGCGCATGCTGAGGCCCACGACGCGCAGGAAGTAGTCCGGACGGGGATGGAACAGGGCGGCATCGATGCCGAACTCGCCCTCGATGTTTTCGGTGGCGAGGATCGGACTGCCGGCGGCGACGCGTCCGACGAGGGGGAGCATCGTCGCCGCCGGCGTCCGTGAGCGGTGCGGAAGGCTCAGGCCGCGATGCGGCAGGCGCTCGAGGGCGCCCTTGCGCACGAGCGCCTCGACATAGTCCTGGGCCGAACTGTGGCGCGCGAAACCGAGTGCCTCGGCGATCTCGCGCAGGGTAGGCGGGCGGCCATGCGCATCGACGTGGGCCCGGATGTGCTCGAGCACGCGGCGCTGGTTGTCGGTGAGGGCGATTTCGTTCATACGTACCAATGTACGTATTCCGCGCAGGATTGCAAGCCCCCTCCATCGTGGGGCGCGGATGCCTGCGCGTCTTGCGTGCGCGATGCCGTTCTGAATAGCCTGCGGTACGAAAGGCCGCTGCCGAGATGCCGATGGCGACACCGCAAGCGTTTGTTTCGCGCCTGACCCGCAGCGCGATCTTCCTCGTGCTCGGCCTGAAGCCCGGAACCCGCGCCGAGCAGGCGGTGCGGGCGCTGTGCGCCGACCTGTCGTCGCTGTTGCGCGGAATCGGCTTCCGCGATCTCGATGGCGAATTGTCCTGCGTGATGGCGTTCGGCTCGCAGGCCTGGGATCGGCTGTTCGGCCAGCCGCGTCCGCGCGACCTGCATGCATTCGAGGCGATCGATGGCCATCATCGTGCCGTGTCGACGCCGGGCGACCTGCTGTTCCACATCCGCGCCAAGCGCATGGACCAGTGTTTCGAGATCGCCAACCAGATCATGGCGCGCCTCGGCGCCGATGTGCTCGTCGAGGACGAGGTGCAGGGTTTTCGCTACTTCGACCAGCGTGACCTGCTCGGCTTCGTCGACGGAACCGAGAACCCGGTCGACGAGGCAGCGCGGGAAGCGACGATCATCGGCGACGAGGACGCGGATTTCCGTGGTGGCAGCTACGTCATCGTGCAGAAGTACCTGCACGATCTCGCCGCGTGGGAGCGCCTGCCGGTCGAACGGCAGGAGATGATCGTCGGTCGCCGCAAGCTGTCGGACGTCGAGTTCGCCGACGCCGACAAGGCCCCGTATGCGCACAATGTCCTGACTTCGATCAACGAAGGTGGCAAGGACCTCAAGATCGTGCGCGACAACATGCCCTTCGGCCGCCCCGGGCAGGGTGAGTTCGGTACCTATTTCATCGGGTATGCACGCGCCCCGCAGCGCATCGAACGCATGCTGCGCAACATGTTCGTCGGCTCGCCGCCCGGCAACTACGATCGTCTGCTCGACTTCAGCAAGGCGGTCACCGGCAGCCTCTTCTTCGTGCCGACCGTCACCTTTCTCGATTCGGTCCAGGTCGACGCATCGGCGACATCGACATGAGCAGGAGAGCGGAAAGCGTGGAGAGTCCCTATGAAATCCTCGGCGTGGCGACGCAGGCATCGGCCGAGGACATCAAGAAGGCGTACCGGCGACTCGCGCGCAAGTTGCATCCGGACCTCAACGCCGGCGACAAGGGCGGCGAGGAGCGCTTCAAGGCGGTCTCCGCCGCCTATCGCCTGCTCTCCGATCCCGACACGCGCGCGCGCTACGACGCCGGCGAGATCGACGAGATGGGCGTGGAACGTCCGCAGCGGCACTACTACCGCGACCATGCCGGTTCGGCGCAGGCCGATGCCTATGCCAGCGATGCCGGCCATGCCGATTTCATGGACGGCGAAGATGCTTTCGCCGAGATGTTGCGGCAGGCGGCACGTGCGCGCGCCAACCGGCGCGGTCAGGACCTCCACTATCGCCTCGCGGTGACGTTCGCGGAGGCCGTCGCGGGTGGCATGAAGCGCTTGACCCTGCCGCTCGGCGGCGTGATCGACGTCAACCTCCCGCCCGGCGTCGTCGATGGCCAGATCCTGCGCCTCAAGGGCAAGGGAGCAGCGGGCGCGGGCGAGGGCGAACCCGGCGATGCCCTCGTCGAACTCGAGATCGCTGCCGATCCGCGCTTCACGCGCGAAGGCGAGGACGTGGTGCTCGACCTGCCGATCTCGCTCGGTGAAGCGGTCCTCGGCGGCCGCGTCCGCGTGCCGACACCGACCGGCGCGGTCGAGATGTCCGTGCCGCCCGGTGCGAGCAGCGGTACCACCCTGCGGTTGAAGGGCCAGGGTCTTCCGCGCAAGGGCGGGACGCGCGGCGACGAGCGCGTGCGCCTCAGGATCGTGCTGCCGAAGGGGCGCGACGAAGAACTCGAGCGCTTCGTGGCCGGCTGGCAGGCCGGCAAGGACTTCGATCCACGTGCGGAGGTGCAGCCATGAACACGATCGGACTCGAGATCGAGCGTTTCCTCGAAGCGTCGTCCATCGACCGGACCACCTATGACACCTGGGTCGAGCGTCGCTGGCTGGTGTCCGTGCAGTCCGGCAACCGGCTGTCGGATGCCGATGCGGCGCGTGCGATGCTGATCCGTGACCTGCGTGACGACCTCGGCGTGAACGACGAGGGCATCGACCTCGTCCTGCAGCTGCTCGACCAGGTGCATGGCTTGCGCCGCGTGCTGCACGGTTTGCGTGCGGAGGCTTCGCGTCGGCCGGGAAGTCCGGGTTCCGGGTCTGTGCCGCCCGGCAGGCCGGGCGAACCTTCAGACGCTGCCTGAGAGGGGCGGCGCGGCAGCCGGTGCCTTGGCCGCGGCGCGCGCCTGGCGCAGCGCGTGCCATGCGAGCAGGCCGAAGTAGATCGCGCCGAAGGCGATCACGGTGTGCGGCTTCTCGACCCACAGGCCGCTGCCGCTCAGGCCGAGGCGCGGCACGACATCGGCCGTGATGCCGAGGCGAGGCAGCGGCACCATCACGGTGACGAACACGCCGAGCAGATAAGACAGCGCGGTCACTCCCCAGCGCTGCATCATCTGCTCGCGTCGCTGCGCCGGCGTGCGCGCCGGATCGAAGGCGAGCACGAACTTGCCGACGAGCAGCCAGCCGAACGCGAGGAATGGCCACCAGGCCTTGAAGGCCAGCGCGAAGGAACCGACGAAGACGAGATAGAACATGCCCATGCCGGCGATCGAGACGAGACGGCGCGTGCGCGTCGTCCGTTCGGCGAACACGATGCCACCGAGCGCGCCGGCGGCATGCATGAGGATGAACTCGACGAGCATGACCAGCATCGCGTTGCGCACGCCGCCCACGCCGAGTGCGAAGGGCGCCACCCACAGCACGACGAAGCAGGCGGCGGTGATCGCATCGGGAGCGGCGGCGAGGGCGCGGGTCATCGGCCCTGCAGTTTCGCACGGCGTGCCGGCACCCGCCCGCTGTTATCGCTCGCCGGGCGAGACCGTCCGCGCAGCGACGGGGCTGCGGCCACGCCATCGCGCGCGATGCGCAGGCGGGCGGCGCAGCGCGGAACGGATGCAATCGCGGCGATGTGCCGGCCCATCGCTTTTTCCTATCGCAGCGATTGATCACCGGGTTCCGCGTGGCACGAATCGGGCGGAATGCGGCCGCATTCACTACGCAGCGTGCACGGGGTGAATGTGCGTCCGCAGCAAGCGGTCGACGTCGCTGTTGCGGGCACTTTTCTTTTGCGGAATGCTCGGCCGCACGGCTTTTTCCACACGTTCCGCAAGCGAGGATTCCGCACATGAGCAACGACAAGACCGCAGCCAAGTGCCCCTTCAGCCAAGCCGCCGGCAGCGGCACGGGCAATCGCGACTGGTGGCCCAACCAGCTTCGCCTCGACCTGCTGCACCAGCACTCGTCGAAGTCCGATCCGATGGGCGACGGCTTCGATTACGCGAAGGAGTTCGCCAGCCTCGACCTCGCTGCGGTGAAGAAGGACTTGGCCGCCCTGATGACCGACTCGCAGGAATGGTGGCCGGCCGACTTCGGCCATTACGGCGGTCTGTTCATCCGCATGGCCTGGCACAGCGCCGGAACGTACCGCATCGGCGACGGTCGCGGCGGCGCGGGGCGAGGCCAGCAGCGTTTCGCCCCGCTCAACAGCTGGCCGGACAACGTCAGCCTCGACAAGGCGCGTCGCCTGATCTGGCCGGTCAAGCAGAAGTACGGCCGCAAGATCTCGTGGGCCGACCTGATGGTGCTGACCGGCAACGTCGCGCTCGAGACGATGGGCTTCAAGACCTACGGCTTCGCCGGTGGCCGCAAGGACACCTGGGAGCCGGACCAGGACGTGTACTGGGGGCGCGAGACGAAGTGGCTCGGCGGCGACGAGCGCTACTCTCGCGGTTCGCCCGGTGTCGACGAGAAGCATGGCGTCCTGGTCAAGGACGACGACAGCCAGGTGCCGCACACGCGTGACCTCGAGAATCCGCTCGCGGCCGTGCAGATGGGCCTCATCTACGTCAATCCGGAAGGGCCCGACGGGAATCCCGATCCGCTCGCTGCGGCAAAGGACATCCGTGACACGTTCGGCCGCATGGCGATGGACGACGAGGAAACGGTCGCCCTGATCGCCGGCGGCCACAGCTTCGGCAAGACCCACGGCGCCGCGTCCGCCGACAACGTCGGCTCCGAGCCGGAAGCCGCCGACATCGAATCGCAGGGCTTCGGCTGGGGCAACAAGCACGGCAGCGGCCGCGGTGCGGACGCGATCACGAGCGGCCTCGAGGTGACCTGGACGACGACACCGACGAAATGGAGCAACAACTTCTTCGAGAACCTGTTCGCCCACGAATGGGAGCTCACCAAGAGCCCGGCCGGCGCGCAGCAATGGATTGCGAAGGGCGCCGCGGCGACGATTCCGCACGCGTTCGATGCGGGCAAGAAGCTCGTGCCGACGATGCTGACGACCGACCTGTCGCTGCGCTTCGATCCCGCTTACGGGAAGATCTCGCGCCGCTTCCTCGAAAACCCGGACCAGTTCGCCGATGCATTCGCGCGCGCGTGGTTCAAGCTGACCCATCGCGACATGGGCCCGAAGTCGCGCTACCTCGGTCCCGAAGTCCCGGCCGAGGACCTGATCTGGCAGGACCCGATCCCGAAGGTCGACCATGCACTGGTCGACGCACAGGACATCGCCGGCCTCAAGGAGCAGATCGCGGCGTCCGGCCTCGGCGTGTCCGAACTCGTTGCCACGGCCTGGGCATCCGCTTCGACCTTCCGCGGCTCGGACATGCGCGGCGGCGCGAATGGCGCGCGCATCCGTCTCGCGCCGCAGAAGGACTGGGCAGCCAACGATCCGGCGCAACTGGCGAAGGTGCTGAAGACGCTTGAAGACATCCGCGCCGGCTTCAACGGCAAGGCCGCGGGTGGTCGCAAGATCTCGCTGGCCGACCTCATCGTGCTGGGCGGTGGCGTCGGCATCGAACAGGCCGCGAAGAAGGCCGGCCACGCGGTCAGCGTTCCGTTCTCGCCGGGCCGCGCCGATGCATCGGCCGAGCAGACCGATGCCGAGTCGTTTGCCGTGCTCGAGCCGAAGGCCGACGGTTTCCGCAACTTCCAGAAGGCGCGCTATTCGGTTCCGGCCGAAGCCCTGCTCGTCGACCGCGCCCAGTTGCTGACCCTGACCGCACCGGAGATGACGGTTCTGGTCGGAGGCCTGCGCGTGCTCGGTGCGAACAGCGGCGGATCGAAGGACGGCGTCCTCACGAGCCGGCCAGGGACGCTTGGCAACGATTTCTTCGTCAACCTGCTCGACATGGGCACCGAGTGGAAGGCCACGTCGTCGACGAAGGAAATGTTCGAAGGCCGGGACCGCAAGAGCGGCGCGGTGAAATGGACCGCGACGCGCGTGGACCTCGTGTTCGGTTCGAACGCGCAGTTGCGCGCCCTGGCGGAGGTCTACGCCAGCGCAGACGGCGAGAAGAAGTTCGTCGCCGATTTCGTGGCGGCGTGGGCCAAGGTGATGAATCTCGACCGCTTCGATCTCGGCGCGTGAAGGCGTGCGTCGCGATGACCCTCGCCGGCTCGCCGGCGAGCGGTCATCGCGGTGTCGCGACACCCATGCGTCGCAGCGAGCGCTTCAGCCAGCGCGCGGTGTAGTGCAGCCGCTGGAGCGCCAGCAGCCGCCACGCACCGTAGCCGAGCGTGCTGATTCCAGCCATCCACACCAGGCCCCACGCCTGGGCGGGAGCAAGAGACGGCGTCATGATCGCGAAGAACACGATCCCGCCGATGATCGCGGTGAAGTACGCCGTCGTGGCGACCGTCTGCAGGCGTACGCTGCCGGCCTGGCGCCAGTGAGGATGCCTGTTGAGGCCGTGCAGCAGGCCGAATGCGAGTGACAGGCCCAGATTCGGCAGCGTTCCGAGGACGAGGTGTTCGCCGGAGCCGAGCGGTGAGCCGGGTCCGGTCAGCATGAAGGCGGTGAAGCCGCCGACCAGATAGGCGAGGCCGGCCGCCAGCCAGGTCGGCGATTGCGTGCTGCCTGACTCGATCTGCGCGGCTGACGGCAGGAACTTCGCGTAGACCGTCTTTTCGCCGCGAGCGAGTGCATGCGCGACCGGCCAGACGAACTCGTCCTCGGCGCGCTCGCGGAACGCGGTGCCGCTCCGCCGCATGGCAACTGCGATCCGCACGAGGTCGTCACTGATGCCGATCAGGAGATTGACCAGCAGCACCGCCAGCGTCGCGCCGGCATCCCAATCCATGATCGCCATTCCGACGAGCGGGGCAGCGCCTGCCAACATCAGGGCCACGGCGGATTCTCGCCGATCGCCGAATCCGAACGTGTCGAAGCGTTCGAGGGCACGACCACCGAGACGCTGGAGGAGCGCTCGCATCTCGTGCGTGATCGGGACCCATGCACTCATCCCGCCGTGATGCGCGCCCATCCGGATTCCTTTTCGGCAGGCGGCTTCGCCCCGAGAACATGCCCGAGCCTGCGGCTGACGTGCAGGCAGCCCGAGGATGCAGCGGCACGATCTTCCGGAACGCCGTGGCGCGCGCGGAACGGCCGCACAACGACGCCGGCTCAGCCGGCCTTGCGCTTGGCCAGCTTGAGCCAGGTGTCGACGACGGTGTCGGGATTGAGCGACACCGATTCGATGCCTTCATCCATCAGCCACTCGGCGAGGTCCGGGTGGTCGCTCGGACCCTGGCCGCAGATGCCGACGTACTTGCCCTTCCTCTTCGCGGTCTGGATTGCCAGTGAAAGCAGTTTCTTGACCGCCGGATCGCGCTCGTCGAACAGGTTGGCGACGATGCTCGAGTCGCGATCGAGGCCGAGCGTGAGCTGGGTCAGGTCGTTCGAGCCGATCGAGAAGCCGTCGAAGATGTCGAGGAACTCGTCGGCGAGCAGGGCGTTCGACGGCACTTCGCACATCATGATGATCCTGAGGCCGTCCTTGCCCTGTTCAAGGCCATGCCGGGCCAGCACCTCCACCACCTTGCGGCCTTCGGCGAGCGTGCGCACGAACGGGATCATGACCCAGGCATTGGCGAGGCCCATCGTCTCGCGCACCTTCTTCATCGCGCGGCATTCGAGCGCGAACGCCGGTTCGAAGCCCGGGTCGACGTAGCGGCTCGCGCCGCGGAAGCCGATCATCGGGTTCTCCTCGTGCGGCTCGTACTTCGTGCCGCCGATCAGGTTGGCGTACTCGTTCGACTTGAAATCCGACAGGCGCACGATGACCGGCTGCGGCGCGAACGCCGCGGTGATCGTGGCGATGCCTTCGGCGAGGCGGTCGACGTAGAACGCGACCGGATCGGCGTAGCCGGCCATGCGCTCGTCGATGCGCTTCTTCGTCTCGGCATCCTGCCGGTCGTATTCGAGCAGGGCCTTCGGATGCACGCCGATGTGGCTGGCGATGATCATCTCGAGGCGGGCGAGGCCGACGCCGGCGTGCGGCAGCATCGCGAAATCGAAGGCGCGCTCGGGGTTGGCCACATTCATCATGACCTTGAGCGGCGCTGGCGGCATCGCGCCGAGGTCGGCGGTCACGCGATCGAAGTCGAGCTTGCCCGCATAGACGAAGCCGGTATCGCCCTCGGCGCACGACACCGTCACTTCGGCGCCGTCCGGAATGGCATCGAGGCCATTGCCCGATCCGACGATCGCCGGCACGCCGAGTTCACGCGCGATGATCGCCGCGTGGCAGGTGCGGCCGCCGCGGTTCGTCACGATCGCGGCAGCGCGTTTCATGACCGGTTCCCAGTCCGGATCGGTCATGTCGGCGACGAGCACGTCGCCGGGCTGCACGCGGTCCATGTCGCGGATCGAGCGGATGACGCGCGCCGTGCCGCTGCCGATCTTCTGGCCGACCGAGCGGCCCTCGACCAGCACCGTGCCGCGCTGCTTGAGCTGGAAGCGTTCGACCTGGGTCGCCTTGGCGCGCGATTTCACCGTTTCCGGGCGCGCCTGCACGATGTAGAGCTTGCCGGTGCCTCCGTCCTTGGCCCATTCGATGTCCATCGGCCGGCCATAGTGATCCTCGATGACGAGCGCCTGGCGCGCGAGTTCGTGCACGTCGTCGTCGCTGATGCAGAAGCGCGCTCGGTCGGCCGCCGGCGTTTCCTCGATCTTCACGCGCTCGCCGGGCTTGTCCGAATAGACCATGCGTTGCTGCTTGGCGCCGATCTGGCGGCGCAGGATCGCCGGCTTGCCGGCCCTGAGGGTCGGCTTGTAGACGTAGAACTCGTCGGGATTGACCGCGCCCTGCACGACCATCTCGCCGAGGCCGTAGCTGCCGGTGACGAACACGGCGTCGCGGAAGCCCGATTCGGTATCGAGCGTGAACAGCACGCCGGATGCGCCGATGTCCGAGCGCACCATCAGCTGCACGCCGGCCGAAAGGAACACGTCCTCGTGCTTGAAGCCGTGGTGCACGCGGTAGGCGATCGCGCGGTCGTTGTAGAGCGAGGCGAAGACTTCCTTGACCTTGCGGATGACCTCGTCGGCCCCGCTGACGTTGAGGAAGGTTTCCTGCTGGCCCGCGAACGAGGCATCGGGCAGGTCCTCGGCGGTGGCCGACGAGCGCACGGCCACGGCAATTTCCTGCGATCGTCCTTGATCGCGAGAATCAGGACGCCCTCCCTGGCCGCACTCGTCACCGGAAGCTCCAGCGCGCCGGCAAAGCTCGGCATACGCCTCGCGCACGGCGGAATCGAATTCCGGGATCAGCGGCGTGTCGATGACCCACCGGCGAATCTCGGCGCCGGCCGCGGTCAGCGCGCCGACATCCTCGACATCGAGCGTGGCCAGGCGCTGGCGGATGCGCTCGGCAAGGCCGCTCTGGGCGATGAACTGCTGGAACGCATGGGCCGTCGTGGCGAAGCCACCCGGCACCGAGACGCCGAGGCGCGCGAGGTTGCCGATCATCTCGCCGAGCGAGGAATTCTTGCCGCCGACCTTGCCGAGATCGGACAGGCGCAAGGCATCGAGCCACAGGACCAGATCGCTCAAGACAGTCTCCGGATGCAGGGTGGGCAGGGCGGTCGGCACGGCACCGCGAACGCGCGATTTTCGGTGTTTGGCGGTGCAGGGGCAAGCGATGCGCCGCGGCGCAGCACGCCGCGCAGGCCCGGGGCAGGGCAGGCACGCTTGCGGCATCGCTTGCGGATCAAGCGATTGAGAACCGCTGCCGACCCATGGCGAAGCACGTCGCGGCTTCCCGTTGCGCGGCGCACCGGCGGATGACGTACGTCACGGGCATTCCGTAGACTCGTGCTTCCGCCGCCGGGAAGCCGTCATGCGTCGCACCGTGTTCTACATCTCCGACGGCACCGGCATCACCGCCGAAACGATCGGCCACAGTGTCCTGACCCAGTTCGAGGGCGTCGACTTCGACACCTACCGCATCCCGTTCGTCGACAGCGAGGACAAGGCCTCGCAGGCGGCGGTCCGCATCAAGACTGCCTACGCGACGAGCGGCGTGCGCCCGATCGTCGTCAACACGATCATGGACAGGGCGCTCGGCGACATCGTCGCCACAGGCGGCGCGCTGATGCTCGACGTGTTCGCGCCGTTCCTCGCTCCGCTGGAGGACGAACTCGGCACGGCGCGTTCGCCGCGCGTCGGCAAGGCCCATGGCCTGACCAACTTCGCCGAGTACGAGGCACGCATCAACGCGACCAACTATGCCTTGACCCACGACGACGGCATCGACGTGATCTACGACGATGCCGAAGTCATCCTGGTCGGCGTTTCGCGCGTCGGCAAGACACCGACCTGCCTGTACATGGCCCTGCACTACGGCGTGAAGGCGGCGAACTATCCGCTGACCGAGGAAGACCTCGCGAACCTCGAGTTGCCGAAGCGGCTCGTGCCGCACCGGAACAAGCTGTACGGGCTCAGCATTGACGCCCAGCGCCTCGCCCAGGTGCGCGAGGCGCGCCGGCCGGGAAGCCGCTACGCGAAGCTCGAGCAGTGCCGGCGCGAACTCGACCAGGCCGACAAGCTGTTCCGCAGGGAAGGCATTCCGGTGCAGAGCACGACGCACACCTCGATCGAGGAGATCGCGAGCAAGATCCTCGCCCAGCTCGGCATCGAGAAGCACATGTTCTGAGTCGAATCCGCGCGCGCCGACCGCGGACCGTCATGCTACGCGTGAACGCGCCGCACGCAACAGACTGTGCGCGAACACGGCTGCTGGCTATGATCGAACCATGTCGACCCTGATCGCCGATCGCCACGCCGTACTGCCGAGCCGCTTCGCCTGGCTCATGGGGCTCTACGGCGAGAACTATCATCGTCTCGCCCATCTGTTCGCACCGCAGCGGCTGGCGGCGGGGCGCTACATGTCGTCGGTCGACGACCACCTCGATGTCTGCCTCGACGTGTTCGAGCACCACCGCTACACGATCGATCTCGGCCTCACCTACGCCTTCGTCGATGGCGAGACCGGCCAGCCGACGCCGTCGGCGCGCTTGCGCATGTACCGCGATGCGCACGTGGCCGAAGTGCTGGAGTGCAGGATCGATGGACGCTTCGCGCGCGAACTCGGCGTGCCGCCGCCGGCGCGCACGGTTTTCCAGCGCCGCGCGCGCATGAACTCGTTCCTCAACCGCTGGCTCGAATACCTCGCCGGCCAGGGCCATTCGATCGGCACGCTGGTTCCGACGCACGAAACCGCCGCGGCCGGCGAGACAGCCAGCGCCTGACCGGCGCGCTGCACCGGTTCGGAAAACGCGAAGCCCCGCCGGAGCGGGGCTTCGCGTTCGAATGAGTGGCGGAGCGGACGGGACTCGAACCCGCGACCTCCGGCGTGACAGGCCAGCATTCTAACCAGCTGAACTACCGCTCCGCGTTTTTGCCTGCGCATCCTGCGCCAACCGCTGTTTCCCTCGTCGAAGCGAGCGCCCGGGGGCGTCGTCCTTCGTCACTGGCGTCCCCAAGGGGATTCGAACCCCTGTTACTGCCGTGAAAGGGCGGTGTCCTGGGCCTCTAGACGATGGGGACGCTTAGAGAAACCTGAGAAACCTGGTGGAGCCAGGCGGGATCGAACCGCCGACCTCTACAATGCCATTGTAGCGCTCTCCCAGCTGAGCTATGGCCCCGGGAAAGGCCGCGAAGAATAGAGAGTGGCCGGCGCCCCGTCAACCATATTTCGCTTCGGCGACACCGATCGTTGCGGAGAGGGTCATCCGCTTGCGTGGTCCGGCGCCGGGCCATCGCCGCCGGCGCGCTGCTGCAGGGCCCAGAGTTGCGCATAGCGTCCGCCGCGCGCGACGAGTTCCTCGTGGCGACCGCGTTCGACGATGCGCCCGTGCTCGAGCACGATGATCTGGTCGGCGTCGACGATCGTCGACAGGCGATGCGCGATGACGAGGGTCGTGCGCTCGCGCGCGATGTCGGCGAGCTCGGTCTGGATGATCTTCTCGGTGCGCGTGTCGAGGGCCGAGGTCGCCTCGTCGAAGACGAGGATCGGCGGGTCCTTGAGCAGCGTGCGCGCAATCGCGATGCGCTGCTTCTCGCCGCCGGACAGCTTGAGCCCGCGTTCGCCGACCATCGATTCGTAGCCCTGCGGCAGCGAGGCGATGAAGTCGTGCACGTGCGCCGACTTCGCCGCGGCGACGATCTCGTCCGGCGTGGCATCGGGCCGGCCGTAGGCGATGTTGTAGCGGATCGTATCGTTGAACAGGACCGTGTCCTGCGGAACGATGCCGATCGACCGGCGCAGCGAGGCCTGGGTGACGCTGCGGATGTCCTGGCCGTCGATCGTGATGCGCCCGCTGCCGACGTCGTAGAACCGATACAGCAGGCGCGCGAGCGTCGACTTGCCCGAGCCGGTGGTGCCGACCACGGCCAGCGTGCTGCCGGCCGGGATGCGGAAGTCGACGTCGTCGAGGATCGGACGCTCCGGTTCGTAGCGGAAGCCGACATGCTCGAAGCGAACCTCGCCCGCGCGCACGTCGAGCGGTTGCGCCGCATCCGCATCGGCGACCTCGAGCGGTTCGGCGAGCAGGCCGAACATGCGCTCGATGTTGGTCAGGGCCTGCTTGATCTCGCGATAGACCATCCCGAGGTAGTTGAGCGGCATGGCGAGCTGGATCAGGAAGGCATTGACGAGCACGAAGTCGCCGAGCGTCATCGTACCGGCGACGACGCCGGCGGCGGCGCGCCAGAGCAGCAGGGCCAGGCCGATCGCGATGATCGCGGCCTGGCCGACGTTGAGAACGGCCAGCGACTTCAGGCTGCGGACCGTCGCTTCCTCGAGGTCGACGAGGCTCGCGTCGTAGCGTGCGTGCTCGTGGCGCTCGTTGCCGAAGTACTTGACCGTTTCGTAGTTGAGCAGCGAATCGACCGCGCGCGCACTCGCCTCGGTATCGGCTTCGTTGGCCGCGCGATACCAGCGCAGGCGCCACTCGGTGATCGCGAACGTGAAGGCGATGAAGGCGAACAGCGTGCCGAGCGTGATCGCCGCGAACGTCCAGTCGAAGCGCACGACGAGGATCGAGCAGACGATCGTGACCTCGAGCAGGGTCGGCAGGATCGTGTAGATCGTCCAGTCGAGCAGGTCCGAGATCGCGGTCATGCCGCGCTCGACATCGCGGGCGACGCCGCCGGTGCGGCGTCCGAGGTGGAAGCGCAGGCTCAGCGCATGCAGGTGCTCGAACACGCGCAGGGTGACCCGGCGCGAGGTACGCGCGAGCACGCGTGCGAAAACGACGCCGCGCAATTCCTGGAACAGGGTCGAAGCGAGGCGCAGCGCGCCGTAGGCGGCGAGCAGCAGGAGCGGCACCGCGAGCGGGCGAGGCTCCAGGTCGAGCGCATCGACCAGCTCCTTGAGCACGAGCGGCACGCCGATGACGGCAAGCTTGGCGGCGACGAGCAGGATCAGCGCGGCGCCGATGCGCCAGCGGAAACGCCACAGTTCCGGCCCGAGGCGGCGGAACGTGTCGACGAGGCCGGCGCGCGGCGGGGCAGGGACGGTATCCACGTCGCGCACATGGCGGCGCGATCACCGATCTCAAGCGCGCAACGCGTCAGCGCGCGTCGTATGATCGGCGCATCGTCGAGGAGAAACGCCGATGTCCACGCAACGTATCGCCCTGCTCGCGCTCGCCCTCTCTGCGGCCTTCGCGCCGCTGGCACATGCCGCGGATGCGCAGCCGGCCGCGCCGGCACGCACGGTCGCGCCGGCCGGGGTCGAGCTCTACTTCATCACGCCGAAGGACGGCGACACGGTCGGTCGCGAGCTGACCGTGCAATTCGGCCTGAAAGGCATGGGTATCGCGCCGGCCGGCATCACGGTCGACAAGACCGGTCATCACCACCTGTTGATCGACGTGGCCACGCAGCCGTCGGCGAACGAACCGATCCCGGCCGACAAGCAGCACGTGCATTTCGGTGGAGGCCAGACCCAGGCCACGATCACGCTCGAGCCCGGCACGCACACGCTGCAGCTCAACCTCGGTGATGCGCTGCACCGCCAGTTCGATCCGCCGGTGCTTTCGAAGAAGATCACGATCACGGTGAAGTGATATCCGCGAGGCGGGTCGTGGCCGGATCGGTGGGTTGCGCACCCGCAGCGCGTGACCGCGCTGCGGGGCGGCGTGCGGGCTTCGCCTCAGCCGCCCCGGCGTGCCGGCACGAGTCGGTAAAGGCCGATCGCGCCGAGCAGCACGGCCAGCAGGACCGCGACCAGGCCTGAACCGGCCGGCACGGCGGTCGCTGGACCCGGGTCGCCCTGTACTTCGTAGGCACCGATGTCGGCCGCCGCATCGACGACGCGCGCGTAACCCGGCCCGCGCTGGTCGGTGCCCAAGCCCTGCGTGTTCGTGCCGCGATCGCGGGCGGGGCTGTCGGCGGCCAGCGCATGCGTGAGCGTCGGGCCGCCGTTGTGTGCGAGTGCGAGCAGGCGCGGCTCCGCGGACAGCGTATCCGGCGGCACGTCGAGCAGCGGTCCGTGTCGCCCGATCAGGTTGTGGCTGCCGACGAGTTCCAGCGCCATCGTGCTTTCGACGTCGAGGTCTCCCGTTCCGGACGCGTTGCCGGCGATCAGTGAACTCGACATCAGGGATTGCAGGGCGTTGTTGGTGAACGACACGCCGCCGCCTCGCGTGCCGGCGCTGTTGCCGGTGATCGTCGAGTTCTCGATGTAGATCGCGGTGACCTGGCGCACGCGCACGCCGCCGCCGTCGTCGTCGCGTGCGCGATTGCCCGAGATCGTCGCATTGCGCAGGATCAGGTCGCCTTCCTGGGTCAACCCGCCGGCGAAGCGCATCGCGTAGTTGTTGTTGATCGTCGAGCGCTCGATGATGCCGCCGTTGCGCGCGACGAAGACTCCGCCGCCGATCTCCCAATGCGAAAGCGGTGGATTGTGCGTTCCGATCGCGCGGTTGTTCGAGATCGTGCTGTCGGCGATGTCGATCCCGTACGAGAACAGGCCGCCTCCGTAGGCGGCGGTGCCGTTGGTCGGGTGGTCGCCGAACGCGGTGTTGCCCGTGATCGTGCTGTTGCGCATCAGCAGCGGTCCGGAGAACACCGCACCGCCATATGCGCCGACCCCGATCGCCGTGCAATCGCGCACGACCGATCCCGACACGGTCAGCGACCCGCCGGCGGCGATACACCCCCCGTAGCCGACATCGGTTCCCTCGGCCACGAAGCGGCCGCCGGCGATCGTCAGGTTCTCGATGCGCAACTCGCCGGACGACGCGTGGCGCAGCACGCGACTGCGGCGGTTGCCGTCGATGGTGAGTGCATCGGCCCCCGGTCCGACGAAGGCGAGATCGGTCGCCTCGACCTCGAGCACGCTGCCGTCGAGCACGATGCGGTCGCAGGCGAGATGCGCGAGGTCGATCGTATCGCCGCTCACGGCCGAATCGACCAGGGTGCGCAGGCTGCCGGGGCTGCCGTCATCCGCGCAGGTGGTGACCGTGCGCACGCCGGCCGCACGCACCTCATGGTCGGGATGGTGCAACTGCATCGCGAGCATGCGCGCACGCACGGGCGTCGTCATGGCCGAGCGCTCGTAGGGAAGGGGCCATTCGCGCGGGACAGTGACTACGGATATGTCGTCGGCGTTCGCCGCTCCGATGCCGGCCAGGCCGAGTGCAAGCGCCAGCAGGCTTGGCTTCGGCACGGCGGCGTGAGCGGTCGGCACGGGGCGGTTCATCGAGGACGGTCGGGGTGATTGCAGGTTCGGGAGGGAGAACGCCGCGGGCTGCGTCGGCTGAGCGGTCCGGCATCCATGGTCACGATAACGCAGATCGGCGTCGGCGCGGGACAGCGGCTCACGCAGTCCACGTTCAGCGTGGGGACGAAAGATCGATCGCGTACGTGGCCATGCCGTCGCCATGATCGCGCACGAGGCGCACGCCTTCGATGCCGGCCGCGTGCGCGCGGTCGAGTTGGCCGCTGGCGCTCGTGAACGTCACGGCGCCGCGTGTCTGCATCGGCACGAAGCGCCAGGGGCGTTCACCGGCATCCGCCGCGCGGGTCAGACGGCCGCGCGCGCGGATCCATTCGATCAGCACGTCACGGTTCATGATCGGACTGTCGAAAGCGGCATGGTCGGCATCGGCGCCGGGGAAATCCCCGCCGCCACCGGCCCGGTAGTTGTTCGTGACGAGCAGGAACGGAGCGGCCGGATCGATGGGCCGTCCACGGAATTCGAGGTCGACGATGCGGGCACCGGGAGGCTTGGCGAGGTCGATGCGGTAGCGGATCGCGCCCTGGATGATGTCGAAGTTGTAGGCCGGGAAGCGTCGGTTGACGAGTTCCTGCGGTTGTGTGGAGGACGGATCGATCGTGTTGAAATAGCCGGCCGAGCGCTCGAGCCAGGCCTTGATGCCGGCGCCGTCGAGGCGCAGGGCGGCGATCGTGTTCGGATACTGGTAGAGGTCGGCCGCGTTGCGTATCGCGAGCGGCCCGGCGGCGATGTCGGTGAAATCGCCGGCGCCGCCGAAGCCGACCTTGAACGGGGCAACGGCCGACAGCACCGGGATGCCGGCCAGATCGGGACGCGTGTCGCCGATGTGGCGTTCCACGTAGGCCTGTTGCGCGCGGTTCACGGGCTCGATCGTGCTGACGTCGCCGACGACGGTGAGCTGGCTGCCCATGGCGAAGTCGGTCGAGCCGATCGGCGTCGAGACGTAGCGGATCGTCGCTTCGTGCTCGGCGCGGATGGCCGCGGCGATCGCCGGATCCGGCGCGACGAAGCGGCCGTCGGCGAGGCGGAGGTCGCGCACCTCGGCATGCGTGGCGGGCGCGTCGATGCGCCAGCGTCCGTCCTCGCGCACGAGGGCGAGTTCGACGACGCCGAGGCTCTTGCCCCAGAAGTTGCCCATCACGGCCGGCTTGCCGCGCAGGAAGCCGCGCTCGTTGTCGACCTCGGGCATCGTCGCGAAGCGCGACTTCGCGTTGCCGGGGTCCGGGAACGCCTGGTGGGAATGCCCGAGCAGCAGCACGTCGATGCCCGGTTCGGCGGCGAGGTGCCAGTTCGCGTTCTCCATGTCGCTCGTGTACGCCGACGGATTGATTCCGCCATGCGAGATCGCGACGACGAGGTCGACGCCTTGTGCTCGCAGCGCGGGCAGGTGGCGCCGCGCGGCCTCGACGACGCCGCTGACCGTCACGCGGCCGGCGAGATTGTCCTTGTCCCATTCGAGGATCGGCGGCGGGGTGAAGCCGATGATGCCGATGCGGATGCTTGATTCGACCTCGCGCCCGTGTGCATCGACGGCCTTGATGCGGCGCTCGAGCACGGCGCTCGGCGCGAACAGCGGCTTGCCGGTCCGCGCCGAATCGACATTGGCCAGCACGAGCGGAAAATCCGGCCCCGTGCATCGCCGCGGCGTGACGCCGTCGACGTCGAGCCGCGCATCGGTGACCTGGTCGAGGAACGGCAGGCCGTAATTGAACTCGTGGTTGCCGATCGTGCCGCCGTCGTAGCCGAGCGCATCCATGGCCTTGTACATCGCGAGCTTGTCGCCGCAGGCCAGCGGCTCGCCACGCGCCTGCCAGTCGGCCAGCGCGGTGCCCTGGATCGTGTCGCCGGCATCGAACAGCAGGTTGTTCGGAAACTCGCGCCGCGCCTCGCGCACGAGCGTGGCGAGCCGCTCGAAACCGAGCGTCGGATCCTCGGCGAGACGGTAGTAGTCGTAGCTCATGACGTTCGAGTGCACGTCGGTCGACTCGAGGATCGCCAGCGTGGCGCGCGCGCCGTCGTCCGCCTCGCCCTTGTGCGGAGTGCCGGCGCATGCGGTCACGAAGAGCAGCAGGAAGCACGTCGCGGGGATCCGATGGGGCATGGGGATTCCGGGTCGATCGGGATGGTGGCCGGAGTTTGCCCAATTTCGGATGCCGACGTGTGTAAGGTGCGATTTCGTGCTTGCTGCCCGTCGCCACAGCACCTACATTGGCGCACCGACACGGGATTCGGGATTGGAATCGATGCGTCGCGCGGATTTCGGAGTTGCGGCCAAATTCTCCGGCAACGACGTTGCCACCCGATTGCGACGCCTGTTCATCGGCGCAGTCGTTGCTTCATCGAGCCTTGCATGGGCTGGATCCGGGTCCTGGATCGTCGACGAGATCCGCCCTCCGGGCGCGAACGATGAGGCGCCGCGATTCTCGGTGGTCGCGGCATCGGGGAGCACGGTATTCATCGCCTATGCGCCGGATTCGGCGCGCGGTTACCGGCTTTATGTGCGCGAGCGGTCCGGCGGACTCTGGAGCGCGCCGCAACTCGTGGCCGAAGGCTCGGCGGCCGACGGCGATCGCATCCATCTCTCGGCCGACGGCGATCGGTTGGCGGTCGGACTGGCGTCGGCTGCTGCCGGCGAGGGTCGTGTCGACGTCTGGTCGAGGAAAGGCGGCGCATGGGTCCTGTCGTCGCAGTTGTCGGCTGCCTCGCGCGCACGTCTGTACGGAACGCGTGTTTCGCTGCGCGGCGAGGTCCTCGTGGTATCCGGAGAACCTGTGTCAGGGGGTGGCGGGTATTTCGAGACCTTGCGCTGGGATGATGTCGAGGCTGGATGGATCGATGCGGGCTACACGGGGTCCTCGATTTTCCTGTTCGATCCCGTTCCTGCTGCCACCGACGGCGAGCGGGTAGCCCAGTGCTGGCGCATGCAGTGCGTCAGCGTGTTGCCGAAAGCCGGCGTCTGGAACCACGAGGCGGCCGGTGATTTGGGAGACTCGTCGACGGGCTCGATCCTGGTGGACGGCGAGTGGCTTTTCGTCGGCAGCCAGCCGGCCGGATCGCTCGCGGTCGGGCTCCGTTCCGGTTCGAATTGGCAGTCGACGGCCGTGTTTCCGGCGCGTTCGTTCGCGGCGTCGTCCGGCAGGCTCGTTACCGGGGTCGGCTCCGGCTCAGCGTTGCGTGGGCGCATCCACGAGCGCAACTACGCCAACGCGTGGGTGCAGGTTCTCGACCTGCCGATGCGTGCCGTCGGCATCCAGTCGGTGGCTCTGGGTGACGACCTGGCCGTTTTCGGCGAACAGGCGGCGGTGCGTGGTTCCGACGGCAACTGGCTACCGGCCGGAAACGTCGCGGCGGAACCCGATGCAGGTCACGCGTACTTCGGCACTGCGATCGCGGCGGTGGGTGATGACGTATGGATCGGCAGTCCCGGATCATCGTCGACCGATCTCGGCTCGGGCGCGGTTTTCACGCATCCGATGGCTCCTTCGCCATCAGACAGCGTGACAATGCTGCCGGGCTTTCCTTCTCCTGCCGTTGACGCCGGACTCGGCCGCGCGATGGCCACTGATGGATCGCGCGTTGTCGTCGCGGCGCGTTCCGCGACGGATGGCCGCACGCGCCTGCTGGTGTATGCGACGTCGCCCGTGCCCGCGGTCGTCGCCGAAATCGAAGGGCCGGCCACTCCCGGCGCGCTTCACGGCATGGACGTCGATATCGATGGGTCGACCGTCGCGTTCACGCGACGCTTCTCGGATGCCGGCGTCACGCGGGCGGATGTGCATGTCTTTCGCGCCAACCCAGGTGGTTACGTTCCGGCAGGCGTCATCGAGTTGCCGGCCGACGCGCCTGCGTCGGACGCCTTCGGATACCGCGTGCATGTTGCCGGCGACTGGTTGCTGGCCGGACGCTGGATCCATCACTGGTCTGGTGGCGAGTACGGGTTCGTGGACGAACTGGCGGTTCCGCCGGGTACACTCGTGAACCTGCGTCGAGCGTCGATGTCCGGTGCACGCCTGGTGGTACTCGCGTTCGGCGACCAGGCCCCGGCGCTGCTCGTCTACGACACAGATGCAGAGCATGGCTGGTCCATGGCGGGAAGCGCAGCATTCGAGTCGCCCGGAATGGCGGGATGCACGCTGACGGCAACCGATGGTTCGCGCGTCGCATGCGTGGCGACCGAATTCGGACCGGAGTACCTGTACATGGCACAGCTTCCGCCGGCTGGTGCCGGATGGAGCGTGCCGCTGGCGGGTCCGTACACCGGCATTCTTCCGTATCCGGTTCGCAGCCTCGCGATCTCGGGCGAGCGTGTGTTCCTCGGAATTCCGGAAACCGGCAGCGAGCCTGCAGGATCGTATGTCGGTCGCGTCGTCGTCGCCGCGTTCGACGAAGGCATCTTCACGCACGGGTTCGATTGATCGGAGCGGCCGCAAGCGCCCGATCTGCTACGATCCGCGCCCCGATTTCCAGCGTGCCAGCCCGCGTCATGACGGTCCGAACCCGCTTTGCCCCGAGCCCCACCGGGTATCTCCACATCGGAGGCGCACGCACCGCGCTGTACTGCTGGCTCGAGGCGCGCCATCGCGGTGGCGAGTTCATCCTGCGCATCGAGGATACCGACCGCGAGCGTTCGACAGACGCGGCCGTGCAGGCGATCCTCGACGGCATGAACTGGCTCGGCCTCGCTCACGACGAAGGTCCGTACTACCAGACCCTGCGCATGGATCGGTACCGCCAGGTCGCCGAGGATCTGCTCAAGGCCGGCAAGGCCTACTACGCCTACGAGACCAAGGACGAGATCGAGGCGATGCGTGCGCAGGCGATGGCCGCCGGAACGAAGCCGCGCTACAACGGCTACTACCGCGACCGCAACGAACCGCTGCGCGACGATCCGAACCGCGTGATCCGCTTCAGGAACCCGACCGGCGGCAGTGTCGTGTTCGACGACAAGGTGAAGGGGCGCATCGAGTGGAGCAACGAGGAACTCGACGATCTCGTCCTGTTCCGCTCGGACGGCTATCCGACCTACAACTTCGCGGTCGTCGTCGACGACATCGACCTGCGCATCACCGACGTGATTCGCGGCGATGACCATGTCAACAACACGCCGCGCCAGATCAACATCTACCATGCACTCGGCGCGGCCGTGCCGACGTTCGCCCACCTGCCGATGATCCTCGGGCCGGACGGCCAGAAGCTCAGCAAGCGGCATGGCGCGGTCAGCGTCATGCAGTACCGCGACGACGGCTTCCTGCCGCACGCGCTGCTCAACTACCTCGTTCGCCTCGGCTGGTCGCACGGCGACCAGGAGATCTTCTCGCGCGAGCAGATGATCGAGCTGTTTGACGTCGCCGACGTCAATCGCGCGGCGGCGAGGTTCGACCTCGAGAAGCTGTCGTGGCTCAACCAGCAGACGATCAAGAACGACGATCCGCTCGAACTGGTGCCGCACTTCGAATGGCAGTTGCGCGCGGCCGGCATCGATCCGGCCAGCGGCCCCAAGCCGGTCGACGTCATCGTGGCCTTGCGCGAGCGTGCACAGACGCTCAAGGAAATGGCCGAGAAGGCGCGCGTCTGGTACGCGCCATTGACCGACTACGACGCGGCGGCAGTCGCCAAGCACCTCAAGACCGCGACCGCCGTGCCGGCGCTCGAGGCCGCGCATGCGCAACTCGCCGCGCTCGATGCCTGGAGCGTTGCCGGTGTGCACGGCGCGATCGAGGCCGCGGCCGAAGCAATCGGCGAGGGCATGGGCAAGGTCGCGCAACCGTTGCGTGTGGCGATCACCGGAACCCAGGTGTCGCCGTCGATCGATCACACCGTGTTCCTCGCCGGACGTGATGAGGCGTTGCGTCGCATCGACGCGGCGCTGGTGCGCGCGCGGGGCTGATCGATGGACCTCATGGCGTGCCTGCATGGCGCGGTGGCATTCGACGCCACCGATCCCGACCAGGCGCGGAGGGTGCTCGAGGGCTGCCTCGCGGCCTTGCTCGATCCGATGCTGTGGTTGTGGGCCGCCCTGTTGACCCTCCTGTGCAGCGGCATCGGCGCGTTGATCGGCTGGTGGAAGGGGAGGACGATTTACGGATTGGTCTGGGCCACCGTGCTCGGACCGATCGGCTGGATCGTCATCGCGCTGGCCCGCTCCGAACGGCACGCCTGCGCGCGCTGTGGCGGCGCGAACCGCGAGTTCACCGCGACCTGCCGGCATTGCGGTGCGCCGCTGCGCCCGCCCGCCGCGGAGCCGCCACCGCGCGGCGGGTGAGGCAGGAGGTCGCTGCGCCGCGCCACCTTGCAGGGCGGTGTTAGCATCGCCATGTCGAGTGTCTCGATGTCGATGGTTCGCCATGCCCAAAGCCGCCGCCCAGCCGCATGCCCGCGACCACGTGCACGCACACGATGCGCACGGCTTCGTGCGCGACGTGACGCGAAGCTGCGCCGAGCGCGGACTGCGCCTGACCCCGCTGCGCCAGCGCGTGCTCGAACTCGTCGCTGCGGCGGACAAGCCCGTCAAGGCCTACGACCTTCTCGAGCGCGTGAAGGATGGCCCCGGCGTCGCCGCGCCACCGACCGTCTACCGCGCGCTCGACTTCCTGCTCGAGAACGGCTTCATCCACAAGCTGTCGTCGATCAATGCCTTCGTCGGCTGCCATCATCCGGGCGAAGCGCACCAGGTGCCGTTCCTGATCTGCGACGCCTGCTCGGCGGCGATCGAGATCTGCGACGAGCGCGTGTCGAGGCTGTTGACCACGCAGGCGCGCGCACGCGGCTTCACGCCGGCCGCGCAGACTCTCGAAGTCCACGGCCTCTGCGCGGACTGCGAGGGTGGCAGCGCCTGATCGGCGGTTGCAAGCGGGCCGCGCATATCACGCCCCGAAGCAGGAGCATCACGCCTGAAGGCGTTTCCTGCAGCGCCGCCCTCGTTAGGAAACGGCTTCAGCCGTGATGCTCTGTCCGCAGTATTCCCCAAAGCGTCGCGTCGATCAGAAGAATGCGCGCACGCCGAAGGCAACCGAGCGGCCTGGCAGCGGGGCGAGATCCTTGATGTAGGACGTCGCGAGTCGCGCGGTCCGGTTGGTCAGGTTGTTGCCGTCGGCAAACACCTCCCAGTCGAGATTGGCGGCCGTCGGGATCGCGTAGCTCAGGTGCGCGCTGACGAGGGTGAAGCCCGGCGTTTCGGTCTCGAACTGGGCCACGTCGTCCTGGCGGAAGTAGCGTGCGGCACCGAGGCGAGCGCGCCAGGCGTCCGCGGTCCAGCCGAAGTCAATGCCGAGGCGTGCCGGTGCGATGCGCGGCAGGTTGCCGCCATCGGCGAGGCGCGCCTTGACCGTATCGCCCCACAGCCGCACGTCGTATCGTCCGCTCGCGTTCTCGGCCAGCGTGAACTTCGCTTCGCCCTCGAGACCGTGGAACTTCGCGGCGGCCTGCGTCCATTGGCGCACCGGCAGGTCGTCCTCGAACTCGCCGGTATCGAGAAGGTAGACGTAGTTGCTGAAGCGGTTCGCATACGCGGCGATCTTCGCTTCGACGCGGTCACCGTGGAAATGCAGTCCGAGCTCGGCCTGGTTGGAAGTCTCCGTGGCCAGCGCCGGGTCGCCGATCTCGAAGGCATTGGTCGCGACGTGCGGTCCGTCGGCGAACAGCTCTTCCTCGGCCGGTGCACGTTGTGCCCGGTCGAGGTTGAGGCTCAGGTGCCAGGCGTCGTCGATGCGCCAGATGCCGCCGAGCGACAGGCCGAGCGGCGAGAAGTCGCGCTTCGGGCCGTCGAGCGGGTCGCTGGACTGGCGGTCCGCGCGTGCGCCGAGTTCGAGCTTGAACGCGCCGAGGGTCTTCTGCTGCAGGGCGAACACGCCGAGTGCGCGCGTGCTTGTCTTCGGCACGAACGCCTCCTCGCCGATCGCCTCGAACGTGCGGTCGAGGAACTGCACGCCGAAGGCGCCTTGCCAGCCTTTCCAGTCACCCTGCACGAGCTCGACGCGTGCCTCGTTGGCGTCGTTGAGGAACACGGTGCCGACCTCGTCACCCTCGAACTCGGTGTGGCGGTAGTCGACGTGGCCGGCGCTGAAGCGCAGCGCGGCGAAGCCGGCGAGCGGATCGCGCAGCTCGCCCTTGATGTCGTAGCGCGTCTGCGCGAGCTGAAGCGTGACGCCACCTTCCTCCTCGTCGCCGGGCTCGGCCGGATTGCCGTAGTGGTCGAGGAAGCGCGAGACCGAGGCACCGAGGTAGCCACGCGATCCGATCCAGGATGCGCCGAGTGCGCCACTCTTCGTTTCGAGAAAGCTGTTCGCCAGGGTGCCGCCCGGGATCCCGTAGTCGTCGGCGTCGCGCCAGCTGCCGTCGAAATGAAGCGCCAGGTTGCCGGCAGCGGCATCGACGCGCGCCATGCCGGTGCGCTCGTCGCTGACCGAGTTGCCGCGCAGTTCGGCACGACCGCTCAGCACCTCGCTCGGCAATGCCGTCGGGATGCGGCCATCGACGATGTTGACGACACCGCCGATCGCGCCGGAGCCGTAGAGCAGGGTGGCGGGGCCCTTGAGGATCTCGATCTGGTCGGCGAGGAACGGTTCGACCGCCACTGCATGGTCCTGGCTGACCGTCGACACGTCGCCCGAGCCGAGTCCGTCGGCGAGCACGCTGACGCGCGGACCATCGAGACCGCGGATGACCGGTCGACCGACGCCGGCGCCGAACGAGGTGGTCTGCACACCAACCTCCTTCGCCACCGTTTCGCCGATCGTGGCGGCCTTCGCGTCATCGAGGGTCGCGCCGGACAGCACGCTCACCGGCGCCACGATCTCGTCGACCGCCTCGCGCAGCGGCGTGGCATTGACGACGACGTCGGGCAGCGTTTCGGGGGGCGCGGGCGCGCCGTCCGGTGCCGGCGGCTGATCGGTCGGCGTCTCGGCCACGGCGGACGTCGCCGCGACGGCGAACAACGCGGCGCAGATCGCGCAGGACAGCAGGCGACGCTTCATGGGATGTCCTTGATTCAGCGGGGAGACAATCTGTATGTTATACTGTAACATGCGAGTGCGCGCATGCAGCAAGTCACGCTGCCTGCGATGCCGAGCCCCGAAGGCGACCCCGAATGATCCGTGCGCTATCCTCATCGACGATGCGTCGTCCTCCTGAGTCACTCGCCGGACAGCCCGCGCCGCTCGCATCACCGGCCGGCGCGCTCGACCGCGTGATCGACCGCGTCGGTGCGGTCGCCTCGTTCGTGTGCGCCATGCATTGCGCACTGTTGCCGATCGTGTTCGGCGTGCTGCCTGCGCTCGGCCTCGGATTTCTCGCCGATCACCGAGTCGAGCGCGTATTCGTCGTCTTCGCCATTGCCCTGGCGACGGCGAGCCTCGCCTTCGGCCTGCGCCGGCACGGCAGCTGGAGGGCATTCTGGTTCCTGATTCCCGGCATCGTGTTGCTCGTCGCCGGACTGCTCGTCGGTGCGAGCCATGCCGATGCGCTGCATGCGGTGCTTGTCAGCCTCGGCGGTACGCTCGTCGCGCTCTCGCATCTGGTCAACCTGCGCCTCAACCACGTGCACGGCCCCGACTGCCGGCACTGAGCACGCCACTGGAATTGTGTAACCGCGCGCTGCCTGACTAGCATGGTCGCCGCCGCCCGCCATGTAGCCAGCGATGCACGACCACGACCACTCCGCGCACTCGCACGCCGGGCATGCGCATGTCCATCGAGCGCACGGCCACGATTCGCACGAGCATGGCCATGCGCACGCGCCACGCGGCGAACGGCGCCTGCTATGGGCGCTCGCGCTGACCACGTCGATGCTCGTGGTCGAAGCCGTCGGGGGCTGGATCTCGGGGTCGCTCGCCCTGCTCGCCGATGCCGCGCACATGCTCGTCGATGCCTCGGCCCTGCTGTTCGCCTGGCTCGGCGCATTGTTCGCGCGGCGACCGGCCGATGCGCGACGCAGTTTCGGCTATGCGCGCCTCGAAGTGCTGGTCGGCTACACGAATGCGCTGACCCAGGTTTTCCTCGTCGGCTGGATCATGTTCGAGGCCGTCGCGCGTTTCCTGGCGCCGGCACCGATCCTGTCCGGGACGATGCTGGCGGTCGCGATCGCGGGTCTCGTCGTCAACCTGATCGTGCTGCGCGTGCTCGGCGGGCATGACCACGATGACGTCAACACGGCCGGTGCGCGCCTGCATGTGCTCGGTGACTTGCTCGGCTCGGTCGGTGCGGTCGCGGCGGCGCTGCTGATCCGCTTCTTCGGTTGGCTCTGGGCCGATCCACTGATCTCCGTGATCGTCGCCCTGTTGATCCTCAACAGCGCGATCCGCCTGCTGCGCCGCTGTGCGCACATCCTGCTCGAGGGCGTGCCCGAAGGCGCCGAAGTCGAGCGCGTGGCCGCGACTGTCGTTGCGCAGGCCGTCGGCGTGCGCGAGGTGCATCACGTCCACGTCTGGCAACTGTCGGGCGGCCAGCGCATCGCCACCCTGCATGCGCGCCTCGAGGAGTCCGTCGCACCGGATAGCGCGATCGTCGCGATCCAGCAGGTCCTGCGCGCGCGCTTCGGCATCGCTCATGCCACCGTGCAGGTCGAAGGCCTGGCTTGCCGTCAGGTGGAATGCGGCGGAGCGGGCCGGCCGTGACGCCGCCTCGACTTGCGCTCCGGCCGCGTGCTGCTATCCTGCGCGACCTTTGCTGACCCGAATTATCTCGAGAGGAATTCCGATGGGCCGTGGCGACCGCAAGACCCGCAAGGGCAAGATCTCCATCCGCAGCCACGGCAATGTGCGCCCGCACGCCGTGAAGAAGGCAACCGGTGCGAAGCCGGCGGCCGCGGCCGCCAAGACTCCGGCCGTCAAGAAGGCGGCGCCGGTGAAGAAGGCCGCGGCGAAGAAGTCCGCGAGCTGATCGACCCGCTTTCATCGGACCCGCCCGAACCCCGCTCGAGCGGGGGTTCGTCGTTCATGGGCCGGTGATCCGGCCGCCGACCCGGTGCGGAAGGAAGAACCTCTACTTCTCGAGCAGCACGGCCCAGTTGTGCAGGCTCTCGACACGGCTGCACACGATCTTGAGGCAGACCAGCATCGGCACGGCGAGAAGCAGGCCGAGGATGCCCCACAGCCAGCCCCAGATCAGCAGCCACAGGATGATCGCGAGCGGGTTGAGGTTGATCGTGCGGCCGAGCGCGAGCGGCGTCGCCACCTGACTCTCGAGGGTGTGCAGGCCGAGGTAGCCGATGGCCGGCAGCAGGGCGGCGCCGATCGTCGGCGACTGGGACAGGCCGACGAGGAACAGCAGGGCGGCCATCACCATCGGGCCGACGTACGGGGTCAGGTTGAGCAGGGCGGCAAGGGCTGCCCACAGCAGCGGCGTCTCGACACCGAGCATCCACAGGAATCCCGCGGTGACCGCGCCGAGGATGATGCTCGTCGTGCAAACGGTGAGGAAGTAGCGCGACACGTCGTACTGGATCGAGCGGACGATGTCGACCGTGAGGCGCTTGGCCGACCAGGTCGGGCGCAACAGCAGCACGCGCCGCAACAGGGTCTCGCCGTAGATCAGGAAGAAGTACGTCAACAGCAGCACCGCCAGCACGCTGGCGAGCACGCGCGGCGTGGTCGTCAGCAGGCCGAGGCGCGACGGCGCCTGCACGACGACCTGCTGCGTGCGCGCCGGCGTTTCGCCGGCGATCTCGCTGAGCGAGGCGCCGACCTTGCTCGCTTCGACGACCGGACGAAGCAGGGCCTTCAGTTTCGGTGTTGCCTCGCGCAGCACCTGCGGCGTGCGCGCGGCCCACTCCGCGGCCGATGGATACAGCGCGTTGGCGATGCCGGTGATGGTCGCGAAGAACAGGCTCATCAGCAGCAGCGCGGCGATCCAGCGCGGCAACCACGGGCGCACGAGGCGGCGCATGAGCGGGCTGAGCAGCAAGGCGAAGAATGCGGCGAGCAGGATCGGCAGGATCAGTTCGCGCGCGAAATAGCAGGTGTAGAGCACGCCTCCCGCGACGAGGACGACGAGCAGGCGGTGGATGCCCGTGTTCAGTTCGATCTGCGCCTCGCGCGCGGCGCGGCGCAAGGCTTCGTCCGCGGTGGGCGAGACATAGGCCCCGGGCCGGGTCGGTTGGGCCCGTGGCGGCTCGAGGACGGTTGCGGTGAACGGAGCCGAGTCGGCGGCAACGGGTTCTGCGCGAGCAGGCTCGGCATCGGGTGCGGACGGCGCCATCGGTGTCCCCGTGTGCAGGTTCGGCGCATTCTGCCCTTGATGCGGTGGCATGTGCGGGCGGCGCGAATCGTCGTTAAGGATTGGTTGCGCAAGCAACAGTACGCAGCGCCCGCGCGCTGTGATATCAAGTCGGCATGTCGATCGATTTCCTCCGTTCGTACTTCTGGTACCGCAGCGCGCTGGCGCGGCTCGCGGAGCAGAGTGTGCGGCCGACCTGATCGGTGCACCACCCGGAAACTCCAAGGGCCGCCCCGCAAGGGCGGTTTTTTTTGCGTGACGGAAGCGGCCATCCCTGACCGCGCCCATCGAAAAGCGGAGACCTCATCATGACCATCGCTACCGACGACCTGCGCATCCGTGCGATTCGCACGCTCGGCACGCCGGCCGACGTCATCACCGAGGCGCCATGCACCGAAGCCATCGCCGCAACGGTCAGCCGAGCGCGCCGCGCCGTGCACGCCATCCTCGACGGTGGGGACGATCGCCTCGTCGTCGTCATGGGTCCATGCTCGATCCACGATCCGCGCGCGGCGATCGACTACGCACGCCGACTCGCCGTGGAGCGCGAACGTCATTGCGCCGAACTCGAGATCGTCATGCGCGTGTACTTCGAGAAGCCGCGCACGACGGTCGGCTGGAAGGGGTTGATCAACGATCCGGCCCTCGATGGCAGCTTCGACATCGACCGCGGCCTGCGCCTCGCGCGCGGGCTGCTGCGCGACATCAATGCGCTCGGCCTGCCGGCCGGCTGCGAGTTCCTCGACATGATCACCCCGCAGTACATCGCCGACCTCGTCGCCTGGGGTGCGATCGGCGCGCGCACGACCGAGAGCCAGGTGCATCGCGAGATGGCGTCCGGCCTGTCGTGCCCGATCGGCTTCAAGAACGGCACCGATGGCAGCGTGCGCGTTGCCGTCGACGCCGTAATGGCGGCGTCGCAGCCGCATCACTTCATGGCCGTTACCAAGGACGGTCGCACCGCGATCGCGACGACGACCGGCAACCGCGACTGCCACGTCATCCTGCGCGGCGGGCCACGACCGAACTTCGATGCCGACAGCGTGGCTGCCGCCTGCGCGATGCTCGAGGGCAGCGGCCTCGGCGCGCGCCTGATGGTCGACGCGAGCCATGCCAACAGCGGCAAGAAGCACGAGAACCAGCCACGCGTGGTCGACGACATTGCCGCACGCATCGCCGACGGGGCCTCCGGCATCGTCGGCGTGATGGTCGAAAGTTTCATCGAAGCCGGACGCCAGGACCTCGTCGAGGGTCGCGCGGAGCGCTATGGCCAGAGCATCACCGATGCGTGCATCGACTGGCCGACGTCGGTCGGCGTGCTCGAGCGCCTGGCCGCGAGCGTGCGCGCGCGTCGAACCGGGCATCGGCGTGCCGCGGTGGCCTGAGAGGGCGGTTCGTGATCCGGCCGCGGCGCACGGGTTCGTTCGTTCATGCATGCAAGCGGTCCCGCAGCCGAGCCGGTGGACTCGAATCGGGTATCGCCCTCCGACGGTGCCGTTCACCCGCCGGCAGGGCCCGCATCGGTAGGGTGGCCCCATATCACGCGGGAGCCGGTCATGCGCAGCCACTGGGATTTCTTCAAGGAATCGGACACGTCGATGGGTGTGTTCTACCCGTTGCACTACGTGCTCGCGGCATTCGAGACCGATGCGCGCGCGCACGAAGTGCGCATGCAGTTCCTTGCGGCCGGTTTCGCGGCGGACAATGTCGCCGCAGTCGACGGTCCATTCCTCGTCGGCACGCTCGAGTCGCTCGAGGGTTCGGGTCTGGTCGAGCGCGCGAAGCAGGCCGTCGTGCGGTTCGTCGGCACCGAGATGGGCTACATCGAGGACGACCGCAAGACCGCCGCGCGCGGCGCCGGCTTCCTGTTCGTCTACACGCCGGACGAGGACAGCACGCAGCGCGCGATCGAACTGCTCAGGCGCACGCATCCGATCTACGCGCGCCGCTACAACGCCGCGGGCATCCACCGGATCAGCTATCCCAGGCAGTCGGTGCTGTGATTTTCCACGCAGGAATGTCTCGAGCCTGTCCGTCGCGGCGCAAGCGGGTACGCAGCGTCGCAGTGCGAGTGGGCTGGTCGCGGCGGGGATGCACGTGGATCTCGTCGCGGGCGACGTCAGCGTCCGGCACGCGTGGTCATGAAGGCAACACGGCATGAAGTCCAACAGGCGGCACGCGAAACGCGACGACGGGACGGCTGCGTCGCCGCACCCCTTGCCGACCGCGCGCCGCCGGTGGTTGCGCTGGATGCTCGGTTCCGTGCTCGCGCTGTGCGTTCTCGTCGTCGCGGGCGTCGTCTTCGTGATGAACTTCGACTGGAACGGCGCACGGGCGTGGGTCGGCGAGCGCGTGTCGCGGACGATCGGGCGGCCGTTCGAGATCCGCGGCGACCTCGAGGTGCAATGGCTGCGCGTTACCGATGCATCCGGCGAGCGCTCCTGGTTGCCGTGGCCGCATGTGTTCGCCCACGACATCGTCGTCGCCAATACCGAGTGGGGTGCTGCGCCGTTCATGGCGCGCGTCGAGGAACTCGCTTTCGCGATCTCGCCCGTGCCCCTGTTCGGGCACGTCATCGACGTGCCGGCGCTGCGCCTCACCGGTGCCGACGTGTCGCTGCAGCGCGATGCGGAAGGTCGAACCAACTGGCAGTTCGCGACGACCGGAGGCACGGGTTGGAACCTGCGTTTCGGCGAACTCGTGCTCGAACAGGGCCATGTGCGCGTGATCGACTCGATCCATCACATCGATCTGGGCATGGATCTCGCTCCACTCGACGCGCCACGCGGCTTCGAGGACGTCCTGCGCAGCGAGGAGCGCGCTGCGCGCGCCGGATCGGCCGACCGCATCGGCGAGCGCGCGGCGCGCCAGTTCGGAGAAGCGGCGCAGGCCGGCGCGACGGAGCGAGGTGGAGAGCGGCACTCCAGCCGCGCCTACGAGTTCGCGTGGACGGCGAAAGGCGCGTTCCGCGGCGTTCCGGTCGAGGGTCGTGGTCGTGCCGGCGGCGTGCTCGACTTCGCCGACCCCGACGATCCGTTTCCATTGCAGGCGCGCTTCAGCGCCGGCAAGACGCGCATCGCGTTCGTCGGCACCTTGACCCATCCGGCCGCGCTCGATGCGCTCGACCTGCGTCTGTGGCTGTCGGGCGCCGACATGGCCGATCTGTTCCCGCTGACCGGGGTCAGCCTGCCGCATTCGGAGGCGTTTGCGACCGAGGGACGACTCAATGTCGATTTCCGCAAGGGCGCCGGTGCCGGCATCTACCGCTACGAGAAGTTCACCGGACGCGTGGGTGGCAGTGATCTCTCCGGTTCGCTGACCTACACCGACGGCGAGCCGCGCGGGCGCCTGACCGGCGAGGTGCGCTCGCAACTGCTGCAGTCGGCCGATCTGGCGGAGACGTTCGGGATCGGTGCCGAAGCGGCCAAAGCCTCCGCATCCGGGCGCTTCTTCACCGATTCGGATTTCCGCACCGGGCGCTGGCGCGCGATGGATGCCGACGTCCAGTTCGCGGGCGAGCGCATCGTGCACGCGCGTGACTGGCCGGTCGACCGCGTCGAGGCGCGCGTGCGCATGGAGGCCGGTCGCCTGCGCCTCGACCCGTTGCGCTTCGGCATCGCCGGCGGGCGCATCGGTGGCAGCGTGCAGATCGATGGTGCCGAAAAGCCGCCACAGGGCCAGTTCATCCTCGAAGCGCGCGCGCTGCAGATGGCGAGACTGCTGCCGACACTCGCGACCGGCGATGCCACGTTCGGAGAGATCAACGGTGCGCTCGCGCTCGCCGGCACGGGCGACTCGCTCGCCGCCGTGCTCGCCACGGCGGATGGCGAGGTCAAGCTCCTGATCGAGCATGGCCGGGTCAGCAAGGCGCTGCTTGAAACCGCCGGCCTCAACTTCGGCAACCTGCTGCTGACGAAACTGTTCGGCGACCGTAGCGTCGAGCTTGAGTGTGCGGCGGCGCAACTGGTCGCCGAGCGCGGCGTGCTGACGCCGCAGGCCTTCCTGGTCGACACGAAGGAGGCGCTGATCGAGGTCGAGGGCAAGGTCGATCTCGCTCGCGAGCGTTTCGATCTCGAGGTCAAGCCGCAGGCGAAGGGCCTGCGCATCCTCTCGCTGCGTTCGCCATTGCAGGTGCGTGGCTCGTTCCTGCACCCCGAGGTCGGCGTGAAGAAAGGCCCGCTGATCGCGCGGGGCATCGGCGCCGTGGTGCTCGGCGTGTTCGCCGCGCCGGCGGCCGCGCTCGTGCCGCTCGTTGCGACCAGTCGCCGCGACGACCCGTCGCGCTGCCGGGATCTGCTCGCGCGCATGCAGGGCAGGGAATCCTGAGCGTTCAGCCGGACCGGTCGACGCCGGCGAAGTCGAGGGCCAGCGCCTCGGCGACGCGCAAGCCGTCGATCGCGGCCGAAAGGATGCCGCCCGCGTAGCCGGCGCCTTCCCCGGCGGGATAGAGGCCGCGCACGTTGACGCTCTGCAGGTCGCCGTCGTTGCGGCGGATGCGGATCGGCGAGGAGGTGCGCGTCTCGACCGCGGTCAGCACCGCGTCGGCCTGGGCGAAGCCGCGGATCTGGCGTTCGAACATCGGCAGCGCCTCGCGCATCGCGTCGATGGCGAAGCCGGGAAGGCAGGCCGCGATGTCGGTCGGCTTGACGCCCGGCGTGTACGACGGCGCCACGTCGCCGAGCGCGGTCGAGGCACGGCCGGCGAGGAAATCGCCGACGCGTTGCGCTGGCGCCGAGTAGTCACCGCCGCCCGCGCCGAAGGCGAGGCCTTCCCAGCGGCGCTGGAAATCGATGCCGGCGAGCACGTGGCCCGGGTAGTCCTCGGGCGTGACCGAGACGACGATCGCGCTGTTCGCGTTGCGTTCGTCGCGCGAGTACTGGCTCATGCCGTTGGTGACCACGCGGCCCGGTTCCGAGGTCGCGGCGACGACGGTGCCGCCCGGACACATGCAGAAACTGTACACGGCGCGTCCGTTGCCGGCGTGGTGGACCAGCTTGTAGTCGGCCGCGCCGAGCAGGGGATGGCCCGCGCTCGGACCGTGGCGCGCGCGATCGATCAGCGACTGCGGATGTTCGATGCGTGCGCCTATCGAGAACGGCTTGGCCTCGATGTGCACGCCGCATCGATGCAGCATGGCGAACGTGTCGCGCGCACTGTGGCCGATCGCGAGCACGACATGGTCGCTGCGCACTGCACTGCCGTCGGCGAGCACGACGCCACGCACGCGCCCGCCTTCGACGAGAAGGTCGTCGACGCGCTGGCCGAAGCGGATCTCGCCGCCGAGCGCCTCGATCTTCGCGCGCATGTGCTCGACCATCTTGACCAGGCGGAACGTGCCGATGTGCGGCTTGCTGACATACAGGATCTCGGGCGGCGCGCCGGCCTCGACGAACTCCTCGAGCACCTTGCGTCCATGGTGCAGCGGATCGCGGACCTGGCTGTAGAGCTTGCCGTCGGAGAACGTGCCTGCACCGCCTTCGCCGAACTGCACGTTCGACTCCGGGTCGAGCACGCGCCGGCGCCACAGGCCCCAGGTGTCCCTCGTGCGTTCGCGCACGGCCTTGCCGCGTTCGAGCACGATCGGTTCGAGGCCCATCTGCGCGAGTGCGAGCGCGGCGAGCAGGCCGCAGGGACCGAGGCCGATCACGAGCGGACGCGGATGCCGCGTGCGTCCGCCGGCGACGGCGGCCGAGCCGGCTTCGACGACCGCTCGCCAGGTCATGTCGGGTGTCGGCAGCACATGCGGATCCGCGGCGAATCGGCGCAGCAACTCGCCCGCGCGTGGCGTATCGAGATCGAGGGTGTAGGTGAACACGATCGCCGACTTGCGCCGGGCATCGATGCCGCGGCGAAAGATGCGGATCGACAGCGGCTCGCCGGTGGCCAGGCCGAGGCGCGTGCGCACGGCGGCCTCGAGCGCGGTCTCGTCGTGCCCGAGCGGGAGTTTCAGTTCGGTCAGGCGCAGGGTCGGCATGGGCGGTGCGGCATCGGTCGAGGGATCATCGTGTCATGCGGAGAGCCCGGCCGCATGCCCCGAAGCCCAGGCCCACTGGAAGTTGTAGCCGCCGAGATGACCCGTGACGTCGACGACCTCGCCGATGAAGTAGAGGTCCGGGACGTGCTTCGACGCCATGGTCGTCGACGAGAGCTCGCGCGTGTCGACACCGCCGAGGGTGACTTCGGCGGTCCGGTAGCCCTCGGTGCCGCTGGCGACGACCGCGAACCCGCGCAGTCCGTCCGCGATGTCGGCGAGTTCCCTCGGCGCGTACTGGCGCATCGGCCGGCTGCCGAAACGCGTCTCGCACAGGCGCTGGGCGAGTCGTCGCGGCAAGGCGTCGGCGAGCACGCTGCGCAGCTCGGAAGCAGGATGGCCCGCGCGGTGCGATGCGAGGAAGTCGAGGGCATCTCGACCGGGCAGCAGGTCGAGGCGGAGGTCGTCGCCGGGTTGCCAGTACGACGAGATCTGCAGGATCGCCGGACCGCTCAGGCCGCGGTGGGTCACGAGCAGGTCGGCATCGAACTGTACGCCGTTGCAGTGCGCCGCCACCGCCACGGCGATGCCGCTCAGGTCGGCGAACTCGTCCTGATGGCGTCCACTGAGGGTCAGCGGCACGAGTCCGGCGCGCGTCGGCAGCACGGTGTGGCCGAACTGCTTCGCGAGGGCGTAGCCGAAACCGGTCGCGCCCATGCTCGGAATCGACAACCCGCCACTCGCGACGACGAGCGACTGTGCCGACATCGCACCGAGCGACGTCGTCACGCGGAACCCGTCGCTGCCGTGTCCGACGGCGTCGATCGCGCAACCGGTGTCGATCCGGACGCCGGCCGCACCGCACTCGTCGACCAGCATGGCGACGATCTGCTTCGACGACACATCGCAGAACAGCTGGCCGCGTTCCTTCTCGTGCCAGGCGATGCGGTGGCGTTCGACCAGCGCGACGAAGTCGGCCGGCGTGTAGCGCGCGAGCGCCGACTTGCAGTAGTGCGGATTGATCGACAGGAAGTTCGCCGGCGTGGTGCCGAGGTTCGTGAAGTTGCAGCGGCCACCACCCGACATGAGGATCTTCTTGCCGACCCGGTTCGCGCGTTCAAGCACGCGCACGCGTCGCCCGCGCCGGGCCGCCGTCGCGGCGCACATGAGCCCGGCGGCGCCGCCGCCAATGACGAGGATGTCGCAGGTTTCCATCAGTGACGCGCGGCGGTGCGCGCGGACACGGCGGTGCGGGTTCGACCGGAGCGGGGCATTGCGGGACCGCGGCGCGAAAGTGCGCCATTGTAGGAGAAGCCGTCGCGGATGGGCGTTGCGTCGGACTCGATCCTGCCGGACGGTCGCATCGTCGTTCGGCTGCGATTCCGTCGACCTCGCTTCCAATGGACGCCCCGAACGACGAGGACACCGCCATGCCGACCGTGCACCTGCGCCTGACCGCCGATGACGATGCCGCGAATGCACTGATCAACCTGCTGTCGTCGCTCGACGGCGTCGACTCGGCGGAGGAGGTGGCCGACCTCATGCCGCACATGGACGACGACGACTCGAGCTCGGCCGGGCTTCCCGACGACATCGGTCCGGGCTTCCATGCGATCGAGGTCGAGGTCGCCAACGAGACCACGGCACGTCGCGTGCGCGAGTTGGCCGAGGCGCATGCCCGCGACGTCGGCGCCGCGCTCGAGATCGTCGACGAGGAGTGACACGCGCGTTCGAGGCCCGTGCCGCCTGCGCACGGGTCCGGCGCTTGCACCTGCGGGTTCGAGGGTTCGATCGGGCCGGATTACAATGCCACGCACCACCACCACGGCCGATCGATCGCGGTGATGCTGCGGAGTCGGAAATGCCGGTCATCGTGCCGCGTTCGCTGTTGTTCGTCTGCATGGGCAACATCTGCCGCTCGCCGACCGTCGAGGCAGTCGCGCGCCGCCGCTTCGCCGCTGCCGGCCTCGCCATTGCGGTGGCTTCCGCCGGCACCGAGGACTATCACGTCGGCGATGGGGCCGATCGCCGCTCGATCCGCCATGCGCGCGCGCGTGGTTACGATCTCGGTGCGCATCGCGCACGCCAGGTCGCGGCTGCCGATTTCTCCCGTTTCGACCATCTGCTCGTGATGGACCGCGTCAACCTGCGCGCCCTGCTTGCGGTGACGCCGGCCACCGCCCGCGATCGCGTGGCCCTGTTCCTGACGTTTGCCGGCCATCCGGTGGAGGAGCTGCCCGATCCGTACTACGGCGAAGCGGCCGGATTCGAGCGCGTCATCGACCTCGCCGAGGCCGCTGTCGATGCGCTCGTGCAGGGCTGGCTGGGTCATAATCGACCGTCGCCGCGCGGCTGAGCGCAGCGCGGCCCGAGGGGAGGCGACGATGGACGCACGCTTGCCGGCACCGGAGTTCCCGGCAGGGCTCGAATGGGTCAACGTCAGCGAGGCGCCGACGCTGTCGGCGCTGCGCGGACGCGTCATCCTGCTGTGGTTCTGGTCGTACGACAACGTCAACTGCTGGAACCTGCTGCCCGACCTCGCCTGGCTCGAGAGCCGCTACCACGACGGCCTCAGCGTGATCGGCGTGCACACGCCGAAGTATCCGCACCAGCGCGATGCCGGTGCCGTCCTCAAGGCGGTCAATCGCCTGCGCATCCGGCATGCCGTGGCCAGCGACGCCGATTTCGTGCTGTGGCAGCGTTATGCGGTCGATGCCTGGCCGAGCGTCGTGCTGGTCGACGCGGAAGGCCAGGTCGCCGCGGTCATTCCGGGCGAGGGCAGGCGCCGCGACCTCGACCAGTGGATCTCGCGCCTGCTCGACGAAGCGGCCGAACGCGACCTGCGCGAGTACGGTCCGGCGATGCCGGCGCAGCGTCCCGAGCCGCGCATGCCGCTCGCGTTTCCCGGCAAGGTCCTCGCCACACCCGAACTGCTCTACGTGTCCGACAGCGGCCATCATCGCGTGCTCGAGTGCACGCACGAAGGCCGCATCCTGCGCCAGTTCGGCTCGGGCGACCCCGGTTTCTGGGACGGGCGCAATGCGGAGTGTGGCTTGAACGACCCGCAGGGCCTGGCGCTACGCGACGACCTGCTCTACGTCGCCGATCGTGGCAACCACGCGGTGCGTCGCATCCGCCTGTACGGCGGCGAGGTCGAGACGATCCTCGGCACCGGCGAAGCGGGCCGCGAGCGTCCGCGCGACGCCGAAGCGCAGCGCACGCCGATCGGTGCGCCGACCGACCTCGTCATGGTCGCCGATGCGCTGTACGTCGCGGCCAGCGGTCAGCACCAGATCTGGAAACTCGATCCGGTGCGCGGACGCGTCGGCGTGTACGCCGGCAGCGGCCGGCTTGGCATCGACGACGCACTCGCCGGCGAGGCCAGCTTCGCCCAACCGAGCAGCGTCGTCGCGAGTGGCCTGCAACTGCTCGTCGCCGATGCCGCGACGTCGGCGATCCGCCTCGTGCGCCTCGCCGACGCGCGCGTGACGACCCTCGTCGGCATCGGGCCATGGGAGTTCGGCGATGCTGCCGGCAACCGCGACACGGCGCGCCTGCAGAACCCGCTCGCGATCGCGATGGACCCACGCGGCATCGTCTTCATTGCCGACAGCTACAACGGCAAGCTCAAGGCCTTGAGCCTCAAGACCGGCGCGGTGCGTCCGCTCAACGTCAACTACCGCTTCAACGAACCGGGCGGTCTCGGCGTCGCCGCCGGTGCGTTGTGGATCGCCAACACGAACGTGCACGAGGTCGTGCGCATCGATCTCGCCAGTGGCATCGGCAAGCGGGTCGGGATCGGCGAGTAATCCTCAGGTTTCGGCCGGTGCGACGAACGCGATGCCGGCTTCGCGCAATGCATCGAGGGCCGTCGCCACGGCCCGTTGCGGATCGATGCCCGCCAGCCATTCGGTCGGTCGCCGCCGTGCGCCGCGCAGTCGCCAGGGCGCAAGTGCGCGCAGGATGCAGCGCTCGGCTCGCGCGATGTCGTCGACGAACGCGATCGGCCGGAACGCCACATGGGCCGCGCCGAAGGTCTTCGCGTAGTTTCGCGCGCGCACCTCGAGATCGCGCGCCTTGCCGAGCTTGCAATGGACACGCGTCACCTTGATCGCCTTGTCCGCGCGGCGCGGATCATTTGCGTTGACCGATATCGGTTCGTCGTTGAGCAGGGTGACCAGATAGAGGCCGGATGCCACGTCGGAATCACCTTCGGGTCACGGTTGCAGCGGACATGTCAACGGCTGGGCTGCCTTGAGCCACGTTGGCGAGCCAGACCGCGAACCGCGTTGCGCCCTTCGCGTGGCCTCACTTTGGAGGGAGAGGAACGGGGGCGAGACTCCAGCACCAACTGCTCCCGCTTCTCAATCAGAAAATCGATCAGCGCCCGAATCTTTGCAGGCATCTGCGCGCGTGAAGGCACGTAGAGGTAGAACCCCGGAAACGAATGACACCAAGGGGCGAGCACCCGCACCAGAGCGCCGTTGGCCAGATGCTGACGCACGCAAAGGTCGATGTGCTGTACCAACCCCACACCCTGCAAGGCGGCACGCAGCATGCTCTCGTCGTCGTTGAACACCGCGCTGCCTTGCGGCTCGAACACCACGGCGCGGTCCTCGGCATCAGGCGGGGAGAACGACCAGCGGTCGATCGTGCCGCTGGAGGTAAAGCGGTAGGCCAGGCAGTTGTGCTTCATGACGTCGGCCGGGGTCTGCGGTATTCCGTGTCGCTCGAAGTAAGCAGGCGAGCCCACGATGGCCATTTCCAGGGGCGGCGTGATGGGTACGGCAACCACGTGCTCACTCAGGCTCTCCCCGAGGCGAATGCCGGCATCCAGCCCATCGGCCACGATGTTGGAGAAGCCATCGTCCATGACCAGTTCCAGCCGCACGCTGGGATAGCGTGCCAGGAACTCGCCCAGGTGAGGCTCGATCAGCAGCCGGGCGGCAATGCGCGAGGAGTTCATGCGGATCAGGCCCGAGGGCTCGGTTTTCGCTTCGCCCAACTCCGATACCGCCCGTTCCACCGCCGTCAACGCGGGCTGCAGGACATCCAGCAAGCGCTGTCCTCCTTCCGTCAGCGACATGTGCCGCGTCGTGCGGTTGAGCAGCCGCATGTTCAGACGTTGCTCCAGCCCCTTGAGGTGCTGGGACAGGGCTGCGCGCGTGACCCCCATTTCCGTCGCGGCCTTGGTGAAGCTGCGGTGGCGGGCGATGTGGGCAAACCACGTCAGGGAGAACGCAAGCGAGGGGTCGATGGCCATTTGTTTAGTCTAACTAACCACTCATGTCTTGTAGAGGGTGCTTATCTATATCAATCCTGATGCTTAGGATGAATGTGCCGGCGCCCCCTGCTGCGCCGGCCCGCGCATTCACCACCGGAGACCCTCATGCCCAACGTCAGCTTCAAGAACCTCAACGGTCAAGGCATCACCATGGCCGCCGTCATCAACTTTCCCGCCGGCTTCGACGAATCCAGGAAGTACCCGGCCGTGGTCGTCTCGCATCCCGGCGGTGGCGTGAAGGAGCAGACCGCCGGCCTGTATGCCAGGAAGCTGGCCGAGCACGGCTTGATCACCATCGCTTTCGACCGCTCGTATCAAGGCGAGAGCACGGGCGAGCCGCGCCAGTTGGAGAACCCCTACATCAGCACCGAAGACGTGAGCGCCGTGATCGACTACCTGACCACGCTGCCCTACGTGGACCAGGCAAGGATCGGTGCCATGGGCATCTGCGCCGGAGCGGGCTACAGCGCCAACGCCGCCATCAATGACCGCCGCATCAAGGCGCTGGGCATGGTGAGCGCCGTGAACATCGGCCAGATGTTCCGCAACGGCTGGGAGAACACGGTCAAGGACGCCGACGCCATGGGCTATGTCGAATTCGGCTCCAACGCGCGCAGCACCGACGCCAGGAACCAGGGCAAGAAGGACGAAACCCTGCCGCTGGCGCCCATGCGCGAAGAAGACGCGCCCAACGCCGAGTTGCGCGGCGCCTGGGAGTACTACCACACGCCGCGCTGCCAGCACCCCAATGCGCCCGGCTTCACCCTGGCGCGCTGCCTGACGCAAATCATCACCTACGACGCGTACAACAAGGCCGAGGCCTTCCTGACCCAGCCCATCCTCGCGGTGGCGGGCAGCAAGGCCGGCAGCAAGTGGATGAGCGACGACCTGATCGCGCGCGCGGCCAGCAAAGACAAGACGCTCTACGTCGTCGAAGGCGCCGACCACATGGATCTGTACGACGGGCAGAAATACGTCGACGAAGCCGTCTCGCAACTGGCGCCGTTCTTTCAGGCCAAACTGAAGTAATCCTCTCTTTCAATCCAGCAATCCATCATGAGCAAGCCCAAGACCGTCAGCATCAAGACCCCTTGTTGGGACATCGCGGCTGACCTGTACTTCCCGCCCAACTTCGACGAGAAGAAGACCTACCCGGCGGTCATCACCGCCCACCCGATCGGCAGCTGCAAGGAGCAGACCTCGGGCAACGTGTACGGCAAGGCACTGGCCGAAGCCGGCTTCGTGGCGATCGCCTTCGACCGCAGCACGCAGGGCGCCAGCGGCGGTGAGCCCCGATACGTTGAAGACCCGGTGTTGGCCGTGGAAGACATCCGCTGCGTGGTCGACTACGCGGTCACGCTGCCTTACGTGGATGCGGATCGCATCGGCATCCTGGGCATCTGCGGTGGCGGCGGCTACGTGCTCAACGCCGTGATGACCGAGCGCCGTCTCAAGGCTGTGGCCAGCATCACCGGCGTCAATTACGGGCGCCTGTGCCGCGAGGCTTTTACCGGCTTCGACCCCATCGGCCAGATGGAGGCGATGGGACAGCAGCGCACGGCAGAAGCGCGCGGCGAGAAGGGGCGGGTGGACCTGTTCGTGCCGCCCTCGCTCGAAGCGGCAAAGGAATCCGGCACCAAGGACGTCGACGTGCTGGGGGCGACCGACTACTACCGCCGCCGCTGCGTCAACGACCACGCCGGCACACGCGCGCTGTACTCGCACCGCGCCGCCTCGGTCGGCTGGGACGCGTTTCACCTGGCCGAAACCTTGCTCACCGTGCCGATGATCGTGGTGGTCGGCGACAAGCCGGGCGGCTTCGGCGCCTACCGCGACGGGCTCGAGATCTACGCACGTGCGGCGTCCAGGGTGAAGGAGCTGGTCGTCATCGAAGGCACCACGCACTACGAGCTGTACGACCAGCCCGAACCCGTCGGCCAGGCGCTGGCGCGGCTGATTCCCTTCTTGCAGAAAAACCTCTGACATCGAGCACCCATGAAAAACATCCTGATCCTCGGCGCCAGCGGCCAGATCGCCCAATGGGTGGTGAAGGCGCTGGCCACTGACCCCAACATCCGCCAGACGCTGCTGCTGCGCGATCCGAAGAAGCTCACGGGCCAGGAGCCTGCGAATGCCAGGGTCGTGATCGGCAACGTGCTGGACAAGAAACTGCTCAAGAGCGTGATGACCGGGCAGGACATCGTCTATGCGAACCTGACCGGCGAAGACCTCGACAAGCAGGCCGAAGCCGTCATCGCTGCGATGCTGGCCGCAGGGGTCAAGCGCCTGGTCTTCGTGCTGTCGCTCGGCATCTACGACGAGGTGCCGGGCAAGTTCGGCAAGTGGAACAACGCCATCATCGGCGAAGACCTCAAGCCCTTCCGCCGCGCGGCCGACGCGATCGAAGCCTCGGGCCTTGACTACACGATCGTGCGCCCGGCCTGGTTGATGGACGAAGAAGAGGTGGACTATGAAACCACCGCCAAGGGCCACCCCTTCAAGGGCACCGTGGTATCGCGCAAGAGCGTGGGCGATCTCGTCGCCAAGGTGATCGCGCATCCCGATCGGTACGTGGGCGAAAACCTGGGCGTGAACAAGCCGGGCAGCGAGGGCGACAAGCCGTACTTCATGTAAGGCGAGGACGAAACTGCTCGAGTGGCTTGCGCTCGCGCTGGGTGCGCCATTGGCAACAGCGCTGCGTGTGCTGCTCACCGTCACCCGGATCGAGGGCCACCAGGTCCGTCCAGTGGCAGGCAAGCAGCCCTATGCGCCTGATGCCGCCGCGCCGCCCGCCATGTGGCCCGACCCCTAATGCGCAACTTTTCCCTGGAGGTAGCGGACTACCCGCGTGGACTAGCGGCCTGACCCACGCGCGCAAGGATGCGGACGCGCTCTCGATGTGGGTGGTGAGAGCGATGCAGCCAGTCCATGGTGCCCGGGGCGGGGGTCGAACCCGCATGGCCTTGCGGCCGAGGGATTTTAAGTCCCTTGCGTATACCGGTTTCGCCACCCGGGCGAGGGCGCGGCGAACATCGTTCGAGCGCGCAGGATGCACGATCGCCAGCGACGTGGCCAGCGCGTGCACGCAGCGGTCGTGACGCCGGTGCGGGTCGAACCTACAATCGGCACATGATCGAGAACATCGCGGCCTACCGTTTCGTGCCGATCCACGACGCCGATGCGCTCGCGCGGCGTCTCGGTGCGCGAGCGGCGGAGCTCGAACTCCTGGGCACGCTCATCGTCGCGCCCGAGGGGATCAACCTGTTCCTCGCCGGAACGCGCGGCGCGATCGATGCCTTCGTCGATGCACTGCGCGCCGATGCGCGCCTCGCCGCGATCGTGGTCAAGCGCAGCCGGAGCGCGACGACGCCGTTCGCGCGGCTCAAGGTCAAACGCAAGTGCGAGATCATCACGTTCCGACGCGGCGAGGTCTCGCCGCTCACACGCCGCGCACCCGCACTGTCGCCGCAGCGCTTCGCCGCATGGCTCGAGCGCGGTGTCGACGAGGACGGTCGGCGCGTGGTGCTGCTCGACACGCGCAATCGCGAGGAGGTCGAGCATGGCAGCTTCGCCGGTGCGTGCACGCTGCCGATCACGGCATTCACCGAATTCCCGGCTGCCGTGGAGGCGTGCCGTACCGAACTCGCGGATGCCGCGATCGTCAGCTTCTGCACCGGTGGCGTGCGTTGCGAGAAGGCCGCGCTGTGGATGCAGGACCACGGCTTCGCGAACGTCTGGCAGCTCGACGGCGGCATTCTCGGCTATTTCGAGCAGGTCGGCGGCTTCGGCTACGAAGGATCGTGCTTCGTCTTCGACGAGCGCGTCGCACTCGACAGCACGCTCGCTGCGCTGGGCGAACGCGAGCCCTCCGACTTCACCGCTCACCCGTACGAGGAATCACCATGATCCAGCGACTCGATGTCGGCCCACGCATGTCGGAGGTGGCCGTGCACAACGGCACGATCTATCTCGCCGGCCAGATCGCCGACGACGCCGACGCCGATATTCGCGGGCAGACGCGTCAGGTGCTCGCCGCGATCGATGCCTTGCTCGAACGGACCGGCAGCGACAAGACACGCATCCTGCGCGCCGAAGTCTTCCTCGCCGACATGGCCGACTTCGCCGCGATGAACGCCGAATGGGAGGCCTGGGTCGTGCCCGGCCATACGCCGCCGCGCGCGACCGTGCAGGCTGCGCTCGCCCGGCCGGAATGGAAGATCGAGATCGTGGTCACCGCTGCCGTCTGAGCGGCATCGGCGGGTCAGGACGATTCCGGCTTGCGCACCGGAATGTCGGCGGCCGTTTCGATGCGACCGGAAATGGCGTCCCCGGTGGTCACCGTATGCGGGGCGCGGCAGGCGGGGCAGGTCACGTCGTCGCCGTGGCGCAGGTCGGGACGCGCGTCGATGAAGTCGGTCCCGCAGTGCTCGCAATGCAGGCGGATCACGGACATGTCGTTTCCTCGGCTTCGGCTCGCCCGCAGTCTCGGGTCGCTCGGCTTAACCGGCGCGAAAGCCCGTGACACGCTGGCGAAGTGGCGCGGGCGCGTCGCGTTTAACCGCGGGTAAAGCCTGGGCTTGCTAGGAAGACGCTGCGGGCCGCACGAACACCTTGCCAATGGCTCGCTCCCATCCGAACCGGAGACAGCGCATGAGCCCGACTGCATCCCGCAAGACCTCCACGGCCGCCCGACGCACGACGAAGACCGCCGCGGCGAAGAAGAAGCGTGCGGCCGGCAAGGTCGTGGCGTCCAGACCGGCGGCAAACAAGCGCGCAGCGGCGAGTGGCGTAAAGAAGGCGGCCCGCGCGCCGTCGGCGCGCAAGACACCCGCCAGGCGCGGTGCGGTCGCGAAGGTGCCGACCCGGAAGGCACCTGCAAAGAAGACGCCTGCAAAGAAGGCGCCGGCAAGAAAATCCCCAGCGAAGAAGGCTCCGGCGAAGCGCGCGGCGAACGGTTCAATGAAGAAATCGGTCTCGCGCGAGCGCAAGGTCTCCGTCACGACGGGCAAGGGCGCCGCACGCACGCAGGCCGCCGCGAAATCCGCGCGCACGAGCGCAGCATCCACCCGGCCGGTCGTCCGGAAGGATTCCGCAACGCGTGTGCAGGCCCGTCCGCGCAAGCCGAGTGCCGCCGTCGCGAAGCGGCATTTTCTCGAGGCGCTTGCGGCGAAGCAGGAGCGCATCAAGCAGGGGCCGAGCTATCCGCCGGCCAATCCGTTCACGGGCCGCAGCGACGTCGAGATCGCGCCGGGTCATCCGACCGACGACGCCGGCTCGGCGCCGGTGACCGGATCGACACCATCACCCGAGGCGACGCATGTGGCCAACCTGCTGCGTGCGCGCGGCAATCAGGGCATGCGCAAGCAGCGATGAAGCGACGTGACCCGGCGCGCCGGGCTCGATGCGCAGCATCCCGGGCTGCCGGCCGGCGCGCGGTCGCGCTATCGTCGCGACCTCGCACGACGTGGACGCAACGGGATGGACAAGACCGCGGGAACGCCATCGACGTCGGCGCGTGCCGAAGGCGCCACGACGGCACGCCTTGATGCCGCCATCGTGCGACTGCCCGACGCCGCTCTCGTACATGGCCTGCGGCGTGACGACCGCGGGTGGCCTTCGCCGGCGCTCGCGCTCGAACAGCACGCGCGGTATCGCGAGGCGCTCGCGTCCTGCGGCCTCGCCGTGACCGTGCTGCCGGCCGACCCGGCGCATCCCGACGCGACGTTCGTCGAGGACACGGCGGTGATCGTCGGAGGCGAGGTCTTGATCACGCGTCCCGGCGCGCCGTCGCGGCGGGGCGAAGTGGACGCCGTGGAAAGCGCCTTGCGCGCGGCCGGCTTCGAGACGTCCGCCATCGAAGCACCGGCCACGCTCGACGGCGGCGATGTCTGCGAAGCCGACGGCCGCTTCTTCGTCGGCATCTCGGCGCGCACGAACGAGGCCGGTGCGAACCAGCTCGCGAGCTGGCTTGCGAGGCGCGGCATCGGCTGCACGGCGATCGACATCCGCGCGCGCACCGACATCCTGCATCTCAAGAGTGGTCTCGCCTGGCTCGGTGGACGCGATCTGCTCGCGATCGACGGGTTTCCGATGGCGGACTTCGCCGGATACTCGATCGTGCCGGTCGACGCGGACGAGGCGTACGCCGCGAACGCCGTGTGCGTGAACGATGCCGTGCTGGTCGCCAGCGGCCATCCGCGCCTGCAGGCGCGCCTCGAAGGGCGCGGCTACCGCACGCTCGCGCTCGACATGAGCGAGTTCGCACGCGTCGATGGCGGCCTCAGCTGCCTTTCGCTGCGTTTCCGCCGGCCGCCCTGCTAGCGGCAGGCATGGCATTCGCGGCGTTCGCCCCCACCTCCTCGGCAGCCCCGCCGTGGACACCGCCATGATCCCGTTGTCGATCCTCGACCTCGCCCCCGTCGCCGAAGGCAGCGACGCCGCGCAGAGCTTCGCCAACACGCTCGAACTCGCGCGCGCCGGCGAACGACTCGGATACCGACGTTACTGGCTGGCCGAACACCACAACATGCCCGGCATCGCCAGCGCGGCAACCGCGGTGCTGATCGGCCACGTCGCCGGCGGCACGCGTTCGATCCGTGTCGGTGCCGGCGGCATCATGCTGCCGAACCACGCACCGCTGCAGGTCGCCGAACAGTTCGGCACGCTGGCCTGTCTGTACCCGGGGCGCATCGACCTCGGTCTCGGCCGGGCGCCGGGCACCGACCAGGCGACCGCGCGCGCGCTGCGCCGCTATTTCGACAGCGCGGAAGCGTTTCCCGACGATGTCGCCGAACTGCTGCGCTGGTTCGAGCCGGCGGCGCCGGGCCAGCCGGTACGTGCGGTGCCGGGTGCCGGCATCGACGTGCCGGTCTGGCTGCTCGGATCGAGCCTGTTCAGCGCGCGCCTCGCGGCTGCGTTCGGGCTGCCGTTCGCATTCGCATCGCACTTCGCGCCCGCCGCGATGGACGAGGCGCTCGCGCTGTACCGGCGCGATTTCCGTCCGTCATCACGCCTCGCCCAACCCTACGCGATGCTCGCGGCCAACGTCGTTGCTGCAGCGTCCTCGGCGCAGGCGCGCCGCCTGTTCACGACCCAGCAGCAGGCCTTCGTCAACCTGCGACGCGGAAAGCCGGGCCTGATCCCGCCGCCGATCGACGACATCGAGGCATTCTGGACGCCGCTCGAGAAGGCCGGCGTCGAACAGGCGCTGGCCTGCGCCGTGGTTGGTGACGCGGCCGAGGTCGCCGAGGGCGTGCGCACCTTCATCGCGCGGCATCGCCCCGACGAACTGATGCTGACCGCGAACCTGCACGACCATGCCGCACGCGTGCGTTCGTTCGAACTCGCTGCCGAGGCGCATCGCGCGGCCGACCGCTGATCCGTGGTTCGCGGCGGATCGCGCGCCCGCGCGTCGTAGCAGGCCGCAGCGGCGGCCGCGGTATGCTGCCGACATGGATTCACTGACCCAGATCGTCCTCGGCGGCGCGGTCGCCGCGGCCTGCGTTCCGCCGACGCAACGTCGTCGCGCCCTCGTCGCGGGTGCCGTGCTCGGCACCTTGCCCGACCTCGACGTCGCCGTGCTCGCGCTGTTCGATCTCGATCCGATCGGACACATGACCTGGCACCGCGGACCCTCGCATTCGCTGTTCGTACTGGCCGCGCTCGGCGCGTGCCTCGCCTGGCTGGCGCGACAACGCGCCGATGCGGTGCGCGCGGCACCGTGGGCATGGTTCGCGGCAATCGAACTGGCCCTGTTGACGCATCCGTTGCTGGACGCGTTCACGGTGTATGGGACGCAGCTGTTCTGGCCGCTGCCACTGCCCCCGGTGATGATCTCGAGCGTCTTCATCATCGATCCGCTGTACACGCTGCCGTTGCTCTTTGCGTTCGTCGCGGGGCTGTGGTCGGGCGCGCGACCGGCCGCTCGAACGGCCCTGTTCGCCGGCCTCGCCCTGAGCACGGCCTACCTCGGTTGGAGCCTGGTCGCCAAGGCCCTCGTCGAACGCTCGGCCGCAACCGAACTGGCCGCACGCGGGCTCGCCGATGCGCCACGCTTCTCGGTGCCGATGCCGTTCAACACGCTGCTCTGGCGCATGGTCGTGATGACGCCGGACGGACACCTCGAGGGTACGCGCTCGCTGGTCGCCGACGAGGGACCGATCGAGTTCAAACACTACCCATCCGATCAGCGCGCGCTGGCGGCCGTGCGCCCGCTGTCGGCACCATTGCGACGCCTCGAGTGGTTCGCGCGCGGATTCCTCAAGGCCGAAGCGGTCGACGGGCGCCTCGTCGTGTCCGACCTGCGCATGGGTGACGAGCCCGACTACACGTTCCGTTTCGTCGTCGCCAGCGAACGCGATGGTCGCTGGACGGCGATCCGGCCCGAACAGCTCGACTGGCCTTGGCAGGCGCGGTCGCGGCTCGCCGCGATGTGGCAGCGGATCTGGAACGCGCCGCCGCCGACGCCGCCGCGTTGAGCGCGACGCGGGCGCGCTCGACCTCAGGCGCGGCGCGGAAGATCGGGAGTCTCGCGGCGAGGCGCAGGCGCGGTCTCCGTCCTGTCGCTGCGCCTGGCGAGGGCAGTGATGATCTCCTGGGCGCTGCGCAGGCGCTCGCTCGCACCGTCGAGGCTGAGCTTGATGCGCAGCTTGTCCTGTCCGTCGAAGGCGTAGACCTTCGGCAGGGTCTGCACCATGCGGATCAGGGTCAGCGGATCGACTGCCGGTTGCGTGACGAACTGCACGCGCCCGCCGTTCGCGCCGAGCTCGAACTTGCGGATGCCGAGTGCCGTCGCGCGCAGCTTCAGTGACGCAATGGCGAACAGGTTCCTCACCGCGTCGGGCAACACGCCGAAACGATCGACCATCTCGACCTGCAATTCGTCCAGCGTATCCTCGTCGCGGGCGCTGGCGATGCGCTTGTACAGGGTCAGGCGCGCATTGACGTCGGCGAGGTAGTCGTCCGGTATCAGGGCCGGCAGGTGCAGGTCGATCTCGGCATCGTGCTCGCTGGTCAGGTCGAAGTCCGGCACCTGTCCCGACTTGAGCGCGCGCACCGCACGGTCGAGCATGTCGCGGTACATCGAGAAGCCGACCTCCTCGATCTGGCCGGACTGTTCCTCGCCGAGCAATTCGCCGGCACCGCGGATCTCGAGGTCGTGGGTGGCGAGGGTGAACCCGGCTCCCAGTTCCTCGAGCGAGGCCAGTGCTTCGAGACGCTTCTCGGCGTCGGCACTGATCGCACGCGTGTCGGGCACGATGAGATAGGCGTAGGCGCGATGGTGCGAGCGGCCGACGCGGCCGCGCAGCTGATGCAGCTGGGCCAGGCCGAAGCGGTCGGCGCGGTCGATGATGATCGTGTTCGCGCTCGGCACGTCGATGCCCGATTCGATGATCGTCGTGCACACGAGCACGTTGTAACGCTGGCGATAGAAGTCGAGCATGGCCTGCTCGAGTTCGCGCTCCGGCATCTGCCCGTGGGCGATGCGGATGCGTGCTTCCGGAACGAGTGCCTCGAGTTCGCGCGCGGTCTTCTCGATCGTCTCGACTTCGTTGTGCAGGAAATAGACCTGGCCGCCACGCTGCAGCTCGCGCTGGAACGCCTCGCGGATCAGGGCGGCATCCCAGTTGCCGATGAAGGTCTTGACCGCGAGACGATGCGCCGGCGGGGTCGCGATGATCGACAGGTCGCGCAGGCCTGCCATCGCCATGTTCAGCGTGCGCGGTATCGGCGTCGCGGTGAGGGTCAGCAGGTCGACCTCGGCGCGCAGCTTCTTGAGCTGCTCCTTCTGGCGCACGCCGAAACGCTGCTCCTCGTCGACGATGACGAGGCCGAGGTCGCCGAACCGGACGTCGTTCTGCAGCAGCTTGTGCGTTCCGATCGCGATGTCGACCTTGCGCTCGGCGATCTGCGCGAGCGCCGCCGCCGTCTCCTTCTTCGATTTGAAGCGCGACAGCACCTCGACGCGGATCGGCCAATCGGCGAGGCGGTCGCGAAAGTTCTGGTAGTGCTGCTGGGCGAGCAGGGTGGTGGGTGCGAGCACGGCAACCTGGCGCCCGGCCGTCGCGGCGACGAACGCCGCGCGCAGGGCGACTTCGGTCTTGCCGAAGCCGACGTCGCCACAGACCACGCGGTCCATCGGCCGCGGGCGCGCCATGTCGGCGATCACGGCCTCGATCGCCTGCAGCTGGTCCGGCGTCTCCTCGAACGGGAATGCCGCGGCGAACTGTTCGTAGAACAGGCGGTCGACCGTGATGGCGGTGCCCTGGCGGGCCTCGCGTTGCGCGTAGATCGCGAGCAGTTCGGCGGCCACGTCGCGGACCTTTTCCGCAGCCTTGCGCTTGGCCCGTTCCCAGGCATCGCCGCCGAGCGAATGCAGCGGCGCGAACTCGGGCGCCGTGCCAGAGTAGCGGCTGACCAGTTGCAGCTGCGACACCGGCACGTAGAGCCGGTCGCCCTTGGCATACTCGATGGCGAGGAACTCGCCATCCTGGCCACCCACGTCGAGCTTGACCAGGCCCTGGTAGCGCCCGACGCCGTGATCGACGTGCACGATCGGCGCGCCGATCGCGAGTTCGGTGAGGTCGCGGATGATCGCTTCGGGATCGCGCGCGGCACGCTTGCGCCGGCGCGTCTGCGCGGCACGCTCGCCGAACAGCTCGCGCTCGGTCAGCACGACCACGGCCGGATCGCGCACCGCGAAGCCGCTTTCGAGCGCGGCCACGGTGATCGCGAAGCGCGCCGCGCCGGGTGACGTGAATGCACCCCATCCCGGGATCGTCGGAGGCTGCAGGCCGGCCTGTGCGAGCTGTTCGATCAGCAGTTCGCGGCGTCCGGCGGAATCGGCCGCGATCAGCACGCGTCCGGGATAGCTGGCGAGGAACGATGCGAGGGCGGCGACCGGCGCCTCGCTGCGTGGCTGGATCGGCAGCGCGGGCGCCGGCGTCGTGCCGGTGTCGATCGCGCCCGCGTCGCTGCCGGTTGCCACGAGGTCGATGCGCGCGCGCTGGTTGATGCGCTCGCGCAGCGATTGCGGCGGAAGGTACAACTCGGCCGGTGCGAGCACCGGGCGCTCGATGTCGTGGGCGCGTTGCTCGTGGCGTTCGCCGGCCTGCTGCCAGAACAGGTCGGCGGCCTCCTGCACGCCTTCGCCCAGCACGAACAATGCATCCTCGGGGAGGTAGTCGAACAACGTCTCGGTGGTATCGGCGCCGTCCGCCGCGAAGAACAGCGGCAGGTAGTACTCGATGCCGGCCGGCGCCGTGCCTTCGCGGATGTCCTGGTAGAGCGGACACCGGCGCGGATCGATCGGGAAGCGTTCGCGCAAGGTGTTGCGGAATGCGCGCGCGGTCTCCTCGGTCAGCGGAAATTCGCGCGCCGGGAGCAGGCGCACGCGTTCGACCTTGGCGGCCGAGCGCTGCGTCTCCGGGTCGAAGGTGCGGATCGAGTCGACCTCGTCGTCGAACAGCTCGATCCGGTAAGGCTCCGCGCTGCCCATCGGGAAGATGTCGACGATGGCGCCACGCACGGCGAAGTCGCCCGGCTCGAGCACCTGCGGCACGTTGCGATAGCCCGCGGCAGCCAGACGACGCTGCTCGGCGCCGAGGTCGAAACGCTGGCGCGTTTCGAGGACAAGGCTCGAACCGGCGACATAGCTGCGCGGCGCAAGGCGCTGCATGAGGGTCGCCACCGGCACGACGAGCACGCCGCGGGCCAGGCCCGGCAACCGGTACAGCGTGGCGACGCGCTGCGACACGATGTCGGGGTGCGGCGCGAACGGGTCGTACGGCAGCGTCTCCCAGTCCGGGAAGTGCAGCACTTCGAGGTCGCTGCCGGCGAACACGGCCAGTTCGGCCTCGAGCGCGTGCGCGGCGTGCGTGTCGCGCGTGACCGCGACGACCACGCCGTGATGACGGCCCGCGGCCTCGGCGAGGAGCAGGGCCAGCGCCCCGCCATGCGGTCGGATCCAGTGGCGGCGCTGACGTGGCGACGTCGGCAACGTCGGGAGGGCGAGCAGGCTGGCGGTCATCGTTCGGTTCGGCGGCGGCGTACACGCCGCTCGGGCGCAGCGAAACGCACAGTGTAGGGATGCCGCGACGATCCCCGCAACGGCATCGCCTTCGTCACGCGGCATGTCTCAACGGGTCGGCGCCAGGGCGAGGTGCACGCGCAACAGGCCCGGCTCGCCGGACACCGCTTCGCGCGAGAAACCGAGACGCGAGGCGAGATCGAGCATCGCACTGTTCTCCGCCAGCACGTGGCCCCAGATCGCGCGCATGCCGTGTGCGCGCGAGGTCTCGATGAGGCGCGTCATGAGCGACCAGCCGACCCCGTTGCCGGTGAATGCCGGGTCGATGGCGATGGCGAACTCGGCGCTTTCGGTCACGTGATCGAAGTGGACGCGTGCCTCGCCGCGGATCTCGCCGCCATCGTCGTCGGTCACGACGAAGGCCGCGACCTTGTCCGGATCGACGTTGCAGAGGAAGCGCGCGACCGGCTCCGGCAGTTCGTTCAGCACATGGAACACGCGCAGGCGGATCTGTTCGGGCGTCATGCGCGCGAACGCGCGGCGCAGGGCGTCGGCGTCACCCGGGACGATCCTGCGCAGGCGCAATGGACGGCCGTCGCGGGCGAGGAAAGCCTCGCCCGTGCCCGCATCCGGCGGCGCCTGGATGCGCGTTCGCGCCGGCGGTCGCAATGGCGATGCGGCGGCCTGAGCGCGCGCGCCACGCGACGGGGCAGCTCGGGGCAGGTGCGTCTTCACGGCCCGATGATGCACTGCACAATTCGAGTTTGTACACCAGAAATCGCCGTGACGATGGAGTTCGTTCAGTTCCCGACCCCGGGTGGCCCGTTCATGTGCCGCGCAAAGGCGTGCAGGCGCTCCGTCACGTCGTCGACCTCGATCAGGTCCATCACGCCCTTGTGCTCGAGTTTGGTCCCCCAAGGCAGTGCATCCGCCGGCTTGCCGCGGTACTTGCGCGCCGCCGCGTCGTAACGATCGACGCACCAGCGACGGTCCGAATACGGTCCGGAGCGTTGCGGATTGCTCGCCGCATGCAGGCCGAGCACCGCGGTGCCGACCGCATTGGCCATGTGCATCGGTCCCGAATCCGGAGCGAGCACGAGGTCGGCGCGCTCGAGCAGGGCGAGCAGTTGCTTGAGCGTGTCCTTGCCGATGAGGTCGATCGGGCGCGACTGCATGTGCCCGAGGATCGCGTCGCCGAACTCGCGCTCGAAAACGCTCGGGCCGCCGCACAGCACGACCCGCCAGCCGAGTTCGCGCAGCGCATGATCGGCGACGGCGGCATAGCGCTCCGGCCGCCAGTTGCGCAGCCGGTGGCTCGAGGTCGGACTGATGACCAGCGTGCGTGGACCGTCCGGCAGGTGTCGTTCGGCGAATTCGCGCGCCGCATCCGGGATCGGGATGTCCCAACGCACCTGCGTCTGCTGGAGTCCGAGCGGCTCGAGGAAGCTCGCCATCGCGTCGAGCACGTGCTCGCCGCTGCGCGACGGGATTCGGCAATTGATGAACAGCCCGTGCAGATCCTTCGAGCGTTTCCGGTCGTAGCCGATCCGCAGCGGCGACTTGACCAGCAGGCTCAGCAGATTCGCGCGCAACGCCACCTGCATGTGCAGGAGGGCCGAGAATTTCCGTCCGGCCAGCCGCTCGCGCACGGCGCGGAAGCCATCGCGTTTCGCGGCCTTGTCGAACAGGATGAACTCGACGCCGGGAAGGTCGCCCACGAGTCGCTGCTCGAGCTTGCCGATCAGCCAGGTCAACGCGGTTTCCGGCCATTGCTGCTGCAACGTGCGCACGAGCGGAACGACGTGGGTGACGTCGCCGATCGCCGACGTGCGCAGGATGCAGAGCGAAGCGGGAGGTGTTGCGGAGGCGGGATTCGATGCCCGGGACATGCAGGCCTTGCTAGACTTCGAGTGGATGGCCGCGCCGCGGCGCCGGAACCTTGGCAGAGCGATGATCGAGGCGCAAGTCCAGTCGACCGCGCGCGGTGCGATCCTGTTCGACGCCGCGCTCGCCCCCGCGCCCGATCCGGCCTGGTTCGATCCCGATCCCGCCGCGCGCCGATTGCGTGCCGGTCGCGGCGACGTGACGTTCTTCGACACCGCCTTCGGCCCGTGCGTGTTGCGCCACTACCGGCGTGGCGGCCTGGTCGCGCGCGTGAACCGCGACCGCTACCTGTGGACGGGTGAGGCGCGCACGCGCGCATTCCGCGAGTTCCGCCTGCTCGGCGCGCTCGAGGCCCTGGGCCTGCGCGTGCCGGCACCGGTCGCCGCACGCTACGAGCGCGACGGCCTGCACTACCGCGCTGATCTCGTCACGCGGCGCATCGTCGGCGCACGCACGCTCGCCGAGCGCCTCGCGGCGGGCGAACTCGAC